>CAYYSY010000317.1:0-9911 GCA_964474355.1 uncultured Spirochaetaceae bacterium | reverse complement strand
GTCCAGGAAGAGCTCGGCAAGATGCAGCAATCGATGTTGATGGGGCTCGGAGGCTGAGATGTCTTCGTCCCCGGCCATGGATCGACTCGTCGAGAGCCTGAAGCGACTGCCCGGCATCGGCGAGAAGTCGGCGGCGCGGCTCGCGTATCACCTGCTCTCGGCGCCCGATGGCCACGTGGCCGAGCTCTCCGAGGCGATCGGCCGTCTAAAGACCGACACGGTCGTCTGCGCCACGTGCTTCAACCTCTCCGATCGCAACCCGTGCTCGATCTGCGCGGACGATCGCCGCGATCGCGCACTCCTGTGCGTCGTCGAAGAGCCCGCCGACCTCGCGAGCGTCGAGTCGAGCGGCGGCTTTCATGGCCTCTACCACGTGCTCGGTGGAGCGCTCTCGCCCATTGACGGCATGGGCCCCGAGAACCTTCGCATCGAGGAGCTCGCTGCACGGGTCGAGCGCGGCGGCGTCACCGAGGTCATCCTCGCAACCAACCCCAATGCAGAGGGCGACGCGACGGCCCACTTCATCGCCGACCGCCTCTCCGGCTTCGACGTCGCGGTGAGCCGCATCGCCTACGGCATGCCGCTCGGCGGCGACCTCGAGTACGCCGACCACGTCACGGTCGGCCGCTCGCTCGAGAACCGGCGCAGCCTGCGCTCCTGAGCCGGCGCCCGCCCGGGCCCCGGGGCGCTCTGGCCGAGGCGTCGGCGAGGGGCGCGGGCCCCGCTCCGGGGAGCGCGCTCGGGTCGTTTCGGGCGTCCCCCCTCTCAAGTCACCTCACCGCAAGTCCGATGTGCACCCCACTGGCCTGGTTGCCCCAGCGGCGGCATGGGGTACGTTCCGAGAGGTTTTTCCTTTCAGGGCAGGCAGTTATAGGGGCGGAGTGCCGATGCTCGAATCTCAGCTCGTGATGCGCGAAGCGGATTTCACGCGAATCCAATCCGTCATCGATAAGCTGACGCGTGACGCCAACAGCAAGGGCGTCTTCGTGGTGGACAAGGCGGGGCAGCTGATCGGCGAGGCCGGTGAGCTGAAGGGCGTCGACTCCACGAGCCTCGCATCGCTCACCGCCGGCTGCATCGCGGCCACCGGCGGCCTCGCCAAGATCGTCGGCGAGGAGGAGTTCCCCACTCACTTCCACCAGGGCATGCACGACAACCTCCACATCACGCTGGTGGGTGCGCGCATGATCCTGGTCGTCGTGTTCGACGAGCGCAGCTCGCTCGGGCTCGTCAGACTGCGGGTCAAGAAGGCGGGCGCCGAGCTCGCCAAGATCTTCGAGGAGATCAAGAAGAACGCCGACGCAGAGGCGGCGGCGAGCGGCGGAAGCCCGTTCGCCGAGATCACCGACGACGATATCGACAACCTGTTCTCGGACTGAGCCCTCCTAACCCATGTCGTTCATCAACTACTCGTCCCGCGAGATCAACTGCAAGATCGTCTACTACGGGCCCGGCCTGTGTGGCAAGACGACGAATCTGCAGCACATCTACACGAAGACGAACCCCGACGTGAAGGGGAAGATGATCTCGCTCGCCACCGAGACCGAGCGGACCCTCTTCTTCGACTTCCTCCCGCTCGCCCTCGGCGAGATCCGTGGGTTCAAGACCCGCTTCCACCTCTACACCGTGCCGGGTCAGGTCTTCTACGACGCGAGCCGCAAGCTCATCTTGAAGGGCGTCGACGGCGTCGTCTTCGTCGCCGACAGCCAGATCGAGCGCATGGAGGCGAACGTCGAGAGCCTCGAGAACCTGAAGGTGAACCTCCAGGAGCAGGGCTACGAGCTCGAAAAGCTCCCTTACGTCATCCAGTACAACAAGCGCGATCTTCCCAACGCGGCGCCGCTCGAAGAGATGAAGAAGCTGTTGAATCCCGGTGAGATTCCGGACTTCGAGGCTTGTGCGCAGGGCGGTGAGGGTGTCTTCGAGACGCTCAAGGCCGTGGCGAAGGGGGTGCTGTCCGATCTGAAGAAGATGGGCAGCTGAGACGAGCGCGTCTCTCCATCACAGTTTGAGTGTTGCTTCGCGGGCTGGGTTGCTCGGGTCGGGATTTTCGGGCGTCGTCCTCAGATTCCGGTGGGCGCGCTGTACGCGCATGCACGCCCTCGCGCCTTCGAGCCGGTTGCTTCGCAACGCCCACCTCCAACTTGCGGGCGCCACCCGAAAATCCCGAGGAGGGGACCGTGTGCTTCGCGGTCCTGCCGAGTCGGTTGATGAGGAAGGGCATCCCCCCGGTATGGGTGTGGGGGGCGCGGCGGGGCTGGGTGCTCGACTCGATTCCGGGTCCCGCGGCTGTTCATGGTCCCTCCTCGCGGCTTTGCCGCGTGTCGGTGATCGGGGGCGGCTAGACTCGGTTCGTGGGCGAAGAGTCGGAGGGAGTCGACATGGCCTTGGCTGAGGTCTTTGGGCGGAAGATCTATTACGAGCTGCATGGGGGGACGGGGGAGGCTTCGGTGCCGCCTCTGTTGCTCGTGACGGGCATGGCGGGGTCCTGCTCGGGGTGGCATGCGTTGCAGGTGCCCGAGTTCGTGCAGAGCCGCGACGTCTTGATCTTCGATCATCGCGGGGTGGGTGAGAGCGAGGATCCGGGCGAGGCGTTCTCGATCGCGGACCTGGCGGCCGATGCCGGGGCGCTGGTGCGGGCGCTCGGGGTCGGGCCGGTCGACGTGCTCGGGCCCTTCATGGGTGGGATGGTCGCGCAGGAGCTGGCGCTCTCGGACCCGGAGCTAGTGCGGAAGCTCGTGCTGGTCGGGACGTACGCGCGGCCCGATGCGAAGCGGCGGATCCTGCTCGAGCACTGGTCACACCTGATGCGACAGGGCACGCCGCGGTCGTCGATGGTCTACGAGCGGATGCTCTGGACTCTGCAGGACGAGACGCTCGAGGAGGAAGACCTCGTCAAGTCGATGACGCGGTTCCACGGCTCGGGCGATGCGCCCTTCACGGACGATCTGATCATCCGCCAGTTCGAGGCAAGCATCGCCCACGACACGGCCGACCGGCTCGGCGCCCTGCCCCACGACACGATGATCATCTGCGGTCGCCACGATCAGCTGACGCCGCCGAAGTTCCACCGTGAGCTCGCCGACCTCATCCCGAAGGCGCAGCTCGTGACGCTCAGCTACGGCGCGCACCTCGTCATGGCCGAGAGCGCCGAGCGCTTCAACCACGTGGTGCTGCAGTTCCTCGACGACGCGCGCTGAGTGCCGGCACTACGCAAGGGTCTTGAACGAGAGCGCCGGCACTACGCGAGAGTCTTGAACGAGAGCGCAGGCACTACGCGAGGGTCTTGAACGAGAGCGCCGGCAGCGCGTCCGCATAGAGCGGCTCGGCCGCCACCCTCGCGCGCAGCTCGCGGGCGTCGAAGGCCGTGTCGCTCGCCACCAGCACCCGGTTGTCGAACTCGTCGATCGCGATCGACACGACGTGCTCGAAGAGTGCACGCAGCGCGCGCGCGACCGCGGGCGCCTCGTCGAGGGTGTTGGTCACGAGCAGGCCGCCCCGCTTCAGGAGCCGCTGCGCGAGCGGGTGCGCGGGGTCGGGGATCCATGCCGGCTTGTGGACGTCGTCGCCGCGACCGATGAAGACGTCTTCGAAGATCGCGTCGAAGCGGCGCCGCTCGCGCTTCAGCACGGCGAGCGCGTCGTCGACGATCACCTCGAGCCCCAGCGCGTCGAGGTCGAACTCGGCGCGTGCGACGTCGACCACGTCGCGATCGAGCTCGACGGCCACGATCTCGGCGTCGGGCGCGAGCAGACGCAGCTGCCGGGCCACGCTGCCGCCGCCGAGCCCGAGCACCAGCAGCCGCTCGCGCCCGTCCTCGGGCCGCAGCAGCAGCGGTGCGCCGATCGCGTCCCAGACCGATCCTGTCGATGCATCACCGGGCCGATAGAGACTCGCGAACGTCTCGTCGACGATCAGCTCGCGGCCGTACCGGCTCTCCTGCACGCGCACACGCGGCGCCTTGCCCAACGTTCGTCGCCCCCCATCCACGCACGTGACCCGCGCCGCTAGACTGCGCCCATGAGCGACCCGCTCTTCACACCTCGAACCGATCACGTGGTGCGCGTCGCGCTGCCCGTGCCGCTCCCGGGCGCCTTCGACTACGCCGTGCCCCACGCGCTCTCCGGCGCCGTCCATCCCGGTGTGCGCGTGCTCGTCCCCTTCGCGGGGCGCGAGCTCGCGGGCCTGGTCGTCGGCTCGTCGACGGCGGACGGACTCGACGCCGTCGTGCCCGGCGCGGAGCATACCCCTCGGCCCGGTGAGGCGAAGCGCCTGCATGAGGTGAAGCGCGCGCTCGACGACGAGCCCGTCATCTCGCACACGCTCATGCAGATCATCGTCGACGCGGCGTCCGAGGCGTTCTGTCCCGTCGGCATCGCCCTCTTCTCCGCGCTGCCCGCCGGCAGCGCCCCCAAGCCCGTCGAGGTGATCGAGGCGACGCCGCGCGGCCGCGACGCGCTCGCGAGCGGTGCCATGCGCGGCACGGCCCATGCGCTGCTCGCTCGGCTCGTCGAGGACGGCGCCGCATCTCCCCGCGGCCTCGCCCGCGCCCAAGGCGGCACGGCGAGCGCCCTCGACGCCCTGGTCCGCGACGGCCTCGCCCGCCGCGTTCGCCGCCTGGCGAGGCCGAGCGCCCGCGAGGCGACGCTGCGCTTCCACTCGGTCGCACCCGGCGTCGACGTCGACGACGCCTGCGCGACGGTGCTCGCCCGGGCGCCGAAGCAGGCCGCGGCGCTTCGAAATCTCGCCGAGCGCGGCGCGGTCTCGACCCGCGACCTCGACGCGAAGGAGCAGGCCGCGGTGCGCGCCCTCGAGGAGCGCGGCTTCACGACGAGCGAGATCCGCAAGGTGCCGCGCAACGTGCTCGGCGCGCCCATCGACCGCGACCACGCCCCCGACTTGACGCCCGAGCAGCAGGCCGCTCTGGGCCCCATCCTGAGCGACGTCCGCGAGCACCGCTACGAGCAGTACCTGCTGCACGGCGTGACCGGCAGCGGCAAGACCGAGGTGTACCTGCACGCGGTCGAAGAGGCGCTCGCCGCCGGCAGGCAGGCTCTGGTGCTCGTGCCCGAGATCTCGCTCACCCACCAGATCGTCGCGCGGCTGCGCGCCCGCTTCGGCGACGGTCTCGCCGTGCTCCACAGCGGCCTGCGCCCCGGCGAGCGGCTCGAGCAGTGGGAGCGACTGCGCGCGGGCGACACGCCGATCGCCGTCGGCGCTCGTAGCGCGCTCTTCGCCCCGCTCGAGAAGCTCGGCGTGATCGTGATCGACGAGGAGCACGACACCGCGTACAAGAACGAGGAGGGGTTCCGCTACCACGCGCGCTCGCTCGCCGAGCGCCGCGCGCGTGCCGCCGGCTGCCCGCTGATCCTCGGTTCGGCGACGCCGGCGCTCGAGACCCGGCACCGGGCGGAGAGCGGCGAGATCGTGCGCCTGCGCCTCGAGCGCCGCATCGGTGGGCGGCCGTTGCCCGCGGTGGAGCTCGTCGATCTGAACGCCGAGCGAAAGCGCGGCCGCCGCGGTGCGAAGCTGATCGTGACCCGCCCCCTCGAGCGCGCACTGCGCGAGACGATCGCCGAGGGCGGGCAGGCGATCCTCTTCCTGAATCGCCGCGGCTTCTCGACCCAGATCTTCTGCTTCGACTGTGGCTTCGCCGAGCGCTGCTCCGCCTGCGACGTCGCGCTCGTCTACCACGCCCCCGAGCAGCTGCTCCGCTGTCACTACTGCGAGTTCCAGAAGCCGCCGCCCGATCGCTGCGGCGGCTGCGGGCAGCCCGACACGGCGCTCCTCGGCGTCGGCACCCAGCGGCTCGAAGAGGAGATTCGCGCGCTGCTCCCCGACGCGCGCGTCGCGCGACTCGACCGCGACGTCGCACAGAAGCGCGGCCAGCTCGAGCGCGTGCTCGGCGACCTGCGCGACGGCCACCTCGACGTGCTGATCGGTACCCAGATGGTCGCGAAGGGGCACGACTTCCCGGGCGTCCGGCTCGTCGGCGTCATCGCCGCCGACCTCGGCCTCCACATGCCCGACTTCCGCGCGGCCGAGCGCACGTTCCAGCTGCTGACCCAGGTGGCGGGGCGCGCCGGCCGCGCGGGCGCGCCCGGCCGCGTGCTGGTGCAGACCTTCGTCCCCGAGCACTACGCGATCGCGCCGGTCGTGACCCACGACTACGAGCGCTTCTTCCGCGAGGAGGTCGGCTACCGCGCGACGCTCGGCTATCCGCCCTTTGGCTCGCTCGCGCAGGTGCTGCTCACCGGCGTGGACGCCGATGCCACGCGGCGCGCGGGCGAGGCGCTGGTCGCCGACGCCGGCGAGGTCCCCGGCGTCGATCTCATCGGACCGGCCGAGGCGCCGCTCGCCCGGCTGCGCGGCCGGTTCCGCTACTACGTCGTCGCGAAGGGCGCGAGCGACGATGCGGTGCGCGAGGCGTGCAGGCGGCTCAGCGCCGGGCTCGCACGCCTGCCGCGCGAGATCGCGGGCTCGCTGGACGCTGCCCCGGTCAACATGCTATAACGCCGAAAACGTTTTCAGACCGGGGGGTTAGGGCGCGAACATCGAGCCGTCCGGCCGGCGGGTCCCGCCGCCACACCGCACGCGCCCGCCACGCATCGAACCCCTGACCGAGCCCCCTGCCCCAGCCCGGCGATCGCGCTCCGAACGAGCCGCGACACCGGCCCCAATGAGGCGATCCATGGCCCTTCGTGAAGTCCTGCAGTTTCCCGACCCGCGGCTCAAGCAGGTGTCGAAGCCCGTCGAGGACATCACGGACGAGATCCGCGAGCTCGCGCGCGACATGTGCGACGTGATGTACGACGAGCCCGGCATCGGACTCGCGGCGCCGCAGGTGGGCGCGGCGATCCGCATGTTCGTGATCGACACCGACTGGTCCGAAGACGGCGCCGACCGCAGCCCCATCGTGCTGATCAATCCCGAGCTCGTGCGCACCGAGGGCAAGATCACCTGGGAGGAGGGCTGCCTCTCGGTGCCCGACTTCACGGCCGAGGTCGAGCGCGCAGCCGAGGTCACGATCAAGGCCATCGATATCGATGGCAAGGAGTACGTCGAGGACTGCACGGGCCTGCGCGCGGTGTGCATGCAGCACGAGTACGACCACCTCGACGGCAAGCTCTTCATCGATCGCATCAGCTTCCTGAAGCGCAGCCGCTACATCCAGAAGCGCAAGAAGCAGCTGCGCCTCGAGGCGGAATAGCCTTGAGCTGGTGGATATTGTCCTGACCGCTCCCGCCCTGCGCGTCGTCTTCCTCGGCACGCCCGAAATCGCCCTCCCGAGCCTCGATGCGATCCTCGCGAGTCGCCACGACGTGGTGTGCGTCGTGAGCCAGCCCGACCGCGCGCGGGGTCGCGGCCGCAAGACCTCGCCCTCCCCCGTCTCGGCTCGCGCCCTCGAGGCGGACCTGCCGCTGCTCCGGCCCGAGAGGATCGGCGCACCGGACTGCGTCGAAGCGCTGCAAGGCCACGCGCCCGACGTCGGCGTCGTCGTGGCTTTCGGCCAGTTCATTCCAAGAGTGGTCCGCGAGCTGCCGGCGAAGGGCTTCATGATCAACGCCCACGCGAGCCTGCTGCCGCGCCATCGCGGCGCGTCGCCGATCGCCCAGTCGATCCTCGACGGCGACGCCGAGACCGGCATCTCGGTGATGCGTGTCGACCGCGAGATGGACGCCGGACCGGTCGCGCTCGTGCGCCGAACGCCCATCGACCCCATGGAGAACGCCGCCGAGCTGACCGAGCGCCTGGGCCGACTCGCGGGGGAGGCCCTCGTCGAGGCGCTCGATGCCATCGCCGAAGGCGTCGTCGAGTGGACACCCCAGGACGCGGCCCAGGCCACCGTGGCCCCGAAGCTCCAGAAGAGCGACGGGTGGATCGACTGGCATCGCCCCGCCACCGAGCTCGCGCGCCACGTGCATGGCATGGCGCCGCGGCCCGGCGCGTTCGGCACGCTCGTCGATGGCGACGCGGTGCAGACCCTGCGCGTGCTCCGCGCCCGCGTGGCGAGCCCGGCTGAGGCGCCCACGGCGGCGGCGGCCATACCGGGTACGATCGCCCCCGGCGCCGAGTCGCCGGGAGGACCCGAGATGATGGTCGCGACGGGCGAAGGATGGCTGGTCCCGCTGGAGGTCCAGCGCGAAGGCAAGCGGGCGATGCCCGTCGATGCGTTCCTGCGCGGACACGCCCTCACCGAAGGCGCCCACTTCGAGACCGACCGACCGGCCGACACCGCGAGCCCATCATGAGCGGCCGCAAGCCCGGCGGGCGACATCAACGCACGGGGCCCGCGCCCGGCGCGGGGTCCGCCAAGAAGCCGGGCGCGCCGACGCAGGCACGCCTCCTCGCCGTGCGCGTCCTCGAGCGCGTCGAACGCCTTCGCTCCTACGCCGACCTGGCGCTGAACCACGCGCTCGCCCAGAGCAATCTGCCCGCGGCCGACCGCGCGCTGGCGACCGAGATCGTCTACGGGACGCTGCGCTGGCGCGGCCGCATCGACTGGGTGCTCGAGCAGGCCGTCGACCGCAAGCTCGAAGACCTCGAGCCGCTCGTCGTGACGGCCCTGCGCGCCGGCGCGTACCAGCTTCTGTTCATGGATCGCATCCCCGTCACCGCCGCCGTCGACGAAGCCGTGCGCTGCGTGCGCGCCCTGCACGCCGAGCGCGCCACCGGGCTCGTGAATGCGGTGCTCCGCCGCGTGGCACGCGAGCACGAGAGCTGGGTGCTGCCCGGCCTCGAGGACGACGCCGTGGCGCACGTGCGCGACGGGCTCTCGATGCCCGAGTGGCTCGCGCGTCGCTTCGTCGACGAGTGGGGCCCCGAAGAGGCCGCCGCCTTCGCCGAGGCCTGCAATCACCCGCCGCCGCTCACCGTGCGCGTGAACGCGGCGCGCTGGTCGCGGGACGACCTGCTCGCGCAGCTGCGCGAGCGCCATCCCGACGCCGCGCCGTGCGTGCGCGCGCCCTACGGCATCGTCCTCGCGCGCAAGGGCGACCCTCGCCGCGACCCCGGCTTCGTGGCCGGCGACTTCACCGTGCAGGACGAGGCGTCGCAGCTCGTGATCGAGATGCTCGGCGCGAGCGGCGACGATCACGTGCTCGACGTGTGCGCGGCGCCCGGCACGAAGACGACGGGCATCGCCGAGCGGCTCGGCGAGGGGGGTCGGGTGCTCGCCCTCGACCGCCACGCCGAGCGGCTGAAGCTCGTCGCGAGAGCGGCGCGGCGCCTGGGCCTCAGCGGCCTGCGCACGATCGTCCGCGACGGCACGCAACCGCTCGGCGACCTGCCCTCCACCCGCGACCCCGAGCAGAGCGCGCACGACGTGCCCTTCGACCGGGTGCTCGTCGACGCGCCGTGCTCGGGCATCGGCAGCCTCCGCCGAAACCCCGACGCGCGCTGGCGCGTGCAGCCCGAAGACCCGGAGCAGCTCGCAACGGTGCAGGGGCGCATCCTCGATCAGGCCGTCGCCGTGTTGAGGCCCGGAGGAACGCTCGTCTACAGTACGTGCACGGTGCTGAACGAAGAGAACGAAGGGGTGCTCGACGCGTTCCTCGAGCGTCACCCCGACTGCCGGGTGGCGGGGCCGGAGGAGCTGCCCGAGAGCGTGCGTCCCTGGGTGAACGAGCGGGGCCTGCTCCACACCTGGCCCCACCGTCACGACGCCGACGGGTTCTTCGCGGCGCGGATCATCAGGTCGTGAGAGGTCGAGCTCGCGGCGCGCATCGTGAAGTCGTGAGCGTTTGAGATCGCATCGCCAGAAATCGAAGGAAGGGGAAGCATCGACATGAGCGTGCCGCCGAGCGTCCAGATCGCACCCTCGATCCTCGCCGCCCACTTCGCCGAGATCGGCGATCAGGTGCGCAGGGTCACCGATGCCGGTGCAGACCTGATCCACGTCGATGTCATGG
>CAYYSY010000316.1:0-12883 GCA_964474355.1 uncultured Spirochaetaceae bacterium | reverse complement strand
CTCGGGCCGGAAGGTGATGAGCGACGTCACCATGATCTGCTCGGCGGTGGGGACGCGATGAGCCTCGGGCATGGTGCACCTCCTCGAATCCGATTCGTGCGTTCTGGGGGCGATCGGTTGTATCAAGACCGTGACACCGATATTGTATGAGTGGCGGAAAAGATCTGGCAACACGAAAGTGTGCGCTCTCGCCCAGTTGCTGCCCAGATCGACCCTGATCGCTCCCGATGCGCAGGCGCAGCGCAGACCCGCCGCCGCAGCACAGCGGTGCACCTCGAATCGAGATCTGGACGAATCGCCTCCACCCCGGAGGCCCCGCGGTCAGTGCGCCCCCGACGGCCGAGCCAATCGGGACGCGCCGTGCGCGCATGTAGTTGAAAGAAGCACCTTCCACCTCTAATCTCTGCCGCGTTTCGACCCCCTGAAGGCCCGTCGTGGCCCGAATCGAGTCGCCCGGCCGTGCGCCCGACGCGCCCCGCAGAGCCAACGCGGGCCGTCACGAAGTGCACGGTGCTGCCGGAGCTCTCGGCGGACGACGGTGCAGCCGGGGGCAGCCGGTGTCGGCAAGCAGGCAGACGATGCGACCGCCGGGCTCCGTTCGCGAGACGCGCACGGAGCGCCGAGGGGCGCAGAGAGCAGCAACCAGAGAACGACCAGCGAAGGGTTGATCAGCCGCTGATGGCAGTCCACAAGATCTCGAAGGGACTCGACCTCCCGATTTCGGGCCGCCCGATCCAGGTCGTTCGCGAGACCATCACGCCCACGCGCGTGGCGGTCATGGCGGACGACTTCCCGGGCATGAAGCCGCGCATGCACGTCGAAGAGGGGCAGACCGTCAAGCGCGGTCAGCTGCTCTTCGAGAACCGCAAGGTCGAAGGCGTCCGGCACACGGCGCCTGCGGCGGGTCGCGTGATCGGCGTCCACCGTGGCGCGCGCCGCGCGTTCCAGTCGGTGGTCATCGACCTGAGCGACGGTGAGCGCGCCGGCGCACCGGGCGACCCCGAGTTCGAGTCGTTCGCTGCGTACACGGGCGGCGACCCGGCGAGCCTCGATCGCCAGCAAATCGTCGACCTGCTCGTCGAGAGCGGCGCCTGGACGGGGCTGCGCACGCGACCGTTCAGCAAGACGCCGGCTCCGGGCGGCACGCCCGCGGCGCTCTTCGTGACGGCCATCGACACGAACCCGCTCGCGCCGATCCCGGAGGTCGCGCTCGAGGGGCGCGAAGGCGACTTCGCGAATGGCCTGCGGGCGCTCGCGAAGCTCTGCCCCGATGGTCCGACCTACCTCTGCGTGTCCGAGCACTCGGACCTGCCCGACGAGATCGACGCCCCCGTGCAGGTCGAGCGCTTCACCGGGCCGCATCCGGCGGGCTCGGTGGGGCTCCACATCCACCTGCTCCGGCCTGCCAGCCGCAACGTCGAGGTCTGGCACATCGGCTACCAGGAGGTCGCCTCGATCGGCCGCCTCTTCTCGACCGGACGCCTCGACGTCGAGCGCGTGGTGTCGATCGGCGGGCCGACGGTCGACGACCCGCGGCTCGTGCGCACGCGACAGGGCGCGGCCACCGACGAGCTCTACCCCACCCTCGCCGGCGGCCCCGAGCTGCGCGTGATCGCCGGCTCGGCGCTGTCGGGCAAGAAGTCCATGGGCGACGCGTTCGGCTTCCTCGGCCGCTTCGACAACCAGCTGACAGTCCTCGAGGAGGATCGCGAAAAGGTCTTCCTCGGCTGGCTCTCGCCCGGCGTCGACCTCTACTCGACGAAGCCGATCTACACGTCGTGGTTCAACCCGAAGAAGCTCTTCGCCATGGGCACGAGCACCAACGGCTCGCCGCGCGCCATGGTCCCGATCGGCATGTACGAGGACGTCATGCCCTTCGACATCCTGCCGACGCATCTGCTTCGCGCACTCATCGTCGGCGACATCGAGACGGCAGAGGCACTCGGCGCCCTCGAGCTCGACGAAGAGGATCTCGCGCTCTGCACCTTCGTCTGCCCGGGCAAGTACGAGTTCGGTCCGATCCTGCGAAAGAACCTTGAGATGATCGAGAAAGAAGGATGATCAACTGGCTACGGAAGGTCCACGAGGACGCCGCGCCCCTCTTCGAGAAGGGCGGCAAGCTCGAGGTCCTCTACCCGATCTACGAGGCGCAGTACACCGGCCTCTTCACGCCCGGCACGGTCACGCGCACGGGCTCCCACGTCCGCGACGGCATGGACCTCAAGCGCATGATGATCACCGTCGTCATCGCGCTCGTGCCCTGCATCCTGATGGCGATGTGGAACACCGGCTACCAGGCCCAGCTCGCGATCGCGAGCGGCGCCCAGCCGCTCGACACGTGGCACATGGCGCTGTGGCAGGGCGTCGGCCTCCCCTTCGACTTCCGCAACCCGCTGCTCTGCCTGCTCTTCGGGGCGCTCTACTTCCTGCCGGTCTACGCGACGTCGATGGCGACGGGCGCGATCATCGAGCCCGGCTTCGCGATGATCCGCAAGCACGAGGTGAACGAGGGCTTCCTCGTCTCGGGCCTGCTGATCCCGCTGACGCTCCCGCCGACGATCCCGCTCTGGATGGTCGTGCTCGGCACGGCCTTCGGCCTCGTGCTCGCCAAGGAGATCTTCGGCGGCACGGGCATGAACTTCCTCAACCCGGCCCTCGTCGCCCGGGCGTTCCTCTTCTTCGCCTACCCGGCCTGGATGAGCGGCGACGCCCCCTGGATCGCCGCGAACTTCGCCGGCGTCGACTCGTTCAGCGGCGCGACCCTGCTCTCCCAGGCCGCGGCCACCCAGGGCGCGCTCGAGGGCGCGAGCTGGTGGAGCGCCTTCTACGGCTCGGTCCCCGGCTCCATGGGCGAGACCTCGGCGCTCGCGTGCCTGATCGGCGCGGCGCTGCTCATCTGGACCGGCATCGGCTCGTACCGCACGATGGTCGGCGTCGTCGTCGGCACGATCTTCATGGCCACGTTCCTGAACGTGACGGGCTCGGATTCGAACCCGATGTTCGGCGTGCCCTGGCACTGGCACATGGTGCTCGGCGGCTGGGCGTTCGGGATGGTCTTCATGGCCACCGATCCCGTCTCGTCGGCGTTCACGAATCAGGGCAAGTGGGTCTACGGCTTCGGTATCGGCGTGCTCGTCGTGCTGATCCGCGTGGTCAACCCCGCCTATCCCGAGGGCATGATGCTCGCGATCCTGTTCATGAACATGTTCGCGCCGCTCATCGACCACTACGTCCTGCAGGCGAACATCAAGCGGAGGCTCGCGCGCAGTGCAATATAGTGTCCGGTACATCGTCGGCTTCGCTGCGGCCGTCTGCGTGGTGTGCGCGCTCGCCGTCTCGGTATCGGCCGTCGCGTTGAAAGACCTGCAGCTCGTCAACAAGCAGCTCGATCAGCAGAAGAACGTGCTCAGCGTGTCGGGCCTCGTCGAGTCCACACGCGGCCTCTCGTCCGAGCAGGTCGAGCAGCTCTTTTCCGACTCGATCCGCGCGCGCGTGATCGTCCTCGAAACCGGCGAGTATGACGAGAGCATCGACGCCACGACGTTCGACCAGCGCAAGGCGGCCAAGGACCCGGCCACCAGCGTCGCGGCCCCCGAGAACAAGTCGAAGGTCCGGCGCCTGCCGACGCACGCGCTGATCTACGAGGTGATGGACGGCGACCGGGTCAGCCGCGTCATCCTGCCGATCGAGGGCATGGGGCTCTGGTCGACGCTCTACGGCTACATCGCCCTCTCCGGTGACGACGTGAACACCGTCCAGGGCATCACCTACTACGACCAGAAGGAAACGGCCGGCCTGGGCGGCGAGGTCGAGAACCCGCGCTGGAAGGCGCTCTGGCCCGGGCGGCGCGTCTTCGATGCGCGCTGGCAGCCGGTCATCACTGTCAAGAAAGGCCGCGCGGGCTCGCCCGAGGAGGACCCGCACAGCGTCGACGGCCTCTCGGGCGCGACCCTCACGAGCAACGGCGTGACGAACATGCTCCGCTTCTGGATGGGCGACACCGGCTTCGGCCCGTTTCTCGCCAGCTACCGCGCGGCAAAGGGGATCTGATGGCAAGCGAACGCGAAGCGCTCCTCGACCCACTGTTCAACAACAACCCGATCGGGCTGCAGGTGCTCGGCATCTGCTCGGCGCTGGCCGTGACCACCCAGATGAGTGTGGCGACCGTGATGTGTATCGCCGTGATCGCGGTGATTGCGCTCTCGAATCTCGCGGTGAGCCTGATTCGCAACTTCATCCCGCCGTCGATCCGCATCATCGTGCAGCTCGCGATCATCGCCTCGCTCGTGATCGTCACCGACCAGGTCCTGAAGGCGTACTCGTACGAGATCAGCAAGCAGCTCTCGGTCTTCGTCGGCCTCATCATCACGAACTGTATCGTCATGGGCCGCGCCGAGGCCTTCGCCATGCAGAACGGCCCGCGCCTCTCGCTGCTCGACGGCCTCGGCAACGGCCTCGGCTACTCGATCATCCTGCTGGCCGTCGCGTTCTTCCGCGAGCTCATCGGCAGCGGGAAGCTCTTTGGCGTGACCGTCCTGCAGACGACGACCGAGGGCGGCTGGTACGTCTCGAACGGCCTGATGCTGATGCCGCCGGCGGCATTCTTCTTGATCGGCATCTTCATCTGGCTGCTGCGATCCTGGAAACCCGAACAGGTAGAGGAAGACTTCCATGTGGGAGCACTACTTGAGCTTGGCAACGAAGGCCATCTTCGTTGAGAACATGGCCCTCGCCTTCTTCCTCGGCATGTGCTCCTTCCTTGCCGTTTCGAAGAAGGTCGAGACCGCAGTCGGGCTCGGTTGGGCGGTCATCTTCGTCCTCACGGTCACGACGCCGCTCAATCAGATCCTGACGAAGACCTTCCTCGAGGAGGGGTCGCTGGACTGGCTCGGCCTCGGTGGGGTCGACCTTTCGTTCCTGAGCTTCCTGACGCTCATCGGCACGATCGCGGCGTCGGTGCAGATCGTCGAGATGGTGATCGACAAGTACTCGCCCGAGCTCTACAACTCGCTCGGCGTGTTCCTGCCGCTCATCGCCGTGAACTGCGCGATCCTCGGTGCCTCGCTCTTCATGGTCGAGCGCGACTACACGGTCGGCGAGGCCACGGTCTTCGGCCTCGGCTCGGGCATCGGCTGGGCGATCGCGATCATCGCGCTGGCCGCGATCCGCGAGCGGCTGCACTACAGCGATGTGCCAGCCCCCCTGCGCGGCCTCGGCATCACGTTCATCCTCGTCGGGCTGATGAGCCTCGGCTTCATGTCCTTCTCTGGTATTCAGCTCTAGGGCGATCGCCCCGGGCACCGGCACACAGCTTCAGGAGCAGTTCGGATGGAGATCGTCTACGGCGTCGTCGGATTCACGGTGGTGATCCTGTCCCTCGTGGCCATCCTGATGGTCGCGCGGCGGTACCTCGTGTCCTCGGGCGACGTCAAGATCGAGATCAACGACGACCCCGAGCACACGCTCACCACTGCCGCGGGCGACACCCTGCTCACCACGCTTGCGGCGAACAAGATCTTCATTCCTTCTGCCTGCGGCGGTCAGGGCACGTGCGGCGTGTGCGTGGTGAAGGTGCACGAGGGGGGCGGCTCGCTGCTGCCGACCGAGACCGGGCACATCAGCCGCGGCGAGGCCCGCGAGGGCTGCCGACTCTCCTGCCAGGTGAAGGTCAAGCAGGACATGAAGATCGAGGTCCCGGCCGAGATCTTCAGCATCCGCAAGTGGAAGTGCAAGGTCCGCTCGAACCACAACGTCGCGACGTTCATCAAGGAGCTCATCCTCGAGCTGCCCGAGGGCGAGGACGTGCCGTTCCGGGCCGGCGGCTACATCCAGATCGAGTGCCCGCCGCATGTCGTCGAGTACAAGGACTTCGAGGTCGAGGACGAGTACCGGGAGGACTGGGACAAGTTCGACCAGTGGCGATACGTCTCGAAGGTCGACGAGGACCTCACGCGGGCCTACTCGATGGCGAGCTATCCGGAGGAGAAGGGCATCATCATGCTCAACGTCCGGATCGCGTCCCCCCCGCCGCGCACGCCCGACGTGCCGCCCGGCAAGATGAGCTCGTACATCTTCAATCTCAAGCCCGGCGACGAGGTCACGATCTCGGGCCCGTACGGCGAGTTCTACGCACGTGACACGAAGAACGAGATGATCTTCATCGGCGGTGGCGCCGGCATGGCGCCCATGCGCTCGCACATCTTCGATCAGTTCCGAAGGCTCCTCACCGATCGCAAGGTCTCGTTCTGGTACGGCGCCCGGTCGCTGCGAGAGGCGTTCTACATCGAGGACTTCGACACGATCGCCGCCGAGAACGAGAACTTCGAGTGGCATCTCGCGTTGTCGGAGCCCCTCGAAGAGGACAACTGGACGGGGCTCAAGGGCTTCATCCACCAGGTCCTCTTCGACGAGTACCTGAAGGATCACCCCGCGCCGGAGGACTGCGAGTACTACATCTGCGGTCCGCCGATGATGAACGACGCGGTGATCCAGATGCTCACGGACCTCGGCGTCGAACGCGAGAACATCATGTTCGACGACTTCGGCGGGTAGGAGCCTGACCCGAGGAGCACCACCCTGCCCGATCGCCCCATGACGCCGAGGATCGCGATCACCCTCGTGATCCTCGCGGTGGTGCTCGCCGGGCTGACCGTCCACCGGCTGCAATGCGCCGAGGTGACTGGGCGGCCCTACGTCGCGTTCTCCGGCCGCACGATGGGGACGACCTGGGACGTCAAGGTCGCACGCGCGGACCTCTCACCCGACGACATGCGGGCCGTCGGCGCGACGATCGAAGCCGCCCTCGAGCGGGTGAACGCCGCGCTCTCGTCCTGGCGCGACGACTCCGAGATCTCGCGCTTCGACGCCCACCGCTCCACGGAGCCGTTCCCGGTCGGTGACGAGGTGCTCGAGGTGTTGGGCGCCGCGGAGCGCGTCAGCCGCGAGACAGGAGGCGCGTTCGACGTGACGGTGCGCCCACTCGTCGAGGCCTGGGGCTTCGGCCAGGCCTTCGCCCAGCAGGCGACCGAGCCCGGACCGCCCTCGCCGGCCACCCTCGAAGCCCTGGGTCAGCACATCGGCTACGAGAAGCTCCTGATCGACGAGACGGCAGGGGCGATCTCCAAGACCGACCCGGCGCTCGAGGTCGACGTCTCCGCCATCGCCAAGGGCTACGGCGTCGATGCCGTGGCAGAGGCACTCGAGGCGCTCGGTCATACCGACTACCTGGTCGAGATCGGCGGCGAGCTGCGGGCCCGGGGCCGGCGCATCGACGGCACGCCCTTCCGGGTGGCCATCGAGATGCCCGACCCGACGATGCGCCGCATCCACCGCGTGATCGACATGCCCGACCTCGGCATGGCCACGTCGGGCGACTACCGCAGCTGGCGCGAGGTCGAGGGCCGCCGCATCTCCCACACGATCGATCCCCGCACCGCGCGGCCGATCGAGCACGCGCTCGCGTCGGTCACCGTGCTGCTCGAGAGCGCGATGGCGGCAGATGCCTGGGCCACGGCGCTGAACGTGCTCGGCCCCGAAGCGGGCCCGGAGTTGGCAGAGCGGCGCGACATGCCGGCGTACTTCATCGTGCGGACGCCCGAGGGCGGCTTCGAGCCACGTCAGACCACGGCGTTCACCGCCCTCTTCGGCGCCGGCGACGATGCCGCCGAGCCGGCATCGAACTAGAGTCCGACACCGAGAGACCCATGCAGACCATCCTCGCCGCCATCGCCGTCTTCGCCATCGTCATGCTCGCCATGGCGGTGGGCGTCATCTTCTCGAATCGCCGTCTCCAGGGCTCGTGCGGCGGCACCGGCCGCGACTGCACGTGCGACGACACCACGCGCAAGGACTGCGAGCTGAAGAAGGCCGCCGAGGCAGCGGCCGAGGCGGGCTGACGGGTCAGGGACCGTCCGACGGTCTTCGTTCGAGAGCCCAGTACCGATCGAAGCCGTCGGTCGCCGCCACGTCGCCAGTCTCGAAGCGCACCCACGTCTCGACCGATGCAGCCGTCGACGCTCGCGAGACGCCCGCCCTGGCATCGAGCACCAGCAGCGCGGTGCTCCACATCTCGGCCTCGGTCGCCGAGCGCCCGATCGCGACCGACGTGCGCGGCGCGTCGATCGTGAGCCCCGACCGCGGATCGATCACGTGCCCGACGCGCCGGTCTCCGATCATCGACGACTCGCCCAGACTCGACGACACCGACAGCGCCCGATCGACCAGGGCGAGCACGCGGGCCGGGCCGCCTTCTTCCCGCGCATCGACCTCGAGTCGCCAGGGCCCGCCGTCCGGCGCGAGCCCGAGCGCCCACACGCTGCTCCCGCCGAAGTCGAGCAGACCCCGGTCGACGCCCCGCTCGGCGAGGCCGGCCTTCACGACGTCGAGGGCGTAGCCCTTGGCAATGCCACCGAAGTCGACGGCGCTGCCGCGGCGCGCGAGCCCGACCGCGCCGGCGTCATCGATCACGATTGCCCCGAAACCGACGCGCTCGCGGGCCTCGGTGAGCGCCGCGTCCGACGGCCACGCCTCGTGCCCGACGGCGTCCCACCACAACGCGACGAGCGGGCCGACGGTGACGTCGAAGGCGCCGCCGGTGCGTCGACCCCCATCCACCGATTGGACGAGCAGCGCGCGCAGATGCGGCGAGTAGCCGGCGCGCGGCGGCTCGCCGGCGGCGGCGTTGAAGCGACTCAGCTCGCTGTCCTCGAGGTGCCTCGAAGCGATCTTCTCGATCTCGGCGACCTGATCGAAGACCCACTCGAGATGCATCCGCAGCGCCTCGGGCTCGTCTCCCAGGAGGGTGACGTCGAGGACGGTGCCCATGAGGTAGCGGCCGTCGCCGACCACGTGCAGCGGCGGCGCGGGGCTGTCGCGATGCGTGCAGTGGATCGAGCCGAGTACTACGAAGAGGAGAAGCGCCGCCAGGGCCAGCTCGGAGACGCTCGAGCCGGGCCTCACTCGTCCTGCACCGGCAGGCGGTCGCCGTTCGCGTCGCCGGCTGCGCCACTGGCCGCACCGCTGGCCGTACCACTGGCATAGTTGCTCCCCTGCCCGCCTCCGAACGTCGACCAGAGCGAGACGCCCACGAGCACGGCGAGGCTCGCCTGCAGGAACAGGAAGCCGAAGATCTTCAAGAAGGCGAAGCCCGGGTGGACGAAGCGAACGAGCCAGCCGGCCCCCTCGCTCACGAAGCCAGCGAGAAAGGGCAGCGCGATCAGCCACGCTTTGGTCGTGTTCTTCGCGGGGATGAAGAGCATGAGGTGCGTCAGCACGAGCAGCAGCATGCCGAAGGCGAAGAGATGGAAGTGCGTGAGCTCGAGCAGCCCCTGATAGCTGCGGGGCGACGTGAACTGCTCGGGGTCGCCGAGATAGTGTGCGACCACAGATGCAGGGGTCAGCCCCATCTTGTCGAAGTAGAGCAGTGCGTTGGTCAGCCAGAGCAGGGCGACGTAGCCGGCGTAGAGCACGACGATGGTCTGGAGCAGTCGGTTCCGGTTCCACTCACCCGTGACGATGAATCGCATGCTTCTGGCGCCTCTCGCTGCTCTCTCGCCGCTCTCGCTCTGCGATCGGAGCGCTACCCCGGCTGCTCAGAGGGGGCCTTCGACGACGGCTCGGTCGATCCGATCCGGCCCGGCTGCACCGAGGTGGGGCGTACCAGCAGATCGTAGAAGGCGAGCGCATGACGAACCGCGTCGGAGGCGGCCCTCGCGGACAACGTCGAGCCGACCACACCATGGATGTCGCGCCCGACGCGAAGCGGCGCGCTCTGCGTCGTCCCGGCGAACTGCTCGTACCAGCGGCCGGCGGGAAGATAATCGAGGGGCTCATGGAAGGCGAGGATGCGCACGGAGCGCACCTCGCCGGCAGGCGTCAGCACGATGAGCAGGGCCTCGGGCTTCGTGCGCACGTTGTGGATCGAGATGTGCGCGTAGCCGAGGACGCCGTCGTCTCCCCATGCCGTGTACATCGTGACGAGTCGCGACTCGAGCCGCGCCCGCGCGTGCTGCTCGCAACGGGCAGCGAGCTCGTCGTTCAACACGTGCGTCTTCTCGTCGATGCGAAGCGCGGTGGGGAAGGCTTCGCTGAGCGCGTCCTTGCGACCCGCGAAGACCTTGGCCTCGGCGCCGCGGGGAACGACGGCGAAAACGATGCTGGCGATCGCGATGGCGGCCCAGAGGCCGCGTACGTTGGCTTGCACCTTCCGACTCCTGCCTTCCGCGCGTGGGCTCAGAACACGTAGCCCACGTGGAACTGGACCTGATCCGCCTTCTCGCCCGACTTGGGCTTGAAGTTGCGGTAGTCGGTCTTGAAGACCACGTTCGGAATCGGCTTGATCTGGATGCCGACCGTGTAGATGTCCTGGACGAGGTTCTCGTTGGCGACGTCGCCCGAGGCCATCTGGTTCTGTGTGTCGAGCCGCTCGTAGCGGAAGTAGGGCTCGAGCGATGCCCGCGTGCCCTTCCAGACGAGCGGCAGCACGTCGTAGGCGATCTCGCCGTAGCCACCCAGAAGACGCTCGGCGATCCGGTTACCATCGTCTTCCGGATTCGAGGCGGTGTTGCCGAGCGCTGCGTTCAGCTCGGAGACGTCGTCGATGAAGGCCTGTGTGAAGAGCCCGCGGATCGAGAGGCCGTGGGCCTTGTACTCGGCATGCAGCTCGTAGATCGTCGTGAGCGCGTCGGGCACGGGCACCGCAGGGTTCGCGCCCTCGTCATCGTAGTCGAAGCTCTGGTTCTGACCGGACTTGCCGACGTACACCGAGCCGCCGACAGAGATCCCGCCGAAGACATCGACGTCGGTGCGCCCCACGAAGGCCCAGTGATCGGCGAGCGCCTTCGACCCCTTCTGGCGACCGCCCCGAAGCCCACCGGCGGTGAAGCCGGTGGCATCGAGGCCGTTCACGCCGTACGCGCGATACGACACGCGCCCGTCCGCGAACTGACCGAAGACGCCACCGCCCACCTCTCGCCAGGTCGAGGGGATGATCTGGCGCTCGACCTCCGGACGCTCGGCGCCGAAGAAGAACGTCGGCTCGTGGATCTCGTTTACGAAGCCCATGGGCAGCAGCACGATGCCGGCGCGCAGGCCGTGGTTGTCCAGCGCCTGCCAATCGACCGTGGCGAACTCGACCGAGAACGAGCCGCCCTCGCTCGTGCTGCCGTGCTCGAGCTCGAGCTCGCTGTTGACGAGCCACCGCTCGTTGAACTTGTAGCCGACGTAGAGCACGGCCCGGAGCGCGTCCGCCTCGGTCGTCTTTCCCTCCGAGCCGTCGCCGACGAAGGTGCGCACGCGGTACTCGCCGTAGCCGCCGATCGAGAGACCCTGATCCTTGCGGTAGACCTTCGAGGCCGCCGGACCGAAGCCCCACACGCTCTCGAGCTTCTCCTCCGGCACGGTCTCGTCGGCCACTGCCTTCGCCAGCTCCGAGGCGAGCACGTCGACCTTCGCCTCGAGCTCATCGATGCGCTCGGCATCGGACTTCTCGCCCGCATCGCCGGCGCCCTGCTCCGTCGCGCCGCTCGGAGCGTCCGCCTCGCCTTCGTGCTCTTCCGCCCAGGCAGCGCCCGTGAGCGCCACCACCATCACCACTGCTGCGGCCGCCGCCCGGCCGACACATCTCCGTTGCATCTCGTTCCTGCTTCCCACGACTCGACTCGGCGGCGTTCCAGCGACGTGGAGGGCACTCGCCTCCCGTCTCGGACTCTGGTCGTCCCACCTCGCGAAAGCGAAATTGAAAATCACTTTCGTTTTCATCAGGCCGCACAGGATTACCCGATCCCCGGGGCGCTGACAACAGGAGCCGGAGATGCGACGTACGGCACCGGTCCAGCCGGTGCCCGGACGCAACTTTCCATTTATTTTTCAGGTAGTTGGCGGCGCGAACCGAAACGCTGCACCCGGCGCCCGCAGCTCAGCGAGGTCAGCCGCCGAAGAGCGCCCGCGGCCAGGCGGCGTCAGCCGCCAAAAAGCGCCTGCGGCCAGGCGGCGTCAGCCGCCAAAAAGAGCCCCGTGATAGACGCGCAGCACCACCGTCAGTGCCACGCCCACGATCAGCACCCAGATCGGCGTCTCGCGAATGCCCTGCCAGGACTGCGCGAGTCCGCCGCCGAAGGGCAGCAGCGGCGTCTGTTCCGTGAAGCGCACGTAGGGCTCGCCGAGGGTCACGCGCTTTCGCCTGTCCTGGTGCATCGAGCCTGCGACCGCGAAGACGGCCATGCCGCCGAAGAAGGCGACGTCGGTGGCGAAGGGATTGACCATGAGGTGCGCCAGCCCGAGCAGCCCCACCGACATGAAGACCGCGTGGCGCGTGATGCGCTGCACGCCCCCGACCACCATCGTCGACGGATCGGGCGTCGCCCCGGGCTTGGTCATCGCTGCCGGGCTGGCCTTCGTCACGCCCGCGACGAGCAACGTCATCGAGTCGAGCATCACGAGATACTGCAGCCAGACCCACGGCGTGGCCCGCACGAGCGGGTAGAGCATCGCCCCCTCGTGCTTGTGTCCCCAGTAGATCGACACGAGGGGAACGAAGATCGCGAGGGCCACGATCGAGTAGACGCCGGCGAAGCCGGCATCCCCCAGCACGCCGACGAGCTTCGGCCGCAGCTGCAGGCTCGACATACCCATGTGCGTGGCCGCGAACGCGACCCAGAGCAGCACGATCTGGAGGGCGGGATCCATCAGGCAGCACCTTCCTCGACCCACGCCTCGAGGTCGTCCGGGAGTCCATTGTCGAATCGCATCCTGCTCGCTCGCTCCTCACCGAAGTTGGCTGCGAACATTTGCCTGAAGTGCCCTTCGATGCGCTCGCTGAAGAGCCCGATCGACTTGAGCGTCGGAATCACGAAGCCCGAGACCGGGCCCATGTTGCCCCCGGTGC
>CAYYSY010000315.1:0-11116 GCA_964474355.1 uncultured Spirochaetaceae bacterium | reverse complement strand
CAGCGAGCGCGCAGCGACGGCGGGCCCGAAGGGCCCGCAAGGAGCGGAGCTGGGGTGGACCGGGCTCCGCCCGGGCCGGGCCCACAAGACTAGCTGGTGCGGACCAGACGGATCAGGAAGGGCAGGGCGACCAGGACGCAGACGATCTCCGCGGCTCCGGCCACCATGAAGGCCGCGCGGTAGCCCGCCTCCCAGCTCGCGACGCCCGCCACGCTCTGGCTGACGAAGCCCCCGGTCGCGGGGCCCGCGATGAAGCCGAGTGAGCCGATGGCATTGAAGGCGCCGAGCGCCGTGCCACGGGCCTCGGGCGGGGCCGCGTTGGCGGTGAGCACCATGGAGGGGACGAACATCACTGCCGACGCGACGCCGAGCGCCACCATGAGAAGAGGGAGCCAGGCAAGCGGCCAGTCCACCACGAAGGCGGTGCCGATCCCGTAGACGATGCTGCCCACGCACACCATGAGGACGGGCGAGCTCCGCTCCGAGAGCCGTCCGAAGGGGTAGGAGCAGACGGCGAAGGGGAACATGAACACGAAGATGAGGATGCCGATCTGCATCGGCGGGAGGCCGTGGATTCTGCTCAGGTAGAGCGAGAAGGTGGTGGTGTAGAAGCCGACGGTGAAGCGGTCCACGAAGGCAAAGGAGAGCGGCGCGAGCAGCAGGGGCCGGCCGCGCAGCTCCGCCACGATGCGGGCCAGGGTCGGTCGCTCCTCCCGCCCGCGGCCGTCGTCGGTACGCAGATTCCAGGCGATCAGGGCTCCGACGCAGGCGACTGCCGCGCCCACCCGCAGCGGGGTGGAGGGGTCCGTGCTGCCGAGAAAGCCCCCGAACATGGCCCCGATCGCGACGCCGAGCGTGATGCCGCCGCCCACCATCCCCATCACGCGGCCGCGGCGTTCCTCGGGCTGGCTGCTGGAGGCCAGTGCGAGCACGAGGGACAGCGCGAAGATGTGGGCCGCGCCCTCCAGGAAACGAAGCAGCATGAAGATGGGAAAGGAGGACGGGAAGGTGAGGGACCAGAGCAGGCCGGCATCCGCCACGAGCCCGGCCGCGAGCAGCTCCCGACGCCGACCGAAGCGGTCGGCCAGGGCCCCGGCGAGCGGGGCGGAGAGGACGGCGCCGATCATGTTGATCGACATGAAGAGCGACGTGGCGAACTCGGACACGTCGAACCGGTCCTGCACCAGCGAGCGCAAGACGGGCACGGGCAGCGTGTCCGGGATCAGGATCAGGACCGCGAGCGCGGCCAGGGCGGCCAGCCGCCAGGCCTCGTACCGCACCTCGACCAGCGGGGTGGGATCGCTCTCTTCGCCTCGGGCATCAGGCATGGACGTGAAGCGAGTCTAGAGGGCCGGCCCCGAACCCGCCCGGCCGGACTGGCAGCAGCTCCGCCCCGTCTGCTGGACGGGGCGGAGCCACGAAAGGGCACTCAGCTCGGGTCGGGCGCCGGCGTGTCAGGCCCGCTCGCAGGCAGCTCGGGCTTCGCGACGAGGTCGGCGTCGACGCTCCCGGTCAGCGAGCCGAGGAACGCCTCGATCTCGGCGATGCGCTCGGGCGCGAGCTCGGTGCCGAGCTGGTGATAGGCCATCAGTCGGATCGCCTCGGCGAGGCTCCCGACCTTGCCGTTGTGGAACCAGGGCCCGGTCTCGGCCACGTTTCGCAGCGACGGCACCTTGAACATCCGCCGGTCGCTCGCCTTGCCCGTCACCTCCTCGAGCCCCTTGTCGGGATCGTCGTAGGGGTGGACCACACCCAGCTTCTGATAGGTCGTCCCGCCGAGCAGCGGCCCCATGTGGCAGGCGGTACAGCCCGTGTCCATGAAACGCTGCAGGCCCGCGAGCTGCTTCGCGTCGAGAGCGTCGTCGTCGCCCTTCAAGAAGGCGTCGAAGGGCGCCGGAGTCAGCAGCTTGCGCTCGAACGCGCCGATGGCCCTGCCCATGTTGGTGTAGGTGATCGGCTGCTCGTCCGAGGGGAACGCCTCCGCGAAGAGCGGCGCATAGCCGGGAATCGAGCGGAGCACGGTCTCCACGGCCTCGGCGTTCGGCATCGCCATCTCGATCGGGTTGAGCGGCGGCCCGAGGGCCTGCGCTTCGACGTCGGGCTCGCGGCCGTCCCAGAACTGGCGGAAATGGAGCGCCGCGTTCAGGCTCGTCGGCGCATTGCGCCCGCCGACCTGTCCACGATGCCCGGTGGAGGTCGGGTCGCCGTCGACACCGAACTTGTCGAGCAGATGGCAGGTATTGCACGAGACGTCGTGGTTCTTCGACAGCCGCGCGTCGTAGTAGAGCATGCGGCCGAGCACGACCTTCGGCTCGGTGACCGTGTTCTCGGGGTTCTGCGCCTCGCTTGGCAGCACGCCGAAGACCAGGTTGGCGCGCTCGCGGAGATCGGCCGCATCGGGAGCCGCCTGGGCCGAGCCCGCGCACGCGAGCAGGGCGAGCCCTGCCGCGAGGCCCGTCAGGCCGAGCCGGTTCGGGTTTCGATGTCGCATCAAGGTGATCCTCCTTCCGCCCCGTCTCGGGGGGTCGTTTCCTTCGCGAGTGCCTCGGCGCGCGTCTTGACCGCCGCGGACATCTCGGTGAAGCCGCGGCGCAGCTGCGAGCCGAGCAGTCCCTTCACGACACCGGACAGCCAGCCCGACAGCTCGAAGTGAGACTCGTATCGGCACCGGTCCGGCCCTTCTGGCGTGATCGCATGGCAGCGCTCGCTCGCCAGTGCGCCGCCGGCGCTCGGCGCAAGCCCATAACAGAAGCCCAGCCCCGGCTCGACGGCCGTCACCCACTCACGCTGCGACTGGGCCATGAACGGAAGCACGCGCACGCGCATGTCCATGGCAGCGCCCACCTCGAGCGACGATTCGGCCGCGACGACGAACGGGTTCCAGTCCGGATAGGCCGGCAGATCGGTCAGCACCTGCCAGACCGTCTCGGCAGGGGCCTCGATTTCATGTGTGTGATCGATGCGGAGCGCCACCCCAGATCTCTACACCAGCCGACTCCGCGCGGAAAGCGCAGAGGCGATGCGACCCACGGCGGCGGCGCCGATCATTCCCGATCTGGATTTCACGTGGCGCCCCACGTCATCAGCCGGTCCGCCGCGCCTCGAGCCGGAAGAGGCCCAGGGTGAAGCCGATCGAGAGCACGAGCACGAGCACCCCCATCGCGAAGAGCGTCGTTCGCTCGCCGACCGCGTCGGCCATCACCCCGTAGGGGAGCGACATGAGGCCGAATCCCGCGAAGGCGAGCATGGTGAGCGACATGACACGGCCGATGTACATCGGCTCGACGCGACGCGCGATCACAGCGGCGTTCAGGACCTGGAAGCCGCCGCTGGTGGCCCCGATCACGAACATCATGACGCCGGCAAGGCCATAGCTCGGTGACCACGCCAGGCCGATCAGCGACGCCCCGAACCCGAACGCGCAGGTCGAGTACACCATCAGCGCCCGCTGCGAGTCGGCGAGCCGCGCGACGCCGAGGCTCGCCGCGAGCGCGCCGACGGCGGAAGAGAAGTAGAGCCCACTCACGTCGGCCGCGCGCAGGTCGAGCTGGTTCTCGAGCAGACCGGGCAGCACCGTCACGTGCGGAAAGCCGGTGAGGATCACCGTCACGAAGAAGAGCAGCAGCAGCCGCACCTCCTCGTGCCGCCACACGTAGCGGAGCCCCTCGCCGAGGTCGGCGAACACGTGCTTCTCGGTCGCACCGTCACGCACCGCGGAATGCGGCAGCCACGCCACGCTCGCGGCCGAGATCAGGTAGAGGCACGCCATCACGCCGTAGGCGCCGGCCGCGCCGAAGCCGGCGATCGCGAGGCAGAGGCCCGCGATGGCCGGGCCGAAGACGCGCGAGCCCGTGTTCGCGACGTTGCTCAGCGCCATGGCGTTGCCGCGCATGTCGTCCCGCACGTACTCGACCGCGAGCGCCTGCCGCGCCGGCCCGAGGAACGCGAAGCTCGCACCCATGAGGAGCGACCCCACCGCCAGCCACGCGAGATGGATGCGCTCGAGGGCGACGAGCGCGGCGAGCGACGCGAAGACCGTGGCCGCGACGAGCTGACCCGCCGCGATCACCCGTCTCTTCGGAAGGCGGTCGGCATAGGCTCCCCCGATCGGGCCGAGCAACGCCATCGCCACGCCCTGGGCGAAGACCACCGTACCCACCGCGTCGTTGCGCCCTGTGAGATCGAACGCGACGACGCTCTGCACGACCGTCGACATGAAGAAGGCGACGAAGGCCAGCAGCGTGCCGACCCAGAGCAGCCGGAAGGGCGGGACGGCGAGGGCGGCGAAGGTGTCCGAGAAGAAGCGGCGCATCGCGGGAGACTATCGGTTCTGGCGCCGCACCGGCCGCGATAACGCTAGGCGTTCCTTACGGTCTGCCCGCCGTCGACGAGCAGATGAACCCCGTTCACGTAGGACGCCGCCGGCAGCACGAGGCTGAGCGTCGCGTGTGCCACCTCCTCGGGATCGCCGTAGCGCTCGAGCGGCACGCGCCTGCGCGCGAACTTCGCCTTCGCGTCGTCGGGGATCGGCGCCGTCATGCCGGTCCGGATCGGGCCGGGGCAGATGCAGTTCACGGTGATGCCGCGGGTCGCGAGCTCGACGGCGAGCGAGCGCGTCAGGCCGATCACGCCGTGCTTGGTCACCGTGTATGGGCTGCCGAACTTGGTGGCGCCGATGCCCTCGGTGGACGCGACGTTGACGATCCGCCCGGCGCCGTCTGCCTCGAGGTGGGGCAACGCGGCCTGGATCACGTGGATCTGCCCTTCGAGGTTCACCGCGAGCGCCAGCTTCCACGCCGCTTCGTGCCCTTCGTGATCGATCGGGGCGAAGCTCGAGACGCCGGCGTTGTTGACGACGATGCCGAGGCCGCCGAAGCGAAGGGCGATCTCCTCCACGACCTGCCGCACCCGATCGGCGTCGCTCACGTCGAGCACCCAGCCGGCAGCGCTGCCCCCCGCTGCCTCGATCTCGGCCACCACCGCCTCGACCCCGGCGGCATCGACGTCGGTCACGGCGACGTGCGCTCCCTCGTCCGCGAACAGGTGGGCCGTGGCGCGGCCCATGCCACTCGCCGCGCCGGTCACGAGCGCGACCCGGCCTTCAATGGAGCGGGAGAGACGGGTGAGGCGGCGGCGATCGGACATGGCTTGGTTCCCTTCGGTCGAGGCGCCGCAATGTAGCGTGGGCGAAGCCCGGCCCAGAAGGCGGTATCGTTGCGGCGTCCGAACCGTGCCCGGCATGGGCGAAGCATCTCGCGCTGCTACTCGAGGGAAGGGGCCACGTCGATGCCGCTGCTTCGAACGATGGGACGGGGCGATGCCCGTTCCCGACCTGCGGTCGCAACGCGGGAGGGCCTGCGACGAGGGCTCGGCTCCGTCGCCATCGTGCTCGTGCTCTCTCTCACGCTCGGGACGGCGGCCTCAGCCGACGACGCTCTCCCGGCGCTCGAGCCGGCGCCCGATGGCGTCGACCCCCTGGAGCTCGCGCGCGAGGCCGAGAAGGCGATGCGCAGCGACACCACGCACATGAAGGCGCGCATGATCGTGCGCTCGCCGCGCCTCTCGAGCGAGCGGGTCGTCGCCTTCGAGAGCTGGGACGACCTGCCCGGCAAGCGCAGCCTGATCCGCATCTCCGAGCCGAGCAAGGACAAGGGCACCGGGTTCCTCAAGCAGCACCCGAATCTCTGGATGTACGTGCCGCGCGTCGAGCGCACCGTCCGCATCCCGCCGAGCATGATGATGCAGTCGTGGATGGGCTCGGACTTCACGAACGACGACCTCGTGAACGAGTCGAGCGACGTCGAAGACTACGTCCACACGATGCTCGGCGTCGATCCGAAGGCCGGCAAGAACGGCGACGTCCGCGCCTACGTCATCGAGTACAAGCCGAAGGAAGAGACCGCGGTCGTCTGGGGCAAGATCGTCGGCTGGGTCGACATCGAGACGAGCTCGCCGATCCGGCAGGATTTCTACGATGAGGACGGCGTCGCGATCCGCACCCTCCTCTTCGAGGACGTGCGCAAGCAGGGCCAACGCTACGTCCCCCATCGCTGGCAGCTGACGCCGCTCGACAAGGAAGGTCACCGCACTGTGATCGAGCTCGAGCTGATCGAGTTCGACGTCGAGCTCGACGACGCGATCTTCACCACCCGCAACTTGAAGCGGATCCACTGATGCGGCTCGCCCACGAAGACCCCGAGCGGACGGACGGATGAACATCGCGCGCCGACTCGCCTGGCGGAACGTGTGGCGCAATCCCCGGCGTACCGGCCTCTCCGTGGCGGCGACGGTGTTCGCGGTGGTGCTCGTGATGCTCTCGGTGGCGATGGCCGCCGGCGTCCACGAGAAGATGATCGAGGACGCGGTGCGGTTCGGCTCCGGCCACGTCGCGATCTCGGGCGAGGGCTACCGCGAGTCGCTGACCCTCGAGGACTTCGCGCCCTGGGACGATGACATCGCGGCGGCGCTCGACGACATCGAGGGCGCACGTGGCGTCGCGCCGCGCATCACGAGCTTCGGCCTCGCCTCGTTCGGCGACGCGAGCCGCGGCGTCATGGTGATGGGCGTCGATCCCGATCGGGAGCCGTCGATCACGACCCTCGACGAGCGCGTCGTGGAGGGCACTTTCATCCCCCGCGAGACCGAAGGCCGCAGAAAGGTCGTGCTCGGCCAGCGCCTCGCCTCACACCTCGGCGTCTCACTCGGCGACGAGGTGCTGCTCTACGGCGTGGCCTACACGCTCGAGACCGCCTACGAGCTCTTCGAGGTTGCCGGCGTCATCGACCTGCCCGACGCCCGCCTCGAGCGCGCGATGGCGGTGGTCCACATCGACGACGCGCGCGACTTCTACGTCTACGGCGATCGCGTGAGCGAGATCGCGATGCTCGCCGACGAGGCGGGCGACGCCGAAGGCCTGCGCGAGGCGGCGGCCGCCGCCATCGGCCCCATGGCGAAGGCGCGCGGCATCGAGGTCGAGGTGCTCGACTATCGCGAGCTCATGCCCGAGCTCGTGCAGCTGATCCTGATCGACGACGCGGGCATGTACATCCTGCTCGCGATCCTGATCGTGGTCGTCGGCTTCGGCATCCTGAACACGATCCTGATGGCGATCCTCGAGCGGACGCACGAGCTCGGCGTGATCCTCGCGCTCGGCCTCCGGCCCTGGTCGCTCTTTCGCATGGTCTATCTCGAGTCGATGCTGCTCGCCGCGGTGGGGCTGCTGATCGGGCTCGCGATCGCGATCCCGGTGCTCTGGTATCTCGACGGGCGGATCTTCCTGCTCGGGGGCGACATCGCCAAGACCACCGAGGCCTTCGGCATGGAGCCGACGCTCGTCTTCAAGCTCAAGCCGCTCAACCCCATCGGCTCGGCCATCACCGTGTTCTTCGTCGCATCACTCGCGGCGCTCTACCCGGCGTGGAAGGCGAGCGCGTCCGAGCCCGTCGAAGCGATCCGGGCGGTATAGAGGAGCGAGACCCGGGATGTTCATCCGGATCGCATGGCGGAACATCTGGCGCAACCCACGGCGCACGATCGTCGTGGTGTCTTCGATCGCGGTCGGCCTCGCGGGCTGCGCGCTCTCGATGGCGATCAACCTCGGCATGATGCACGAGATGGTCGACACTGCGATCGCCACCGGTCTGGGTCACGTGCAGATCCACGCGCCCGGCTGGGACGAGCAGCCCGAGCTCGAGCTGCGTCTGCCCCACGGCGCCTCGTCCGTCGTCCCGATGCTCGACGCCGACCCCGACGTCGATGCGTGGGCGCCCAGAGTGCGCGGGCAGGGGCTCGTCGCGTCGCCGCGAGCGAGCGTCGGCGTGTCGGTGCTCGGCATCGACCCCGAGCGCGAGGCCGGCGTCTCGATGATCAAGAGCCGTCTCACCGAGGGGGAGTGGTTCGACGGGGAGCGCCGCATGGTGATCGGCGAAGGGCTCGCGCGCCGGCTGCGCGCCGACGTGGGCGACAAGCTCGTGGTCTCGGCCCAGGACCTCGAAGGCGAGCTGACGGGGCAGGCCTACCGGATCAGCGGGCTCTTCAAGACGCCCTCGCGCGACCTCGACGAGGGCATGGCGCTCATCCCCATCGCCCAGGCCCAGAAGCTCTTCGGCCTCGGCGACGCCATCTCCGAGGTCGTCGTGGTCGCGGCGTCCCGCGATCTCGTCGACCGCATGAGCGAACGGCTCTCGGGCGAGATCGGCAACCGCGCCGAGGTGCGCACCTGGGAGCAGCTCGAGCCGATCCTCGTCTACATGGTGGACTCGTTCGACCAGATGGCATGGATCACGTACGCGGCCGTCTTCATCGCAATGGCCTTCGGCATCGCGAACGTGCTGCTGATGGCGGTCTACGAGCGGCTGCGCGAGATCGGCGTCATGCGCTCGATCGGCATCTCGCGACCCCGGGTCGTGGCGATGATCGTGTTCGAGTCGGCCGTGCTGACGGCGCTCGGCGTGGTGGCCGGCGCGCTGCTCACGTTCGTTGGCGTGTACCTGCTGCGCGACGGCATCGACATCTCGGCCTTCGCAAACGAGCTCGACGCGTACGGCATCGCCACGCGCATCGTGCCGCTCGTGCGGACGAGCGACTTCACGATGCCGATCCTGATCGCGACGGTGACGGCCGCCCTCGCCAGCCTCTGGCCGGCGCTCCGCGCGGCCCGGGCACAACCCGCGGAGGCCCTGCGTGGACATTGAAGCCGAGCGGCAGAAGACCGACGCACCCGTGCAGATCGAGGTGCGCGACCTCAGCAAGGTCTACGACTCGCGGGGCGTCGAGACCGTGGCCCTGCGTGACGTCGACCTCGAGATCGACCGCGGCGAGTTCACCGCGCTCGCAGGCCCCAGCGGCTCGGGCAAGACGACACTCCTGAACATGATCGGCGCGCTCGATCGGCCGACGAAGGGCACGGTGCTGCTGGAGGGCGTCGATCTCGAGACCCTCGATGACGGTGAGCTCTCGCAGCTTCGACTCCACAAGCTCGGCTTCGTGTTCCAGTCGTACAACCTGATCCCCGTGCTGACCGCCCGCGAGAACGTCGAGTTCGTCATGGAGCTCCAGGGCGTGAAGGCGTCCAAGCGAAGGCTCCTGGCGGACGACGTGCTCGGGCGCGTCGGGCTCGACGGGCTCGGCAACAAGCGGCCGCTCGAGATGAGCGGTGGGCAGCAGCAGCGCGTCGCTGTGGCGCGCGCGATCGTGAGCCGGCCCGAGGTCGTGCTCGCCGACGAGCCGACCGCCAACCTCGACAGCAACACGGCGCAGAAGCTGCTCGATCTCATGCACGAGCTGAACCACGAAGAAGGCATCACCTTCGTCTTCTCGACCCACGATCCGATGGTGATGGACATGGCCGACCGACTCGTCCGCCTGCACGACGGGCAGATCTCGACGGACGAGGTCCGAAGGCAGGTCGAGTGACGCCCTCATGAGGCGCACCCTCTCATCCCGGCCTGCATCCGCGGTGGTCCGCGCCGCGCTCGGCCTCGCGACCGCGATCGCCCTCGCGGCGCCCGCCGCGCTCGCAGGACCGCGCTGGGAGAAGGGCGACGCCTCGTTCGAGCTCTCGGGATCGCTGCGGCTCTTCGGGCTCTACTCGAAGCAGACCGACCTCGACGACTTCGCCGCGGCGGCCGCCGAGGACGTGCTCGGCGGCAACGACCGCTGCTTACAGGCCGCGACGTTCGAGGACTGCCCGTCGTTCGACGAGGTCGGCGAGACGCCTTCCGGCCAGGCGCTCACGCGCCTGCGCATCGAAGCGGACATGCGCGCGACGAAGTGGCTCTCGGCCGTCGTGATCTACGACAACGAGGTCGTGGCCGGCACCCTGGACACCTTCGAGGCCAACCTCGCGAACGCCCTCGCCGACCGGAGCTTCATCGGCGCCGAGGGTACGATCCTCGAAGGCGAGCACGTCGAGTGGCGTCACCGCCTCTATCGCGCCTACCTCGAGGTGGAGGCGAAGGGCGTAGAGGCCCGGGTGGGCCGGATGCGCGTGGCCTGGGGCGTCGGGAAGCTCTGGAACCCGATCGACCGCTTCAGCGCGCTGCCCCCGCTCGCGCTTCAGCCAGACATCACGCCGGGCATCGACGGCTTCGACGTGCGGTACAACCTCGACGGCTTCTCGTATCTGCAGGTCGTCTTCGCGCCGGCGCGCGACATGGACGACATGCGTGTCGCCGGCCGCGTGCATGGCGTGCTCTTCGACACCGACCTCTCGCTCATGGGGGGTGTCTTCGAGGAGGCGCCGGTCGTCGGCATCGACTTCGCGCGCAACGCCTTCGGTGCGGCCTTCGGCTTCGAGCTCGTCTACACGCACCCGACCCGCGAGGTGTGGCCCATCGAGGACGCGGAGCCGTCGGTCCTCGACGACTACTTCCAGCTCGTGGTGAACGCCGACCGCACCTTCGACGTGGGCACCGGGCTCTACGTGCTCGTCGAGTACCTCTACAACGGCAACGCGCTCGGCTTCGGCTCCGGCCGGGCCGGCGCGCTGCTGCCGCTCTTCGAGGCGACGGACGTGCCGCCCGACGTGCTGCCCGGCCCGATCCCCGGCCCCTACCCCACCATCGGCAGTGTCGACCTCTTCGGCTCGAGCCGGGTGATCTCGAACGCCGCGCATCAGATCGGCATGGACGTCGGCTACGACCTGACGCCCGAGCTGCGCGGCGACTTCGTCACCGTCGTCGACATCGACGGCGGCAGCGCGGCGTTCTTCCCCAACCTCGCCTGGTCCCCACTCGACTGGATGGAGGTCGCCACCGGCGTGCAGCTCTTCGCGGGACCGAAGCGGTCGCAGTTCGGCGCCCAGAAGCCGCTGGTGTACGGGCAGGTCGACCTGTTCTTCTGAACGGGTCAGTCGTTGCGGGGAGCACGGAGCGGAGCGCGGCCCTCGTATCAGACTCCCAAGGCCGATGAGTCAGCGATACGGGGCGTACCACCCGGGGCCCGCTGGCGAACTGGCAACGCGTTTCGTCAATCTCTTCGAGCGCATCCGGGCATCCGATGCGCGCGCGCCGCCTCGCTTTGTCCGTGTGCCCGCACCGGAGGTTTCGCCCCGTGGTCTCGCACCTGCTCGGCCTGCCCGAGACGCCGCTCGTCACGTTCCTCACGCTGGTGATCG
>CAYYSY010000314.1:0-3415 GCA_964474355.1 uncultured Spirochaetaceae bacterium | reverse complement strand
CGGTGAGCGATGACCAGCGGGTGGGCGGGACAGCCTGCCTCGGCGGTGGCCGTCCCCGCGACGACGCAAGTCGCGAGTGAGAGGAGCACGAGTTGCTCCAGCGGGCGCACGAGCTTGTGCATGGCGCGGAGTCTACGGCGTGTTGCGGCCTCCAGCAGCGCGCTCGCATCCGTTCGTTCTCGATTCCATCGGTGACACGGAGACGGTGGGGGGGGTAGGAACGACAAGCCGGATATTCGAGAGCACGCCCGATGATTCGCATTGCGTCGACCAGGATGATCCGGGGAGCGTCCGACCATTTCCGGGGCTACTCGAAGTGTTCGAGTGTTCGCGAGGACGAGGAAGCGCAAGTCGGCTCGACGTGAGTCTCAGGCTCCACGAAGCAGGCTCAACGCAACCATCGCGCTGAGTAGTGGCACGCCGGGAGGGATCGTTCATGCAGCTTCGCTGCATGGCGAGCTCGGGCCTCGCCTCGACGATCGAGCCCCGATTCCCCTCGCCCATGAATGGGCCGCGGCGCGGACCATCCATGCGCTCACACGATCTGCTTCCTCCTCGGTCGCAGATCGCCCTCAGGTTCGAAGGCCGATCAAAACGCAAGATGCGACGGGGGGTTGCGGCGGTAGCGTTGCAGATCGCGGCACAGGGCGGCGTATGGCGGCGTGTCGTCCGGCTCTGGATCTCGATCCGGCGTCATCCGGCTCCCGGGCTCCCGGTGGCCAAGCGGCCGCTCTGGCGGCGCCTCCTGGGTTCGATTCCCGCCGCCTGCATCGGGCGCTCTTTCAGGAAGATCCGAGGGGTCTTCGACTCTTCGCGAATCTCGAGCCCTGCGCGAGTCCTTGATTCTCGGCACGGCTGGAGGGCGAGCGGACTAGCTGAGGTGGCGCAGCAGGAGCCCGGTCCTCTACCTGGCCCGGTACCAGATGGGCGAGGTCCAGGCCATCTCCTGGATCTTGCTCGGGTACGAGCCGTCGGTGCAGACCGGGGGGCGCTCGGACTTCGGCAGTCGCTGGCAGTCGTAGACGTGCCAGCGGGCCGAGGGGTTCTCGACCGCGCGCATGTAGTAGTAGGCCGACTGGGCGGGGTCGAACGACTCGTCGCGGTACACCGCGCAGAGCGAGGCGTGCCCGGTGCCGGTCCGCTTCCCGGTCGTGGTGTCGACGTCGGCCTCGTTCGGGCCGCCGGCGATCGTGACGACCTCTGTCCGCAGAGTGCCGTCTGCCTCCACCCAGCCCTTCACGAGCTGCAGCTGCTGGAGCGGAGCCGCCCCGGGCGAGGGATCGCGCAGCGCGGTGGCGACGAAGACCGGCTTGGCGTCACCCGCCGGCGGTGCGGACAGATCGCCACCCATGGGCACGCCGGACGCGTAGCCGGTCGCGACGGGGTCAGGCTGGTCGCAGAGGTCGTCGTCATACGACCACCCGCCGAAGAGTCGCGGCGCGATGCGGGGCCCGGACGTGCCGAACACCTCGCGCCTCAGCATCGCCTCGAAGATCGCGTCCCGCGAGTTCTCCATCGCCCACACGCCGGCGAGCCCACCCGGGTTGCCGTCGATGCCGCTCGTCAGCAGGCCGGGCTGCAGCCGCTCCTGGGGCGTTGCCTCCACGGACACGTGGCCGCGCCAGTCGTCCTCCTCGACGGCACCCGGCGTGGCGGCGTGCGTGTCCGTCGAGGCGATCACGCCGAGCTTGATCGGGTTGAGACCGATCTCCTGCTCCTCGCGCAGGCCCACCACGAGGCTCGAGCGCAGGTAGTCGGTCGCGTCCACGCAGCCGGCGCCGAGCATGCCGTTCTCGCCGACCTCGCCCTCGCACTCGACGGTGACCTCTTCGACGTTCCGGGTCGTCGCGGTCGTGCCCTCGACCACGGCCTGCATGTAGGTCTCGTTGCGCCCGATGACGCGGACCGCCTCGACGTCGCACAGCTCATCGGGCGGTCCGAGCACGCTCGACAGCCCGTTGATGCACTCCGAGCTGCCCTTGTGCTGGAAGATCTCGACGATCGGCTCGCGCTCGATGCGCTTGGCCGCGTAGGCGCGCCGGTTCTCGACGGTTGGATCGAGCCGCATGTAGGGCTTCATGCGCCCGTTCGCGAGGTTCGTGTTGTGGGGAATCGTCAGGTACGAGCAGCCGTCTTCCGAGAGACACGCATCGTCGAGGCGACTCCACAGCATGCTGTCGTACGGCGCATCGATGTACGAGACCGGCAGCGCCGCGACGTTCGCGTTGCGGAAGAGAACATTCCGGTGGTAGTTCGAGGTGCCAGGAGTGCCGGTGTACTCGTAGCCGACGAAGCTCGTGAATCGGCACGCCGAGGTACGGTCGTAGGCCTCCTCGGCCGCCTCCTGGATCCGCTGCCAGGGCTCGCGCGCATAGTCGAGGCAGAGCGAGCCGTCGTCTCCGCACACGTCTGCCACGCGCCGGGGCGTCTCGGTCGTGATCACCTGCCCGAGCATGATCATCCCCTGGCGCTCGTTCTCGCGCGAAGCCTTGCAGAAGTCGCTGTCATAACGCGGCGAGTCGGGCTCGTGGCAGAGGCGCCGCTCACCGAGGAACTCGCCGTGGTCCGTGACGGCCAGGAAGTCGAGCGGGCGCTCCATTGCGTAGCGCCCCGCCGGCGAGCCGTCCTCGGCGAGCGGCCAGAAGTCGATCGCCTCGCCCTTGCCGAAGCGATAGGCGTCTGCCGGTGTCGCCCCGATGGTGTTGGCGGCGGCGTCGAACGAGAAGCGCGTATGGACGTGTAGGTCGCCGAACAGCGGGAGTCGTGTGGGCGAGTAGTTGCCGCAGGGCTCGCGGGTCTCGGTGTACGAGACGAGCCGATCTCCCGTCGCCGGCGCCGCTGCCGGCGCCTTGGCCGGCACATCGGTCACGGCCTTCGGGTCTGCCTCCCCTCCGTTCGTGTTGGGCCCACACGCGAGCAGAAGCGTGGCGAGTGCGGCGATGGCACGGGTGTCCAGTCGTCTCGAAATCGTCAAGGCGTCTCCTCGGAGAGTGAACGGTCGGCAGAGGAATCACGAACCCGCATCGCACTGTAGCCGATGGCCGTCGAGATCGACCCCGCCGAGCGCCGGGGATGAGGCCAAGGATGGACAGGCTCCGGCGAGATCCAAGAACGTAGTTGGCGTTCGACAGCCTGGTCCTCTGGCCGAAGACCTGATGCTCTAGCGAGAAGGCACATGACTCATCGAAGCTGCTGGCACGCCGGGATGAACTGCTCATGCGGCTTGGCCGCATGGCGAGTCTCGGCTACGCCTCGACGATCGAACCCCCATTCCCTTCGCTGCGCTCACACGATCTGCTCGCTCATCGCTCGCAATTCGCCCTCAGGTTCGAAGACCGATCCAAACGCAAGAAGTGTGACGCGGGGTTACGGCGGCGGGGCTGCAGATCGCGGCACACGGCGGTGTAGGGCTGCG
>CAYYSY010000313.1:0-10430 GCA_964474355.1 uncultured Spirochaetaceae bacterium | reverse complement strand
GCCGGGCCGAGATCGGAGCCGCCGATACCGAGGTTCACGACGTCGGTGATCCGCTCGCCGGTGAAGCCCCGGATGTCTCCACTCCGCAGCCCGTCGGTGAACGCGCCGATTCGGCCCAGCACCTCGTGCACGGCGGGCATGACGTCTTCCCCGCCGACATCGAACTTGGCGTCACGCGGCGCGCGCAGGGCGACGTGCAGCACCGCCCTGCCCTCGGTGACGTTGATCGGCTCGCCACCGAACATCGCCTCGATGCGCGCGCCCAGGCCCGCGGCGTCGGCCCACTCGAGCATGGCGCGCAGGCCCGCCGAGTCGATGCGCTGCTTCGAGAGATCGAGGCGCCAGCCCGCGGCCTCGACGCAGAGGCGATCGAGGCGATCGGGCTCGGCGTCGAACAGATCGCGGATCACCAGCGCGCCGGCGCGGTCGCGCTCGTCGAGCACGGCCGCTCGCGCCGAGTCGGCCGCCGCGCGTGAAGCTTCGTGAGGGGTCGCGGTCATTTCTCGACGAGCTCCACCCACAGCGTGACGCTGGCCTCGAAGAAGACGTCCCCGGGCTCGATCGGGGTGGTATCGGCTTCGGCCATCGCCCTGACTGCGAGTCGTGGCTCGACCGGCCCGGCGCCCCGCTCCTCGACCCGCAAGATTCGGCCGACCTTGACGCCCACGCTCGCCGCGAGCGCCTCGGCCTTGGCCCTCGCATCGGCCGCCGCGTCGTTCAACGCCTGTCGCTCGAGATCCGACGGATCCGCGACGGTGAAGCGCACAGAGCGGACCTCGTTGGCTCCGGCGCCCACCGCAGCGTCGATCAGCCGACCCGCAGCACCGACGTCCGAGAGCACCACGTGCACCGTGTTGCGCGCCGAGAAGCCTGCCGGCTTTCGCCGCCCTTCGCGCTTGTCGTACTCGTACTCGGGCGAGAGCGTGTAGCCGCCCGTCGAGACCTCGGCCGCCTCGGGGAACGCCTCGCGCAGCTTCGCGACGACCGCGCTCGCCTCCTGGGCGTTTCGCTCGGCCGCGTCGACCGCCGAATCGGATCGCGTCGAAACGCTGACGTCCACGGACACGCGGTCGGGCGCAGAGGTGACCGTGGCGCGACCGACCACGCGAATCTGCGGCACGTGCTCCTTGCGATCTCGCGCGAAGGCGTTGCAGGCCAGCACGGAGGCCAGGCTTGCGATCAGGAGCGACACGCAGGCGAAGCGCGCGAGCCGCGCCCGGCCTCGTACGACTCCGCGATCGCGGGTGTGCGGCGCGGCAGTGGGCAGTGCTTGCATCGAGCGTTCCTCTCGAGCGGCCGGCGTACGGCCCCGGCGAGATCGGGGCGGGGCGACGGCGAGCGAATCGGGGCAGTCCGACGCGACGGAGGATATCATCGTCGCCGCTCCGGTCCGTGCTCTCGGCCGGTGCGCCTTCGAATCGCCACCATGAGGGGCCACCCCGGCGCGCGAACGTGCCGATCGAGGAACACGACTCGGCCCACCGGTCTCTCACGACACGAACCAGACGACGGAGCACCCATGTCCGGATCCATTGCCGCACGAATCGCCTGTGTGGGGCTCGCCTGCCTCACCGCTCTCGCCTGCGCGACCTCGCCGCTGGGCCGCCGCCAGCTGCTGATCTACGACGACGCCACGATGAGCCAGATGGGGCTGAACTCCTTCGAGCAGATCAAGTCGGACATGAAGGTCTCGAGCGATCCGGCGACCAACGCCTACGTGCGCTGCGTCGCCGAGGCGATCCTCGGCTCGATGGGCCCGATGGAGGGCGTGCCGGCCAGCTGGGAGATCGTCGTCTTCGACGAGCCCACGGCCAATGCCTTCGCGCTCCCGGGCGGCAAGATCGGCGTCCACACCGGCCTGCTCGTCGTGGCCGAGGATCAGCACCAGCTCGCAACCGTGATCGGGCACGAGATCGGGCACGTGCTCGCGAACCACTCCAACGAGCGCATGTCTCAGGGGGTGGCGGCGCAGATGGTGATGACCGGCGCGGGCGTGGCCATGTCGGGGAACGGCGTGTCCGAGAACGAGCAAGCGATGCTCGCCGCGCTCGGTGTCGGCATGCAGTACGGGGCGCTCCTGCCCTACAGCCGCACGCACGAGAGCGAGGCCGACCTGATCGGGCTCGACCTCATGGCCGCGGCGGGCTTCGACCCGGGGGCCAGCGTGCTGCTCTGGCAGAACATGGCGCGCGGCGGGGCGCAGCCGCCGGAGTTCATGTCGACCCACCCGTCCCACGACACGCGGATCCGTGAGCTGCAGGGGCGGCTGCCGTCGGCGCGCATCCTCGAGCAGCAGGCCCACGACGCGGGGCGCCGGCCCGACTGCAGGCGCTGAACGAGCGGCCCTCTACTCTGGCAGCATGTCGCGACTCGAGAGCACGATCTTCGGCTTGAAGATGCCGCAGCGAGCGGGCACGACGCGTTTGCGCAGGCCCTCGGGATCACCCGGGGCACGCTCGTAGTCGGCGATCACGCCGAGGTGCGTCGTCTCTGCAGGGAACAGATCCTGGAAGGTGCGCTCGAGCTCGCTCGGCTCGATCGTGAACGGCACGGGCGGCGCGATGACGCCGGCGGGCCGCGCTCCTGCGAGTAGATCGTCGGGATGGGTCTGCTCGAAGCCCTCGATCGACGAGAGCGGATAGATGAAGATCGTGAGCGGATGCGGCTGACCGTCGTAGAGGTTCAGCGTCTCGGTCGACTCGAGCACGACGCAGACCTTCTTCGTCGGCGACGCCGTCGTGGTGCAGCCGAGCGTCGTGCCGACGAGCGCGGTCACGAGCGCTGCGACGAGCGCGCCAGCGCGACGCGAGCGCGCTCGCACCCCGTGACGGTTCGGGCGCTTCGGCTCCACTCGAGCCGTGCGCGCGCTCGCTCCCTGATCGAAGATGCCGTGCTCCATTGCCCCTTCCACTCGTCCGCCCCGCTCGCTCTGCCGTCGAAGGCCGACGCGCGGGCGGCAGGTCGCCGGCGCGCGGGACGATAACACGCATGAACGCGCGAAATCGGTGGGAGCACGCTGGGTGGGGATGCGTTCCGCCGGCATTTCGCTCGGGTCGCCTGCCCGGATCGGGGCGCGGAGACGTCTCGGCGCCTCCACCTCGCGAGGTCCGGGTGCGCGCACCGATTCGCTAGCAGGGTGCTGAAGAGCTCCGGACCGAGCGATGTGCGCGGACTTTCGTCGAGATCAAGGCGGCGGAACCGCCGCTGTACTGATGTACAGCAAGGTTTCGCAACACAGAGATCGGCGGAAGGACGCGTGCGGCGCGACGGGAGTGGGTTCTTCAGCACCCTGCTAGGTTGGTCGGCCACCGAATCGGCCATTTCGGAGAGACCGATGTTCCGTCGAGCAGGCACCGCCGCGCACCGCCGAGCCGCGACCATCGGGCGCGTTCACATCGCAGGCCTCACGCTCGCCTGCATCGGCGGTCTGGTCACGGGCGGCTGCATCACGCAGCCCGACGTCATGGCGCCGCTGCGCATGAAGCCCGTGCAGCCCGGCCCGGGTGAGGCCGTCCTGCCGAGGCGCAGCATCCTCGCCTTCGACGCATCGGGGTCGATCGATCGCAAGGTGCTCTACCCCACCGAACGATCGCGCGTCCGCACGTTCGTGGCAGGCATGCCGCCGGGCACCTACCTCTCGAAGCTGATCGTCATCGGCGGCCGGCCCGGCGAAGGACGGCCCTTCGAGCAGTTCGACCGCTTCAGGCTCGACTTCGAGGTGCAACGCACCGACTGGCGCGGTCAGGCGACGCCGATCACCAAGCTGATCGACGATCTCACCGAGGAGCTGCGCGGCGTCGAGGACAAGACGGTGCTCGTCATCTGGACCGATGGCGTGCCCACGCGCTACGGCAAGTACATCGGCTCCGACGAGGCGCTCGAAGCCACCGACCGCCTGCTCGAGGCCCACACGGGCGAGCTCTGCATCCATTCGATCCAGGTGGGTGTCGACGAGCGGGGGCCGCTGCTGCTCCGCCCGATGGCCGAGCGATCGGGCTGCGGATCGTTCCACACGATGGATGAGCTCGACTCGAAGGCGGCGTTCACTGCGCTGCAGGAGTCGATCTACATCGGCCCTGCTCCGCCGCCTCCGCCGCCGAAGCAGCGGCGCATGACCGACCTCGACCGCGATGGCGTCGACGATCGTTTCGATCGCTGCGCGCGCACCCCCGTCGGCGCCGCCGTCGACGATCGCGGCTGCTGGGTCATCGACGACACCGTCTTCGACCTCGACAGCCACGTGATCCTCGGCGAGCGCGCGGCGCCCGTCGCGGCGGTGTACGAGGTGCTGGTGCAGAACGAGCGGCTGCGCGTGCGGATCGACGGACACACCGACGACGTCGGCACCGTCGACTACAACATGGGGCTGTCACAGAAGCGCGCGGACTCGGTGCGCGACTGGCTGATCGAGCAGGGAATCGAGCCCAGCCGGCTGAAGACGCGCGCCTTCGGCCCTACGCGGCCCGCCACCACGAACGACACAGCGGAAGGCCGACAGAAGAACCGTCGCGTCGAGATCTCGGTGCTCGACTACTGAGAGGCCCGGTCTAGAAGCGATACATGAGACCGACGCTGGCCGAGAGGTAGTGCAGGCTGGTGATCGAGCCCTGATCGAACTCGAGATCATTCAGGGTCAGCAGGGCGGTCGCCTCGAAGTTCACGACGACGTGCTCTGTGAGATACATGTCGAGGCCCCCTCCCAGGCGACCGGCGAAGCGATCCTGGTCGGCCCTGCCCAGCGGGCCGAGATCGATCTTGTACCGGGTGACGCCGATCCCCGTCAGCACGTAGGGATGCACCTCCCAGACCGGCACGAAGAACCTGAGGTTCCCCGTCAGCGTGTGACCGTCGATCTCGACGTCCGCGGCGACCGGTAGACCGGTCACGTCGAAGCCGGCCATCCACTCGTACTGAGCCTCCACGGCGAGAAACGGAAGCACCCGCAGCCCGACCCGGGCGTTCAAGCCCCACGAGGGGTCGAACTCGGCTCCCCCGGTCGCACCCGAGATCTGGTCCTCGAAGAGCGGGTAGCCGAAGGCGCCGCTGACGCCGAAGTAGGGGCCGAAGCGAGCGAAGTCGGTGCGCCCCTCCTCTTCGGGGACGAGCTCCTCATCGCCCGGCGCGGCCGCATCTTCGGCGAGGGCGGGTGAGGCCACGAGGATGGCGCCCCCGATCGCGATCACGACCAGGCCGCTGCAGAGACGCTGCGGACGCGCACGCATGCCCTTCTCCCCCCGGCGCCGGCTCGGCGCGCGACCCACGCATCGGCCGGGCGGAGGCGCGGCTTCAGTCGGACGGGAGAGAGGAGACCGGGCGGAGGGTCAGAAGCGGTACATCAGGCCGACGCTGGCCGAGATGTAGTGAAGGCTGCTCAGCTGATCGAGGTTCTGCGCGACGCCTTCGAGCTCGCTGGCCGTGAGCAGCGCGCTGGCCTCGAGGTTGAGCGCCCACTTCTTCGTGAGATAGATGTCCGTGCCGACGCCGACGCGTCCGGCGAAGAAGATGTCGTTCAGCACCTCGGTGCCCTGTGACTCGAACTTGTACTTCGTGAAGCCGAAGCCGGCGAGGAGGTAGGGCTGGACCCGCTGGATGGGGATGTAGAGCTTCAGGTTCCCCGTCAGCGTGTGACCCATGATGTTGATGTCGGCGAAACCGGCGTTCGACGGCTGGATCTGGAAGTCGTTCATCCACTCGTACTGGGCCTCGAGCGCCAGGAAGCTCAGCAGCCGCACGCCGGCCCGGGCGTTCAGGCCCCAGGTGTAGTCGAGCTGCGTGTCGGCACCGAGCACGGGCCCGAGCGCGTCCTGCACCTGGTCCTCGAAGAGCGGGTAGCCGAAGGCGCCATTCACTCCGATGTAGGGCCCGAAGCGACTGAAGTCGTCGGCGGCGGCCATGGTGGGCGCCAGGCTCGCGCACAGTGCCAGCGTGAGCAGAAGTCTCCTGAATCTCTTCATCTGTCACCCCCTTTGTAGCCACGTCGTGGCAACGCTCCCCGTCTCATCGGCGGGATCGACGAATCTCTTCAATTCTCGACGAGCTGCGCCAGGACGGCCCTCACGGCCCCCTTCAGCATCGTCTCGTCGTCGAGCTTTACGTTGACGGGCTCGGTCGTCCAGCCGTGCCATACGAGATCGCCGCTCTTCGGATCGATGAAGTCGATCACCAGCGTCCCGTCCACATACGTGTGCGGATTGATGAACGCGCCCATCCCCCGCCAGCGGTCGAAGTACGAGTCGTAGGACGTCGTGCGGGGCGTGCTGCCCATCGAGTACCAGGTGGTCGCCTTCGAGCCGACCTGCACGCTCACGAGGTAGTCCGCCGCATCGGGCTCGGCCTGCACGACGCCGCTGTCCGCCAGCGCGTAGCGGATCTCGCGCTGGATGCGGCGGATCACGAAGGGGTTGCCACGCCCCTCGGCCTCCTCGCCCGCGAGCTGCGACTCGGGGTTCTCCGCGAAGGCGTAGCTCCGCATCTTCAGCAGATCGGCAGTCGGGTCGGCGGCGAAGTCGGCGCCGTCGCTGGTGTCGCCGGCCGCGTGCGCGCCCGCGGCGCCGGCCCGGGCCCCGCGAGCCACGCCGGAGGCCGCGCCAGAGGCCGCAGCGGTGGCGCCCGCAGCAGCGGCTGCTCCCTCACCGCCCGGAGCGTCCGCCGCATGCGCGGACTCGGCGTCGCTGGCGTACGTCGCGGTGACCTCGTACTCGAGCTCTCCTCCGAGCGCCTGGATCAGCACGAAGTAGGGCCCCGCGGTCACGTCGGCCTCGAAGGCCATCGGCCCCTCGGCCTGCTCGACGTCGTTGCGCGCCACGACGCGCCCGTTCACGTCCTGCAGCATCACCCGGGCCAGGCGCGGCTGACTCGACTCGGCTGCCGCACGCGGGCCCGCGACGACGATGTCGACGTGGCCCGTCTCTGCGACGTGGAGTCGATGGCGCACGCGGCAGCGGCCCGCCGCACAGTCGAGGGTGCCGGTGGTCGGCGTGCCGAACGCGAGGTCGGCGATCGTGCGCTCCTCCTCGGCCACCGGCTTGTGCGTGCCCTTGGGCACGTAGCCGTCGAACTGGCAGCCGAGAGCCGGCAGCACGAGCAGAGCGATCACGAATGCGGCGAACGGGTGGATGCGGCTGGACACGCCGGGAGCGTCGCCCGTCCGCTCGGGTCGCGCCACCTCGGCGCCCTTGCCGGGCATCGAACGCGCGCTCAGCCGAACGACGTCAAGCTCTTCTCGACGCGCGCGATCACGTCGTCGCGCATGAACCGGATCGTCCCCTTGTACGCGCGCATGTCGAGCCCCGCCATCCGCTGCGCCTCGACCATCACCGTCTCTTCGAGCGCGTCGCCTTCGACCACGTGATCGAGGAAGCCCGCACGCACGGCCTCTTCGGGGTCGAAGATCTCGGCGATGGCCGCCGCACGGTGCAGATGCGTGGGCGAGAGGCGCTCCTCGGCCAGCGCCGTCGCGAAGTACGGCAGTGTCATGCCGATGGCGACCTCGTTCAGGCCGAGCTTGAACGAGCCCGCGGTGCCGATGCGCGTGTCGGCGGTGAGCAGCAGCACGGCGCCCATGGCGAGCGCGTGCCCCGAGCAGCCCATCACCACCGGCGTCGGATGCCCGTAGAGCCGCAGCGCCAGCCGCGCGCCTCCGCCGACGAGCTCGGCCACGGCCGCGCCGCCCTGCTTCATGACGGAGAGGTCGAAGCCCGCGCAGAAGCGGCCGGGCCGGCCGAGGATCGCCACCGCCTTCGCCTCGTCGGCCGCGCGGTCGAGGTGCGCGTTCATCTGCTCGACGAGCGCGGTCGAGACCACGTTCGCGCCCCCGTCGTCCCAGCGGAGAACGGCGACGTCCCCCTCGAGGCCGTAGCTCACGATCTCGTCGGCCATTTCGTTCCTTCCTCGTTTCTCGGGGAGCGAAGCCCGCAGCGGCCGCGCGGCACGGGCGCCCGGGTCGGCCAACCTAGCCCGGATCCCTCGCAGCCGGGCGCTTCATCCCCGAGAGGGACGAGGCCACCGATCCGCATGCTTCCGCGATTTTCTGACGGTCTGTCAGAAACGCATCGATTCGCGTAGAATCGGCTCCGCGCCAGCGCTGCGCGCCCGAGGAGAGCCACCCCATGGCCGATGACCGAGACGTCGCCTCCGCCTTCAACCCGCTCGACCCCGAGTTCAGCCGCTGCCCGCAGCATCAGTACCGCGACGTGCTGCAGCAGTGCCCGGTGACCCGGTCGCCGCTGACGGGCGGCGTGCTCATCGCCGACTACGAAGACGTGATGTGGTGCCTGCGCCATCCCGAGATCTTCTCGTCCGAGATGGGCGAGCAGATGGCGCTGGGCAACACGCGGCCCATGATCCCGCAGCAGATCGACCCGCCCTCGCAGACCCGCTTCCGAAAGATCCTCGACCCGCTGTTCTCACGGAAGCGCATGAACGAGCTCGCGCCCAGCATCCGCAAGGACGCGATCGCGCTGATCGACGGCTTCTACGAGCGCGGCGAGTGTGAGTACAACAGCGAGTTCGCGATCCCGCTCCCCGCCAACGCGTTCCTGCACCTGATGGGCCTGCCCCAGAGCGACCTGCAGTACTTCCTCGGGCTGAAGGACGGGATCATCCGCCCCCAGGAGCTCGCAGAGACCGACGACTGGGAAGAGCCCGCGCGCATCCGCGCCGACAGCGGCCAGAAGATCTACGCCTACTTCGAAGAGGCGATGAAGGAGCGCCGCAAGAGTGGCCGCGAAGACCTGATGACCTACTTCGTCAACGCAGAGCTCGACGGCCGCAAGCTCACGGACGAAGAGATCCTCGACATCTGCTTCCTGTTCATCATCGCCGGGCTCGACACGGTGACGGCGACGCTCGGCTGCGACATGGTCTACCTCGCGTCGAACCCGCAGCAGCGGCAGAAGCTGATCGACGACCCGTCGCTCCTCGAGAGCACCATCGAGGAGCTGCTGCGGTGGGAGACGCCGGTGCCCGGCGTGCCGCGCATCGTGAAGCAGGACGTGAAGCTGAAGGACCTCGAGCTCAAGGCCGGCGAGATGGTGATGCTGCTGCTCGGCGCCGCGAATCTCGACGACGCCGAGTTCGAGCACGCGACCGACGTCGACCTCGCGCGCGACCGCAACCGCCACATCGCCTTCGGTGGCGGCGCACACCGCTGCCTCGGGTCGCACCTCGCGCGCATGGAGCTCACGGTGGCGCTCGAGGCGTGGCACCAGCGGATCCCGCAGTACCGCGTCAAGGAAGGCGAGACGCCCGCGTACAGCCTCGGCATCCGCGAGGTGAAGCACCTGCCGCTCGTCTGGGACGTGAAGTGAAGGTTCGGTCCAGATGAAGGTGAAAGTCGACCGCGATCTCTGCGTCGGCCACGGTCGCTGCTACGTGCTCTGCCCGGAGGTCTACGGGGAGGACGAAGAGGGCTACTGTGTGATCCTGCAGGCGGACGTGCCCGCCGCGCAAGAGGCCACGGCGCGGCGCGCGGCGGACAACTGCCCCGAGCTGGCCATCACCGTCGAAGACTGAGCGCCCCTCGCCGGGGGCAGCACAGCCCCATCGAGGACCCGCCCCCGACATGTCTCTCTCGTTCGACCTCTACTGGTCGTTCCGCAGCCCCTACTCGTATCTCGCGACCGGACGCCTCGTGGAGCTCACGCGCGACCACGACGTCGACTGCGTCGTGCGCCCGGTCTATCCCATCGCGATCCGCACGCCCGAGTTCTTCGAGCAGATCAACCCGCTCTGGCCGCCCTATCTCCTTCGGGATACGGTCCGCATCTCGCAGATGGAAGGCATCCCCTACGCGTGGCCCCAGCCCGATCCGGTCGTGCAGGACATCGCGACGCGCACGATCTCGAAGGAGCAGCCGTACATCCGCCGGCTGACCCGGCTGGGCATCGCGGCCTGCGAGGCGGGGCGCGGGCTGCCCTTCATCGACGAGGTGAGCCAGCTCATCTGGAGCGGCGCAGTGAAGGGCTGGAACGAAGGCGACCACCTCGCACGCGCCACCGAGCGGGCGGGCCTCGACCTCGACGAGCTCGACACGAAGATCGAGGCGGACGCCGACCACTACGAGGCCGTCGTCGAGCAGAACCAGGCCGATCATCGGGCGGCTGGCCACTGGGGCGTGCCGACGATGGTCTTCGACGGCGAGCCGCTCTTCGGCCAGGACCGCATCTCGCATCTCGTCTGGCGTCTCGAGCAGCACGGGCTGACGAAGCGTGGCTGACCCCAAGGAGCAACGCGGAGGCTTCGAAAGCGGCTTCGAGGGGCGCGTCGCGGTCGTGACCGGTGGCGGCAGCGGGATCGGCGCTGCGCTCTGCACGGCGCTCGCAGAGCGCGGTGCGCGCGTCTTCTGCATCGATCGCAACGAGGTCGCCGCCCGTCGCACCTGCAAGCCGCTCGGCGACGTGGCCACTCCCGTAGCCCTCGACGTGACCCGG
>CAYYSY010000312.1:0-76375 GCA_964474355.1 uncultured Spirochaetaceae bacterium | reverse complement strand
CGAGATCGGGCCGATCCCGGTCGGCTTCGTACCGCGCCACCGGCCCATCGAGGAATCGCTCGAGCCTGCGCTTCGCCGCAGCCTCGCCGCCCGTCGGGAGATCGAGGTGCGCCGCCTCCAGGCCGAGCTCGATCCGGCCCGGCAGCGGGTCGGACGAGAACCCGCCGATGGCCGGACGAAGCCGCGGCATGCGAATCGGGCGACGCGGCGAGTCGCGCCACCTCTTCCACCACGCGTTCCGATACGGCGTGTAGACCGAGAAGGCGCCGCCGCTCGCGGTGCGGACCTCGTCTGCCGTGAAGACGACGTGGTCTACGCGAGTGAGGACATCGGCTCCGTCCTTCTCTACGAGGCCTCTCACTGACGCATCTCGGCCAAGCGCGAAAGGCGTGGTGTCCTCGTTGAACGAGAGCACGGTCGCGCCCATGTCGTGAAGCAGGCGAGGCAACAGCTCTTCGGGCCTGCCCACACGCACGAGCAACGGCACGCCCCGCCTCTCGAGCTCTGCCCGCAGGCGCCCCAGACAATCGAGCATGAAGCGCATCCGCGCCTCGCCCGAGCCGCGACGGCCCGTGACCCGCGGATCGAGGACGAACACCGGCAGCCACTCGTCGACCCGCTCGAGCAGTGCTGCGAGCGCGGTGTTGTCGCGCAGCCGCAGATCGTTCCTGAACCAATGCAGTCCGCGCGTCATGTCTCGTTCCTGGCATCAGCGCGGGGGAGGGGTTCGGGCGGGCGCGTGCGCGAGAGAAGTCGGCTCACGCACGCGACCGCCGGAGCCTGAAGGTCGGTGGCGGTCGGGGGCTCCGGGACTCCGGCCTTCAGGCGATGCGGCTAGACGGTTTGTCGGGCCACGCGCTGGGGTTTCTGGCTCCTTCGATCCTGATCTTGCACCGCCCGATGCGAAGCGAGCCACCGCTCGCGCAGGTAGACGTAAGCTCCTGCGACGCCGATGAAGGTGACGGCGCAACCGAAAGTGAGCAGCTGGATTTCATTCATGACCGTTTCTCCCGAGCAAGAGAGTTCCGGCGGAGAGGATCGAGGGAACCCACAGTCCCACGAAGATCCCCTGCTCGCGTTCGCCGGAGAAGAAGAGATGGATGGACATGGCAAAGGAGAGGAAGGCGGCGAGGAAAAAGAGCGCCTTCGGCAAGCCGATGCCGGGGAGCACTTCCTGCACACCGATCGACTCCTCGTCGGTGCGTACGTGTTCGACTTCGATGTTCACGATGCGATTCCTCCATGTGATTGAATGAGCTGGGGTTCTGGGTGCGTCACGAGCGGAGGCGTGGAATCGCGCTCGTCCGAGGCGCGTTGCTTGCGCCGATCGGCTTCGCGCCCGGCGTGTCCGGCCAACCTCTCGCCGTAGCGGCGCAGGCCATCTGCTGCGCGGCGCCCGATGACGGGCAGCACCAGATCGACGAGCGGCTCGGCCAGACGGCCGAGGCCGACGAGCTCGCAGCGCACCTCGTACGTGATGCGGGTGCCCCGACCGCGGGGGACGAAGGTGATCTCGTCGACGAGGCGCGTTCCGGCGTCTCCGCCCTGAAGCACCACACGGCTCGGCCGTTCGTAGTCGGTGATCGCGTAGCCGTAGGTCCGGGTGCGACCGAGCAGCTCGACGTCGAGGCGGAAGCGGCTCCCGACCCTCAACTCGGCCGAGGTCGTGCAGGTGGCCGACTTCACGCCGGGGTCCCACTCGGCCGTGGTGCTGAAGTCGGCGATGGCATCGAAGGCCTGCTCGGGCGGCAGGGGAACGTCGATGACTTCTACGAAGCGGATCATGTGAGCCTCCTGTCTGTCACCTGCTCAAAGTGAGACAGAACGGTCTTCTTGTCAATATATTATCTGTACCTAATTCCTCGGGATCAGGTCGGATCGCTCCTCTATGTGAATTTTTTCAGGTACTTATGGGATTCTGAACCCAAGGCACAAACTCCCATGTCCGGCATCGAACACGGACGTGTCCAGATACTCGGCTTCGCCCCCGGGACGCCCCGGAGACGACGCGCTCGAGAGGAGAGCCCCATGAATCCCAGCGGTCCGTGGACCGTCGACCAGGTCGATCGCTTCCTGGCCGATACGCGCGTCCCGTTGCGCCTGGCGGCCCACGGCAGCTCGGGCCACCCGGTGCTCGTGTCGCTCTGGTTCCTGCCCATGGACGGACGTGTGTGGTGTGCGACTCAGCGGAGTGCGCATGCCCACCGACTCCTCGAGCGCGATCCGCGCTGCGGATTCGAGGTGTCGGTCGAATCGCCGCCGTACCGAGGCGTACGGGGCACGGCGACGGCGACGCTCCACCCCGAGCGCGGCGAGGAGATCCTGCGTCGGCTGATCGACCGCTTCCTCGGCGACGACCGCTCGCAGCTCGCGCAGAAGCTGCTCGAACGCGCCGACGACGAGGTCGCCATCGCGATCGAGCCGATCACCCTCGTCACCTGGGACTTCGAGGAGCGCATGCGTGAGGTCGTCCGCGACCCGGTCGCGCGTCGCTAGCCCGATCCGAGCCGCGCGCAGGGGGCAGGTGCTACCAAGGGGCATGCGAGCCGACTTCCCCTTCCGGCCGGCGTCGTGGCCCTTCTTCTACGGCTGGGTCGTGCTCGGCGCGTCGACGCTCGGCATCGTCATGAGCGTGCCCGGGCAGACGATGGGCGTGTCGGTCTTCGCCGACCACCTGCTCGGGGCCACCGGGCTGACCCGGCTCGAGCTGAGCAACGCGTATCTCGTCGGTACGATCGCGAGCGGAGTCGCCCTGCCCTGGGGCGGCTCGCTGGTCGACCGCCTCGGCGTACGGCGCATGATCGTCGTGTCGTCGCTCGGGCTCGCGGCGATGCTCGTCTTCCTCGCGAGCTCCGACGCGCTGACCCGCTGGCTCGGGTCGACCCAGTCGCTCGTGCCCGCCTCTGCCGTGGCGATGGGCGTGCTCGCCATCGGCTTCACGGGGCTCCGCTTCAGCGGTCAGGGCATGCTGACCCTCACGTCGCGCACCATGGTCGGCCGCTGGTTCGAGAAGAAGCGCGGTCTCGTTGCGGCGATCTCGGGCCCCTTCGTGAGCTTCTCGTTCGCGGGCGCGCCGTTGCTGCTCTCGCTGTGGATCGCCCGGGCTGGCTGGCGCGGCGCCTGGATCGAGATGGCCGCAGTCGTCGCGATCGTGATGGGCGGGCTCGGCTGGCTGCTCTTCCGCGACACGCCCGAGGAGTGCGGGCTGCACGTCGACGGCGCTGCGACCGGGCCGGACGCGCACTCGATCCAGCCTTCGGTCGACGGCGAGGCCGAAGCAACGAGCAACCTCGGCTCACTCGATGAAGGCGACTTCACCCGCACCGAGGCGCTGCGCACCGCCGCCTTCTGGCTCGTCACCCTCGCGATCGGCAGCCAGGCGATGGTCGGCACCGGCATCACTTTCCACATCGTGAACCTCGGCGCCGAGATGGGCCTTGGCGAGCGCGCCGCCGTGGCGATCTTCCTGCCCATCGCGGTGGTGAGCGCGATCGTCGGTTTCCTCGCCGGCGCCGCAGTCGACCGCTACCCGATTCGCCGGCTCATCATGGTGATGATGACGGCCCAGGCGATCATGTTCGCGGCGATGGCGCACTTCGCCGATCCGCTCTGGCGAGTGGGGGCGACGCTCGGCTGGGGCATCGCGAGCGGGTTCTACGGGCCGCTCACCGTGGCGGCGATCCCGAACTTCTTCGGGCGCACGCACCTCGGCGCGATCCAGGGCTCGATGATGAGCGCGATCGTCATCGCGAGCGCACTCGGGCCCTCGGCCCTCGCGGCGCTGCGAGACGCATTCGACTCCTACGTGCCGGGGCTCTACTCGATGGTGGCGCTGCCTGTACTCGTCTTCATCGCGGCGCCGCTCACACCCGACCCGCAAAAGCCGGCCGCGTAGCGAGGCGCCTCTACCAGAACGTCTTCAGCACCAGGTGCTCGGGGATGCCGTCCACGATCTCGTCGTGCATCCGCGGCAGCAGCGACCAGTGGACGCCCGGGCGCTTGTGGTGCGCCGTGTGCAGGCCGAGATTGCAGGTGAGGAAGTTGTAGAGGCCGTTGTCGCGGTTCACGCTGCCCACGAGATGGTCGTCGGTCTCGCAGCCGGCATGGTGCTCGTACGTCGCCCAGACGGTGTGGGTGAGCGCAATGAAGCCCGGCACGAGGAACACGATGAAGGTGTTCAGCGGGTTCACCCAGAGCAGCAGACCGATCAGCGCGTAGACCGGCAGCTTCATCGCCAGCCAGTAGCGCATGTAGCGCGGGTAGCGCAGGCCTACCTGGTAGATGTCGGACTGGTGCCGCAGCAGCATGTCGATCGTGTACTCGACCCGGCTCATCTGCTGACCGTCCCGCCGCGTCCAGGCCGACTCGTCGGGGCTCGGGTGCGGGTGCTGGTTCAGGTAGTTGACGTGGTGCCCGAGGTTGTGGTGCAGCACCCAGCTGTACGGGCCCACGCCCGTCTGCAGCGAGAGCATCAGGTCGTAGATGCGGTTCACCACCGGCGAGCGGAACGTGTTCAGGTGCTGGTGGTGATGATTGATCGCCGCAACGAACATACTGAGGACCGTGAGTGGCACGGCGAAGGCGAGCGCGACCCACGGCCCGGCAAACGCCCATACCGCGAGGTGCACGGCGAACTTCCCGACCACGAACGCGACGGGCAAGCGATCGGCCTTGTACTTGAGGATGGTGCCGCGGCCTTCTTCATCGACCGCGATGCGGGCGCGCGGCTTCGTGTCGGCGCTGTGCGGGTGGTCTTCTCGGAGGAAGCCCTCCCCGGAGTGATCGCGAAGGGGCGTGACGAGCTCAGTGCTTGCTGTCATGGTCGTGTGTCGGCCTCGGCTCTCTATTCTGATGAGTGCAGGCGGGTCGTTCCAGATGCAGATCGGCCGATGGCAGCCGCGACACGAGCGCTCTCTCGAGCCGCTCGCGCGACTGGACCGGAGCAGCCGTCGCTCCGTCCCTGCGTATTCGGGGGGAGATGACTCAGTTTATTCGAGTCATCGGCCGGACGAACTGCGGAGCATGTGAAAGCTCCGTCAAAACGCAGCACCGGCCTCACTTCACCTGAATGCTGCCGCACCTACTAGGGTGATTCCCTGACTCGCCCAGGGTAAAGCGGCCACACGGCGCAGAGCGTCCTGGCGCTCAGCCCGGATTGCCTTCGTGGGCCGGGATGTCCGGGCTCGCGGGGCACCAGGGCTGCGCCGAAGCCGACCAGAACGAAGAGGCGGGGTCGACCCACGACGCGTCGTCCATGACGCCGGTCTTCACGAAGAAGACGCCCGGCATCACTTCGACCCGGCTGAAGAGCTGCGAGCCACACTGCCCGCAGAAGCTCCGCACGACACCTCCGCCGCTCTCCCCCTGCACGCGCCACGAGCGAGGCTCGCCCTCGAGCTCGAACGCCGCCTCGGGCACGATGCAGAACGTGGCGAAGGCGCTGCCGGTGGCGCGCTGACAGTCTCGGCAATGGCAATGATGGGCCGACGGTGACGCGCTTCGATCGAATCGGAATCGAACGTCACCACAAGCACAGCCACCGGTCACGCTGCCTTCGTCTGCCATGTCGGTGCACGCTCCTTTTTCGCGGCCGCTGCTCGCCGTACGCGTCAGTTGAAGGCGAAGGTCACCGACACCACGTGGTTCAGCGCGTTCGGCCCGGTGGCGTGGTCGATGTATAGATTCATGTAGCCGAGCTCGACGGTCCCACCGAAGCTCGGTGCGTAGTTCCAGGCCATGCCGATGAAGAAGCGATTCTGGTCGAACCCGGCGTCGAGTCCCCAGTCGGTGTCGCGCAGGTGGAAGAACACCTCGTCCCAGCCGGCGATGCTGAAACGCGAGCCCTTGCGGATCGGGATCGTCGACTTGAAGAGCTGCCGCAGCCGGAGGCCTACGTCGTCGCCCTTCTCGCTGAAGCGCTGCTCGAAGCGCGTGCGCCAGAGTCGCGTGAACGAGCCGGCCGGCTCCGACCACGTGAACTGCTCCCAGACCTGATGTTCCTCGAACGAGGGCCCGGTCGGTGGTCGGGTGTGGATCCAGTTGTATCCGACCCAGAGCGCGCCGCTGTCGAAGATGCCCCAGCCGAGCGCCGGCCTGACGAGCGACTGACTGAACCCGTCGGTGTCCTCGTACAGACGGATCTGCGAGTCGAACCAGTACTTGAGGCGGTCGAGCTTTGGCGAGACCTCTCCGAAATCACCGGTCGACGTGACGATGATCCAGCCTCCGACGTCCTGCTGCACGCCCGCGGCAGTTGGCGCTACGGCCAGGAAGAGAGGCGCAGACAGAAGAAGAGACGCGGCGAGCCGCCACGCCCTGGCGAACGCCACACCCACAGCCGTTCGAGCAGATCCGGTGGCCTTCCTCGAACGCGCATGCTCACGATCCATCGCTGTGTCCTCAGTAGGCCATTCGCAGGCCGACGAGCGGGCCGGTGTGCGTCAGGCCGTACAGGTAGCCCTTGCCGCTGGAGTTGACACCTGCCCGTGGTGCCCGAGCGATCGTGCCCCGCGGCCCGATCGAGCCTGACCACTGGGTCACGTCAACGCGTGGGCGACGCACATCACGAGGCCCTCTCGCCCGATCGACGCCAGCCTGTGTACTCTCGTCCGCCCCCGGCCGCGCAGGCCACACCCAGGAGGACGACGTGGACACCGAACAGCTCGCCGAACTGCAGGATCAGTATCTGGACCCGCTCACCGAGCAGGCCGTCGTATTCGGTCCGAAGCTGCTGCTCGCCCTGGCGACGCTGCTCATCGGTCTCTGGCTGATCGGCCGCGTCGCGAAGGCCATCGACCACGCGATGGACCGCAACGGCGTCGAGGTCACGCTCCGCGTCTTCCTCCACAACGCGTTCTCCGGCGGGCTGAAGCTGCTGCTCGGTGTCATCGTGATCACGATGATCGGTGTCGAGACGACCTCGATCGTCGCGGTCTTCGGTGCGGCCGGCCTCGCCGTCGGTCTGGCCCTGCAAGGCAGCCTCGCGAACTTCGCCGGCGGCGTGCTGATCCTGTTCTTCAAGCCCTTCAAGATCGGGGACGTGATCGAGACCCAGGGCTATCTCGGCCGCGTCCAGCAGATCCAGATCTTCAACACGATCATCCTGAGCCTCGACAACAAGCGCATCGTCATGCCCAACGGCTCGCTCTCCAACGGACCGATCACGAACATCTTCCACGAGCCGATCCGCCGCGTGGATCTGAAGTTCGGCGTGAGCTACGGCGACGACGTGGCGAAGGTGAAGCAGGTGATCCGGTCGGTCATCGACGAGACGGACGGCATCCTCGACGACCCGAAATCCGAGATCTGGCTCGCCGAGCACGCCGACAGCTCGATCAACTTCGTCGTGCGTGTGTGGTCGAAGAGCGAGGACTACTGGCCGGTGCATTTCAACATGATGGAGAACATGAAGCTCGCCTTCGATCGTGAGGGCGTCAGCATCCCGTTCCCTCAGCGCGACGTGCACATGATTCCGGCGTCCGCGGCATGACGCGGCAGCTTCATTGCCTGACACTGAAAAGAGAAGAGCGCCCGGTTCGAGGTCGAACCGGGCGCTCTCCTATTCGGGACTGGCCCTGCGCTCAGTCGTCGCCGCCACCGAGCAGGCCGAGCTGCATCGCCCAGTAGAACAGAGTCATGAGCGACGTCGCGAACGCGGCGACGTAGGTCATGGCCGCGGCGTCGAGCACCTTCTTGGCGCCGCGCAGCTCCTCGTCGGAGACGTAGCGCCCAGACAGGCTCGCCAGCGCGCGGCTGCTCGCATCGAACTCGACCGGCAGCGTGACCAGGGTGAAGACGGTGGTCGTCGCGAAGAGCCCCACGCCGACCCATGCGGCCAGCGCGCCGAGCGGGGTCGCCGTGCCGCCCATGATGATCGCAAGGATGATCACGAGCATCGACAGCCCGCTGCCCGTGTTCGCCACCGGCACCCAGGCCGAGCGGAACTTGAGCGGCGCGTAGCCCCGTGCGTCCTGGATCGCGTGCCCGACCTCGTGCGCGGCGATGCCGAACGCGGCCATGCTGTTGCTCGCATAGACCGGCTCCGAGAGTCGCAGGGTCTTCGAGCGCGGGTCGTAGTAGTCGGTGAGCTTGCCGGCAACCGGCTCGACCGTGACGTCGAAGATGCCGTTCTCCTGCAGGATCGCCTGGGCGATCTGAGCGCCGGTCATGCCCGAGCGCGTGGGGATCTGCGAGTACTTCTTGAATCGCCCCTTCACCATCGCATTGGCCCAGAGGCTGAGCGCCATGCCGGCGCCGATCACCAGCCAATAGAGCGGGTCGAAGAGCATGCTGAGTTCCTCTCTTGAGTCCTCGGTGCGGGATCGCCGCGCCATCGCGCGGTCGTGGTGTGCCGTGCTCTCGTCGAGCGGACGGCGGAGGGCCGAGGGCCGAGCGTAGCGGCCGCCTCCGCGGCCAAGCCTGATTAGATAATCACCCCGTTGGACGGTGCAGGGGGGGCGTAGGTTGCATCGTATCCCCCGGGGCGAAGGCGATTCGGCCTCTCGGTTGACCAGAGGCATTCCAGATGCCGCCTTTTCCCCTCATCCCCACTTCATCCAGCACGCCGGGTAGCCGATCCAGAATCGACCTGCGCGCGCGCCCGAGCCGCGACGCAGCCCGACGAGTCCGGGCCCGACGCGAACGGCGCCCCCCATCGGAGACCCCCCATGGAAGCCATCCTCCGCAGCGTGAACGACCCGAGCGACCTCGCGAACGTCACGCAGGCCAACATCCCCTACCGCTTCGACCAGATCTTCAGCGCCGAGGGCTTCGGCGCGAAGCGGCTCGAGAAGAAGCGGCTCAAGCTGATGAAGGCGATCGACCAGCGCGTGCGGTCGTTCCTCGCCGAGGGCGAGACCGTCGAGTTCGTCACGTGGGGCGTCGAGTACTCGTTCGCCGAGCACTACCTCATGGGCATCTGGGCGCAGATCATGAATCGCCGCGCCGTGATCCTGACGAACAAGCGCCTGCTGCTCATGCAGATCAGCTCGCGCAACAAGGTCCTCCAGCTGAAGAGCCAGGTCCGCTACACGGCGATCTCCAAGCTGGCCAAGGGCAGCTTCGGCGCCGTGCGGCTCGTGCTGCGCGACAAGAAGGTCCTGCACTTCACCGGCATGCCGGGCAAGGACCGCAAGCAGCTCAAGGAGCGGATCGGCGCATACATGGACGCCGTGCGGACCGAGGCGCCCTCGCCGGGCATGGACAACCTCTGTCCCCACTGCGGGCACAAGGTCGTCGGCCTCCCCGAGCGCTGCAGCAAGTGTGCGAAGGGATTCAAGTCGGGTGCGAAGGCCGGCTGGCTGAGCATGATCTTCCCGGGCCTCGGCGACATGTACCTGGGCCACCGGATGCTCGGCACCATGGAGATCATCGGTGCGATCATCGCATGGGGCTTCGTCGCCTTCGCGTTCCTGATGCCCGACGGCGAGATGGGCGGTGGGCTCGACTTCGTCAGCCTCGGCGTCGTCCTCACCCTCGTCTTCTGCTTCGTGCACCTCCCCGACGCCTGGATCACCCGCCGCATGGGCCTGAAGGGCATCTACCCGGCGAGAGGCGACTGAGCCGCGGCTCGCGCCGGGGCCCCGACACCGCAGCGAGCCGCCCAAGGACGCCGTCGAGACCGTCGCACTGAGCCTCCGCGAAGCCCCCTATAATGGTCCTCTTCGCGCCGACCGAACCGGTGCCGGCCGGGAGGTCCCATGCCCTTCGACAATCGAATCACCCGCATGCTCGGCGTCGAGTTCCCCATCGTGCAGGCGCCGATGGGATGGATCGCGCGCTCGCAGCTCGCGTCCGCCGTCTCGAACGCCGGCGCGCTGGGCATCATCGAGACCTCTTCGGGTGAGCTCGACGCCATTCGCGGCGAGATCGCGAAGATGCGTGAGCTCACCGACAAGCCCTTCGGCGTGAACATCGCCCAGGCCTTCGTGCGCGACCCCGACATCGTCGACTTCGTCGTCGACCAGGGCGTCACGTTCGTGACCACCTCGGCCGGCGATCCGCGCCAGTACACCGAGAAGCTGAAGAGCGCTGGCCTCACCGTCTTCCACGTCGTCCCGACGCTCAAGGCCGCGTTGCGCGCGGTCGAGGCCGGCGTCGACGGGCTCGTCGTCGAGGGCGGCGAGGGCGGCGGGTTCAAGAATCCGCGCGAGGTGTCGAGCTTCGTGCTGCTACCGCTCGTGCGCGCGCACACCGACGTCCCGATCATCGCGGCGGGCGGCATCTGCGACGGCCCGAGCATGGCCGCGGCGTTCGCCCTCGGCGCCGAGGGCGTGCAGATGGGCACGCGCATGGTGAGCGCCGCCGAGTCCCCGGTCCACGATGGCTGGAAGAACGCGATCGTCGCTGCGGCCGAGACCGACACCGTGCTGCTCAAGCAGCCGAAGGGACCGGCGCTGCGCGCGCTGCGCACCGAACGCACGACGGCCCTCGAAGCCGGCGAGGGCAACCCGATGGCCGCGCTCGGTGGCGGCGTGAAGGGCGTCTACTTCGAAGGCGACGTCGAGGCGGGCGTCGCACTGACCGGGCAGGTGGCGGGACGCATCGACTCGGTCGAGCCCGTCGCCCGCATCATTGCCGACACCGTCGAGGGCTTCGAGAAGACGGTGAAGGCATTGGCCTCGGGCAACGCCGCTTGACACGACGCGATGTCGGCGAGCACACGATGGGTCGAGCTCCGTACACCCATGAGCTTCACGCGCCGGCTCGATTCGAGCTCGCCCTCCGAAGGACGCCCTGATTGAGCGCATCCGACCTTGATCGAGCATCGAAGTCCGGCACTGACGCATCGGCGCCGATCGGACGTCCGACCGCCGACCGTATCCTCGACGCAGCCGAGGCCCTCTTTGCCGCCCGCGGCTTCGCAGGCACGAGCGTGCGCGACATCGCCAACGCCGTCGGCCTGAACCCCGCCAGCCTCTACAACCACTTCGCGAACAAGGAGGCGCTCTACGAGGCGGTGCTCGAGCGCGGCATCCGGCCCCTCGTCGAGATGCTCGAGGAGGCGGCGAAGGGTGAGACCGTAGAGGCGGAGACGATCATCACCGCGGTCATGGAGCACCTCGCCCGCACGCCGCAGCTGCCTCGACTGATCCATCACGAGGCGCTCTCCGGCGGAGAGCGTCTCACCGAGGTGGTCCACAACTGGGTGCGCCCACTGCTCGTCCCCGCGATGGCCGCTGCAGCGCGAAAGGGCGACGACACAGGCTGGCAGCCCGACGAGCTCGCGCCACTGATCTCCGCATGGCTTCACATGGTCTTCGGTCACTTCGCCATGGCGCCGATTCTCGGCGAGCTCTTCGGCGCTGATCCGCTCTCGCCCGAGAACCTCGAGCGCCAGACGCGCTTCCTTCGCAAGGCGTCGCTGCGGCTGATGAGCGAGCCGATCGATCCCGACTGAGCCGGACGAGTGCGTCGCGCCTCTTCAGCTGCCCCAGATGATGCCGATCACGCGCCGCAGGTCGTCGTTGAGCGCTCGCAGACGCCCGGGGTCGTTCGTGGTGAAGTGGACGAAGATCAGCGTCCCTTCGCTCGTCGCCAGCACGGTCGCGGCCATGAACTCCGAGCCATCTTCCTCTTCGCACGCCATCGAGAACTCGCTGACATTCGCCCGACCAGCCCGACTCCCCGGCTTCGTCTGCGAGCCGAAGGTCCCGGTGCACGCGCTCGCGACGCCTCCGATGAACGCCTTCGTGAAATCGGCCGCACCGCTCGCGTCCTCGTCGAGGAAGAAGAGCGCGCCGTTCACGTCTTCGTCGGCCCACGCGAGCACTGCGTTGTCGTAGCCAGCGCTCGCAGGATCGACGAACTGCAGGCTCTCCAGACCGGACGCAGCGAGGACCCCTGCGATGGCATCGATGAAGTCCCGATCCGGCGCACTCCCGCCCGGCCGTCCAGGGTCACCCCCCGATGAGCCGTCGCCGAGCGGATTCGGGCTCGGCGCGAGTCGGATCCGCGCCGAATCCACGCACTGCTTCAGCTTGCCGAGCGCCGCATAGGTGTCCTCGAGCTCGAACGTGAGCGTCTCTCTCGCTGCTGCGATCCGAAGCACGTATCCCCTGCGAAGACGCTCGACGACTTCGGGTCTCTGTCCGACGTGGATGAAGAGCGCGGATCGATTGGATGGCGTCGCCACGAATCGACCGAAGTCGCGACGGTCGATCGAGAGCCCAACCTCGTAGAGCTCGCCGATGGCGAGCTGCCACTGCGGGTTGCCGATCGCCAGCTGGGTGTCGTATCCGGCGTCGATCAGGATCGCCATGGAGATCCCGCTTCGATAGCTGCCGAAGATCGCGCAGTGGCTGAACCCGCCCTCGGGTGTGCGGTACGCGGCCCCGATCCAGTTTCCGACCTGGAACTCCCAGTAGGGCGTCGGATTCTGTGCCGAAGCCGGCGCCCCGGCGAGCGCGATCACGAGGATCAGGAACGAACGAGCCATCATCGCAACGCGCATGCGCTTCTCCCCGGAGATCGGTCGAATCACGCTAACACGCCCACCCGACCACTCCACGCACGTCGCCGAAGGCGCCGCACTCGGCGGCGCGCGTCCGAGCTCGAGCTCAGAGGCAGTCGTAGACGGTGTCGATCAGCCGCTGTGTCCGGGGTGTCTGCCAGCGATCGCCGGGCAGGTTCATGAGGTAGCCGAAGGCCAGGTCGTTCTCGGGATCGGCGAAGCCGAGCGCGCCGCCATAGCCGTAGTGCCCGAACGCCGACGCGCTCGGCCAGAGCGGGCGCGTCGGGATCGGCAGCTGGAAGCCGATGCCGAAGCGCGACGGACGCTGCAGGATGACGTCATCGCCGTCGACCTCGCCCCGCGTCGCCTCGCCACGCACGCGCGCGCCCGGCGTCACCGCGAGCTCGACCCCCGACCCCATCATGCCCGCGTAGAGCGCAGCCACCGCCCTCGCAGTCGCGTGCCCGCTCGTCGACGGAATCACCGAGCGCTTCCACTCCGCCGTGTGCACCGATCCCACGCCGCTGATGCCGGGCGGATTGAAATAGGTGTGCCACTTCATCACGTCGAAGTCGCGATCGCCCGTCGGCGGAAACGCGATCGCCCACTTCTCTTCGCTGTCGAGGTCGTAGTTCGGCACGAGCATGTCCGTGCAACGTGCGTGATCGGCGTCGGGTACGCTGAAGAAGAAGTCGGCGCCGGCCGGCCCCGTCATGTAGTGACTCAGGGCCTCGGCAACCGGCATGCCGGTCGCCCGGTGGATCACCTCGCCGACCAGGAAGCCGTACATGTTGACGTGGTAGCCGTGCGCCGTGCCCGGCGTCCAGTACGGCTCCTCGTCCGCGAGCCGCTCGCAGAGACCCGCCCAGTCGTAGAGATGCGAGCGATCGAGCTTCTCGCGCAACGCGGGCAGGCCAGCCTGATGACTCGAGAGCATCCGCACCGTGATCCCGTCCTTGCCATGGGCGCCGAACTCCGGCCACACCTCCACGACACGGTCGTCGAACGAGAGGCGCCCCTCCTCGACGACGCACATCAGCAGACCGGCGAGCACGCCCTTGCCCACCGAGTACGCGTTCACGAGCGTGTCGCGCTGCCAGGGCCTCGTGCGCTCGGCGTCCTGCCAGCCGCCCCAGACGTCGACCACCACCTCGCCGCCGAGGCGCAGGCAGAACGCCGCCCCCACCTCGCCGAGATCTTCGAAGCTCTTCGCGAACGCCTCGCGCACCGGCGCGAAGCGCGCGGCGGCCTCGCCGTCGACGGGCGCCGGCGGCGCCTCGGTAGCCCCTGGAGTCGACTCGTCGCTCATGTCGGTCGCGATCACCTCCGTGCGGGCAGGACCGGCGTTGGCCGGGTAGCCCGCCCGGGACGGCGAGGCTGCTGGGACGGCCGAGTCGTCGGCTCGACGCTGGCATCTTACCATCGCCCTTCTCGCCCCCCGGCGCTCTCGGCGCCCCACCCCATCCCGGCGCACGCGCGCCCTCCCGGAGAACCCACCCGATGATCGAGCTGTTCACCGCCGGCACCCCCAACGGCTGGAAGGCCTCCATCACCCTCGAAGAGCTCGAGCTGCCCTACGAGGTCCGCGCCATCGACCTCGGCTCGGGCGACCAGAAGAAGCCCGAGTTCCTCGCGATCAACCCGAACGGCCGCATCCCCGCGATCGTCGACCACGACCTCGGCGGTATCCGGGTGTTCGAGTCGGGCGCGATCATGATTCATCTCTGCGAGAAGACGGGCAGCCCGCTGCTGCCGACCGACCCGGCGAAGCGCGCCGAGGTGATGAGCTGGCTGATGTTCCAGATGGGCGGCGTGGGGCCGATGATGGGCCAGGCCAACGTCTTCTTTCGGTACTTCCCCGAGAAGATCCAGCCCGCAATCGACCGCTACCAGCACGAGTCGCGGCGCCTGTTCGAGGTGCTCGACGGCCAGCTGCAGAAGACCGAGTGGCTCGCCGGCGACTACTCGATCGCCGACATCGCGAACTGGAGCTGGGTGCGCATCCACGGCTGGTCGGGCGTACCGATCGACGGGCTCGACGCGTTGTCGAAGTGGATGGACACGATGAAGGAGCGCCCCGCCGTGCAGCGCGGCGTCGCGGTGCCCGAGCAGCCCCGCAACACCGACGATGCCGAGACCGCCGAGAAGCTGAAGAAGGCGGGCGCGTCGATCATCACGCGCTGAGCCGACGAGCGCCGCACCAACCGACCCGGAGCGGGAGAAGCCGCCGGCAGCTGGAGAAGCCGCCGGCAGCTGGAGTAGAGAGCCATGACCCATCGCGTCGCCGTCTGGGGTACGGGCAACGTGGGCGTGCCCGCGATCCGCACCGTGCTCGCCAACCCCGCGCTCGAGCTCGCCGACGTCATCGTGCACGCCGAGGAGAAGGACGGTGTCGACGCGGGCGTGCTCGCCGGCCTGCCCGATTGCGGCGTGATCGCGACGCGCGACGTCGACGCCGTGCTCGCGCGCCGCCCCGACGCGCTGGTCTACGCGGTGAACCAGGACTTCCGCCCGGCCGAGTCCACCGACGAGATGCTGCGCTGCCTGCGCGCGGGCGTGAACGTCGTGACGGCGGGCCACTACGCTCTGCTGCATCCGCCGACCGCGCCGCCCGACGTGAAGGCCGCCTTCGAGGCCGCGTGCAAGGAGGGCGGCGCGACCATCCTCTCGTCGGGCATCGACCCGGGCTTCGCCATGGATCTCATCCCCGTCGTGCTCTCGGGGCTCTGCGCTGGCGCCCACGAGATCCGCATCGTCGAGAACTTCAACTACGCGACGTACGACGTACCCGAGCAGGTGCGCGCGTTGATCGGCTTCGGCTCGCCAATGGATCGCACGCCGGCGATGATCCTCCCCGGCGTGCCCACGCGTGTCTGGGGCGGCGCGTTGCGCTCGCTGGCCGACGCGCTCGACGTCACCCTCGACGACGTCGTCGAGGTGACCGAGAAGCACGCGCTCGAGCGCGACGTCGAGGTGCTCGGCCGCGCGTACGCGAAGGGCACCCTCGGCGCGTTCCGCTTCGAGGTGCAGGGCCTGGTCGACGGGCACCCGCTGCTGGTGGTCGAGCACATCACGCGCATCGTCGACGACACGGCAAAGCAGTGGGAGTCGGCGAAGGGGATGGGCTACCACGCGGTCCGCATCTCGGGCACGCCGAACGTCTCGCTGACACTCGAGAGTGAGGACGAGCACGGCGACCACGTCGCCGGCGGCAACACCACGGCCGCGGCCCGCATCACGAACGCGATCCCGTGGGTCTGCGACGCGCCGCCCGGGCTCATGGCGGCGGTCGACCTGCCGCTCATCGCCGGCCGGGGGCTCTTGCGTCCGCCAGAGCACGCCTGAGCCCCGCCCGAGCAGCGCCGGCCAGGGCCCCGCTTGCACCCCGGCCCGTGGGGCCGACCCTCCGTTTCTAGGGTCGAATTCGTCCGGTCGGGACGGAATCAGATCGAAGAGCCGGAATCGACGGACGGTCGAGGGTGGTATCGCTTCTTTTGGGGGCGACCCAGTTGTAGGATGAACCGATCTGCTCCATCAGGGGTTCGCGAGTATGCAACGCGCCCACTACAGAGGCCTGCGCCCGTCCGCCGTCCGACACCTCGTGTCTGTCGCGGTGGCGCTCGCCTGCGCGCTGTCGACCGGGCTCACCGCCTCGGCCCTCGAGCCCGGCCCTGACACCGTCGTTACTGCGACGTCCGAGGCCGCCGAGCTCGCCGGGCGCTGGCAGCATCTCGAAGCGGTCACCGAGGGCTTCCGCGGGCTTCTGCCCCGGGACGAGACGTGGCAGGAGACCGGCCTCCGCGAGACGATCGCCGGCACGGTCGCCGAGAAGAAGTACTTCGGCCGCAGCGACGGCCGCACGTTCAGCATCGGGCTCCACGATCTCCCGGATCTCGGCCGCTTCTTCGCCCCCACATGGCTCGTGCTCAAGACCGCCAAGAAGAACGTGCTGCGAACCGACGCCGGACGCGAGATCTCCTACGAGCGACGGCGCTTCGGCGACCACCCCGGTGCGCTGCTCACCTTCGCGCCCACGCGCGAGAACGACGACTGGAAGGTGATGGAGGTGCAGCTCGTCCTGGTCGGACAGCGCCTCTACGTGCTGAAGGCGAGCGATCCGGGTGACGGCACCGACCGCGTCGACGCCGACCGCTTCTTCGAGTCCTTCGAAGTCATCGAGTAGCACCCCCCCCCACCCGGCTCTCGACCCAGCCCTCGACCCAGCTGCCAGCCCGGCCGCGAGCCCCTCAGGCCCACACGACCCCCCACCCCAGCGTGCGTTCCAGGGGAGGCGATCCCTCGGACCCCTCGCTGCGGTTTTGAGATAGCCTCTGCCCCGCCATGATCGACCCTCACTCCCTCGCCGACCGCCGGGACGACATCCTGGACAGCTGCCGCAAGCGCGGTGTCACCGTCGACATCGACGCGCTGGCTGCGCTGCACGGCGAGGTGACTGCGCTCGTCACCGAGCAGAACGAGACCAACCGCCAGCGCAACGAGCACCAGAAGGCCGGCAAGCGCAAGATGAGCGACGCCGAGCGCGAGGCCCACGTCACCAAAGGGCGCGCATTCAAGGATGACCTCGCGGCGATCGAAGAGCGGCTCCGTGCCGCGCAGACGCGCTTCGACGAGGCGCTGGCCGGCGTGCCGAATCACACTCACCCCGACGTGCCCGAAGGCGGTGAGGCAAACTTCGCCGTCCTCGCCGACGGCAAGCCCACGAGCTTCGACTTCGAGCCCGTCGATCACCTCGCGATCTGCGAGAGGTGGGATCTCGTCGACTTCGAGAGCGCTGCACGCGTCGCCGGCCAGAAGTTCTACTACCTGAAGAACGAGGCCGCGCTGCTCGAGGTCGCGCTGCAGCGCTTCGCTCTCGACGTGCTGCTCGAGGAGCAGTTCACGCCCGTCGTGACGCCCGACCTCGCCCGCCCCGACGTCGTGCGCGGCCTCGGCTTCAACCCGAAGGGTGAAGAGACGCAGATCTACTCCATCGAAGGTCACGAGCTCTGCCTCGTCGGCACGGCCGAGATCACCCTCGGCGGCCTGTACGCCGACCACATCTTCGACGAGGCCGGCCTGCCGCTCCGGCTCGCGGGCATCTCGCACTGCTTCCGCACCGAGGCCGGCGCACATGGCCGCGAGAGCCGCGGGCTCTATCGCGTGCACCAGTTCACGAAGACCGAGATGTTCGTCTTCTGCCGCCCCGAGGACAGCGAGGCGCAGCACGCAGAGCTACGCCGCATCGAGGAGAAGATCTTCGACGCCCTCGAGGTGCCGTACCGCGTCATCGACGTCGCGGCAGGCGACCTCGGCTCGCCGGCCTACCGCAAGTTCGACCTCGAGGCGTGGATGCCCGGCCGGGGCGAAGGCGGCGACTGGGGCGAGATCACGAGCACGTCGAACTGCACCGACTACCAGGCGCGGCGCCTCAAGATCCGCTTCCGCCGTGAGGGTGGCAAGAAGAACGAGCTGGTCCACACGCTGAACGGCACGGCGATCTCGAATGCGCGCGCGATCCTCGCCCTGCTCGAGAACCACCAGCAGGCGGACGGCAGCGTGCACATCCCCCAGGCGCTCCAGCCCTACATGGGCCGCGACCGGATCGGCCCGCGCTGAGCGCGGCGAACGTGGTGAAAGGTACGAACGCGGGGCAGCGAGCGGGAGACGACGCCGCGCGCGCTCCCCTCGTCGTCGGCACCGCGGGCCACATCGATCACGGCAAGACCTCGCTCGTCCGCGCGCTCACCGGGCTCGACCTCGACCGCCTGCCCGAGGAGAAGGCGCGCGGCATCACCATCGATCTCGGCTTCGCGCCGCTCGAGCTGCCCGGCGGCGAACGCGTCGGCCTGGTCGACGTGCCCGGCCACGAAGGGCTCGTCCGCACGATGGTGTCGGGCGCCACCGGCATCGACGTCGTGCTGCTCGTGGTCGCCGCCGACGAAGGCGTCATGCCCCAGACCCGCGAGCACCTCGCGATCTGCAACCTGCTCGACGTGCGGCACGGCATCGTCGCACTGACCCGCTGCGATCTCGTCGACGACGAGATGCAGGAGCTCGCCGCGGCCGAGGTGGCCGACCTCGTTGCCGGGACGAGCCTGGCCGATGCACCCGTCGTCACGGTGTCCTCGCAGACCGGCGAGGGCATCGACGCGCTGCGCGAGACGCTCGCGCGCGTCTGCGCCGAGGCCGCGCCGCGCACGCCGAGGGCGGGTCCGCCGCGGCTGAACGTCGACCGCGTGTTCACGATGCGCGGCTTCGGGTCGGTGCTGACCGGCACCCTCGTGGGCTCCGCGCTCGAGGTGGGCGATGCGGTGGAGCTGCTACCGGGCGGCGAGCCCGCGCGGATCCGCGGGCTCCAGCATCACGGCGAGCCGACCGAGCGCGCGCTGCCGGGCGCGCGCTGCGCCGTGAACGTACAGGGCGTCGCGCACGAGGACCTCGCCCGTGGTCAGGTGCTGACCCGCCCCGGACGCATGCCGACGACGACGCTCGCGGACGTCCGCATCCACTGGCTCGACACCTCGCCCGAGGAGAAGGACGTCATCGCGGTCGAGCTGCTCTGCGGCACGTGCGAGCGCCGTGGCCGGCTCGCGCCGATCGGTGTCGACGCGAGGCTTCGCCCGGGCGAAGCGGGCTTCGCGCGGCTCCACGTCGATGGGCCGCCGATCGCCGTGCTCCCGGGCGACCGCTTCGTCGTGCGTGGCTTCGCGCGCCACGACCTCGTCGGGCACACGCTCGGAGGCGGCCGCTTCGTCGATGTCGCACCGCCGCACCGGCGCCGTAGCGACCCGGCGCTGGCCGCCGAGCTCGAAGTGCTCGCCACGTTCGACTCGAGCGAGGCCGTGGCATCGAGGGTGTCGCGCAGCGGTCTCGGCGGCGTCCTCGTCGATGAGCTCGCTCTCGAGACCGGCCTCGACGCGAGCGAGGTCGACGCAGTCGCGAGTGCACTCGAGGCAGAAGACCGCATCGCCCGCACGGATGCGCGGCGCCTGGTCGACGCCACCACCCTCGAGCGGCTGGGGCTGCGCCTGCTCGAGGCGCTCGAGGCCTTCCACCAGCGCGAGCCCCTTCGCCCCGGCATGCCCGGCGCCGCGCTGCGCGCCACCCTGCCCGAGAACGTCACCCGCGATACCGCCGAGGCGGCGCTCGCGATGCAGGAGCGCACCGGCCGGGTCGTCGTCGAAGGCGAGCTCGTCCGGACGAGCGGCCACGCCCCGACCCTCGACGAGCGCACGAAGGCGCTCGTCGATCGCATCGCATCCGACGCGCGCGAAGCGGGGCTCGAGCCCATGAGCCCACGCGATCACTGCGCCGCGCTCGGCATCGAGCTGCCCGAGTACCGCGACCTCGTCGCCCACCTCGAACGGAGCGACGTGCTCGTGCGGGCGCCCGGCGATCTCTGGTTCGACCGCGAGGCCATCGATGGACTTCGAGCCCGGCTCGTCGCCCATCTCGACGAGCACGGCGAGATCGGCACCCAGGCCTACAAGACCCTCATCGGAACGACGCGCCGTACTGCGATGCCACTCATGGAGCTCTTCGACGAGCTGCAGGTGACGCGCCGCCGCGGCGACGTGCGAGTGCCGCGCGGACGGGGCTGAGCCCCTCGGCTCAACGCACCAGCCCACTCAGCACGTCGGCGAGCCCCGGCGCAGGGCGCCAGCCCAGATAGAGCACGACGGCCGTGCAGAGCCCGAGCACGACGACCTCCGCCGTCGAGAGCGCCGTGGTGCCGCCCCGGGGCGCAGGCCGCGTGAACATCGCCACCGGGATCGCGAGCAGATAGCGCCACGACACACCGACGCCGATGAGCGCAACCACGACCGGCAGCATCGCACCTTCGGCCACCGCGGCCGAGAAGAGGTTGTAGAGCGCCCAGAAGCCGCCGGTTCCGGGCAGGCCCGCGAGCGCGAGCAGGAAGATCGACAACGCCACTGCGGCCACGGGGCGCACCCCCGCGAGCCCGGCGAAGTCGTCGGTGGTCTCGATCTCGCGCCCGCCGTGCGCCATCGAAGCGGCGAGGCCGTGCGCGCCGAGCGCGATGAACGCGTACACGAACACGTAGAAGAGCACGGCCTCGAACGCCTCGGTCGAAGAGCACGCAAGCCCCAGCGCAAGGTGACCCGAGTGCGCGATCCCCGCGCAGGCGAGCATGCGCTTCACCGATCGTGCGACGAGCGCGAGTCCGTGTCCCACCACGATGCTCGCCACCGCGAGGACCTTCAGCAGCTCGGGCACCGGCGCGAAACCCGCCGGGATCGCCTCGTCGAGCAGCCTGAGCAGCACGATCACGGCCGTGGTGGGCATCGCCACGGCGAGATAGCCGGATGCGAATGCCGGCGCGCCCTCGAACACGTCCGACACCCATTGGTGGAACGGGAAGACGGCGAGCTTGAAGAGCAGCCCACAGAGCAGGAGCCCGAGCCCCGCCAGCCCGAGCCAGTCCGAGCCGTCGAGTGCCGCCCAGAGCGCGCCATAGCGGAGCTCACCCGTGGCGCCGTAGAGCAGCGCCATGCCGAAGAGCATGATTCCGCTCGCGAAGCCGCCCATCAGGTGCAGCTTGAGTCCGGCTTCGAGGCTCGCGGCGCGGCGCCCGTCGTACGCGGCCAACAGCGACAGGCACAGCGAGGCGAGCTCGAGGCCCACGTAGAGGAACGCAAGGTGGCCGCTGCCGATGGCGACGAACATCCCCGCTGATGCGAGCAGCACGAGCGCGTGGAACGAGCCCTGCTCGAGCCGCGCCACCGACAGCATCGTCACCGAGAGCCAGAGCGTCACGAGTGCAGCCGAGGCGAGAATCAGGGTGCCGACGCTCGTCAGCCGATCGACGATGAAGAGACCGGTGCGCGTGTCGAAGGCCGGCTCCACCGAACCGACGAGCGAGCCCCACGCCGACAACAGGACCGCAGCGAGCGCGATCGAGCTCGTCAGTGCGAGCAGCGGGCCGCGGCGCGAAGGTGATCCCGCGCCCACGCCGCGGCGGCGCCGGACGGACGCCGCGCCGTCGACGAGCAGCGCCACGAGCGCGCCGACCGTGACGTACAGGACGGGGCCGAAGACGTCCCAGCGCGGGATCGCGTCGAGCACGTTCAGGGCGCCTCCGCCGCGCGGGCAAGCTGCGAGCCCGGCGATGGTCGCGCGCTGCCCGCTTCGGGATCGGAATGATTCGGCTCCCCGGCCGACACGGCGCCGAGCTGCGCGTCAGCGTCCCCCGGCAGCTCCGCGTCGGTGGCCAGCGCACTCCGCAGCTCCATCACGTGCAGCACCTCGAGCACGGCCGGCTCGACCCGCCGCAGCATCGGGTTCGGATGCACGCCGAGCACGATCACGGGGAGCAGCAGCGCGAGCACGCCCGCGCGCTCGCTCCAGCCGAGATCGATGAGCCCCCTGTTCTCGGGATTCTCGACGGGCCCCAGCGCCACCTCGCGATAGGCGCGCAGCAGACACGCACCCGAGATCAGCACACCGAGCAGCGCGACGAGCGCCAGGCCCGGCGAGCGCGCGAACCCACCGGCAAGCACGAGCAGCTCGCCCACGAAGCCGAGCGTCCCGGGTATGCCCGAGAAAGCGAAGAGCGACACGGCGAAGAGGAGCGAGAAGACCGGCATCGGCTTCGAGAGCCCGCCGTAGTCGGAGAGCTCGGTCGACGCCCGGCGGTCGACGAGCAGGCCGACCAGCACGAGCACGGCCGAGCTCGCGAGCGCCACGCTCCAGCCATGGATCAGCGCACCGACGAGACCGTGCTCGGCGAGCGTGAACACACCCAAGGTGACGAGACCGAGCGCGGCGGTCTGCGCGTACGCCTGCAAGCGGCGCAGATCGTGCTGCGCACCGGCGACCAGTGCGCCGTAGACGAGCCCGACGACGGCGATGACGCTCATCCACGGCGCCACCGAGGCCGCGCCCTCCGGCAGGAGCGGCAGGCCGACGCGCACCACGATGTAGACGCCGACCACGCCCTGCAGCACGTCGAGCAGGACGAAGCCGTCGGGCGGCGCATGCTCGGTCGCCGTCGACGACCACACGTGGAACGGGAAGGCCCGCATCCGCATGGCGACCGCCGCGAGCAGCGCCACGAAGAGCGTCGACTGCGGCCCATGGACCGGCACGACGACGTCGAGCAGACCCGGTGCACCGTTTCCACGACCGCTCACGAGATCGAAGACCCAGACGTGCAGCTGCTCGTAGCCGAGACGGTGCACGACGATCAACACGAAGAGCATCAGCGCGCTGCCGAGCGCCGCGGGCACCAGCCAGCTGAACGCCGAGCGCATCGGCCGCGGCCCGCCCCAGCTGACGATCACGAAGAAGGTCGGCAGCAGCAGCAAGGTCCAGAACAGGTGCAGCTGCATCACGTTCACCGAGAGCAGCACGCCGAGCACGCCCGACTGCACGGCGAGCACCCGCGCGACCGCACCGGCGGTGAATCGCTCCGCCTTCGAGGGCGTGGACCAGCATGCCACCGGCACGACGAAGAGCACGAGCAGCACCGGGAAGAGCGAGAGCCCGTCGATCGCGAAGTGGAAGTGGAAGCCGTATTGGGGCAGCCACTCCCAGCGTCCGACGAGCTGCGGACCCAGGGCTTCGGGATCGAAGCTCGACCAGAGCCATCCCCCTCCCACGACGAGCTGCAACGCCGAGGCGGAGAGACCGATCCGACGCCAGAGCGTCTTGGGCACCCGATCTCGTCCGACGGCGCGGGCGATCGCGACGTGCAGCACGAGCACGAACGCCGCGACGACGAGAGGCGCCACCACGAGCGCGCTGAGGAAGACGCCGGGTGAGAGCGAGACCCCCTGCATCAGAGCACCCCCCCCAGCGCATGCATCGGGCCCCGCATCAGAGCACCCCGCCGAGCGTGAGGCCGAGCACGATCAACACGGCGCCCACGAGCATCGACGCCAGCACACCCTGCGTCTGCCCCGACTGACCGTGGCGGTCGAGCAGACCGCCGAGCCACATCGCCAGGCCGGAGGGCGCGGTGTCGAGCAGCCACACGAGGAGCCGCTCACCGAAAGGCCCGCGCGCGAGCCCCCGCGCCACGGCCGAGCTCGGCGCGATGACCAGCCAGCCGAACACGTTGTCGGGATCGAACGCCTGCACGACGCGGCGCGCGGGGCCGCGCAGTCGATTGCGGAGATCGAGGATCGGCTCCGCGCGCCCGCGGAAGAGCGCACGGCCGGCGACGCTGCCGGCAGCCATGGCGAGCACCTGCAGCGCGATCCACATCGTCTGCCGCCCGGGCTCGGTGCGTGGCGGATGCGCGTCGGGCAGCACCGGCTCGAAGAAGGCCGAGAGGCTGTTCATCTGCTCGATCTCGAACGGGTCGCCGAAGATCTGCGACACGCCGATGACGCCCCCGAACACGCAGAGCACGGCGAGCGCGCCGAGGCTCCAGAGCGAGGGGCCATGCGGCTCCCACTGCAGGCGGCGGCGCGCGGGATCGAAGGACGAGCGCACCGGGAACACGATGTAGTAGAGACGGATCATCGACAGCGCGGTGAAGAAGACGGTCACCAGCACGACGCCGCAGAGCACGAGATGGCCCGGCAGCGCCTCGGCGCGGTCGGCGGCGTCGAGCACCTGCTCGATCGAGAAGAACGCGATCGTCGGTGGCAGACCGGCCAGCGTGAGCCCCCCGATCAGCATGAAGGCCTGGGGCCAGACCATGGCGAGGCCGAGCGGCTGGAGCTTCTTGCGATCGTGCTCGTGCCCCCGCGCCTTGCTCGCGGTGGCGACGCCGAGAATCAGCAGCGCCTTGGCGCACGCATGCGCCACGACGAAGAAGAGCGCGACGTCGTAGGCGCCGAGCCCGACGGCCAGCGCCGCGATCGAGAGCTGGCTCGCGGTCGACCACGTGAGGATCTGACGCCCGTCGTCCTCGGTGAGCGAAGCGAGCACGAAGATCAGGGCGCCCAGGCCCGCGACCCAGCAGAGCGTCGTCTCGAGCAGCGGCACCGCCTCGATGAGGAACGAGACACGCACCAGCAGCAGGATGCCGGTGCAGGGCATGGCCACCGACTGGATCAGCGCCGACGCGGGCGAAGGCGCCACCGACGCAGCGCGCAGACCGAACATGAACGGGAGCACGAAGAGGCGCGACGCGGCAGCGAGCACGAAGAGCAGACCCGTGAAGACCGCGGGCGTCCACACCGCCGCCGCCTCGCCGTCGCCCGCCTCTGGTGATGAGGCGAGCAGCGTGTCACTCGCCGCGCGCAGGCTCGACCACGAGAGATCAGCGCCGCCACCGTCGACGAGCTGCCAGAAGACGCTGAGCAGACCAGCGAGGAAGAACGCGTCGCCCGCACGCTGCCTGAGCGAGACCTTCTGCAACGCCGCGGTGCGATCGGCCTCGCTGTACCAGAAGCCGACGAGCAGCCGCGTGAAGAGCCCACACGACACCCAGGCGGCGAACGCGAGCACCATGTCGTCCGCCAGCACGAAGAGCAGCACCGACGCGAGCAGCGCGCTCGAGTGCGCGCAGAATCGCTGCAGCCCACCGTCCTCGTGATCGCTGCGCGACATGTGGACGCCGGCGTGCAGCTGGATCGCGAGCCCGATGAAGCTCGCCAGCACACAGAGCAACGACGAGAGCGGATCGAGCCGGAGCACGAAGGCCACGTCGAGGGCCTCCGCGCCGACGCCGAGCCCGAACCAGCTGCCCGAGCGCTCGACGATCGGCGTGACGAGCCCGCCGCCGACGAGCCTCGCGAAGAAGATCACGCTCAGCAGCGCGGACACGGCGAAGCCAGCGGACGTGATGGCGGCGACGTTTCGATCGGAGAGGTTGCGCCGCAGCAGCCCGCTTGCGAGACCGAATGCCAGCGCCACGAAGAGGGGCGCAGCGGGGATCCACGCCAGCGCGGCCGTCTCGGTCGGGCTCATCTCGAGCTCCCGAGCAGGTTCACGTCATCCACGTCGGCCGAGCCGCGGCGGCGCAGGACGGCGAGGGCGAGCCCGATCCCCACGAGCAGCTGCACGACCCCGACCACGAGCACGACGAAGGCGAAGGCCTGCCCTTCGAGCCCCGCCGCATCACCCGCGGCGAGGGCGCGCCCCGCCCACATGCGATTGAAGCCGACGAACGCGAGCGCGGCAGCGATCGTCACGAGCTGCAGGGCGAAGAGCACGACCACGACGTGACGGCGGCGGATCGCACCCACGAGCCCGATGGCGAAGAGGGCGATGGCGAGCCCGACGACCTGATCGACGGAGACCATCAGCGCTCTCCCTCGTGGGTGTCACCGGCGTCGACACCGGCCAGCACGCGGCTCGCGACGAGCCCGGTCAGCAGTACGAGCGACAGGCCGACGAGCGGGGCCGCGAACTCGCGGTAGAGCGTCTCACCGAGCGAGAAGAGACCACCGACCGCCGCATCGACGGGCAGATCCGGCCGATCGGTGCTCTCGAGCGTGAGCACGACGATGCCCGCGAGCGAGGCCGCAGCGATGACCCCCAGACCATTCACCACACGTCGCCGCACCGAGCGCGCGGGCAGGCGCTCCGAGTCGAGATCGACGAGCAGCACCACGAAGAGCAGGCCCACGAGCCCGGCACCGACGACGAGCAGCAGCTGCGCAATCGCGAGGAAGGGCGCCGAGAGCAACGCGAAGAGCCCGGCCACCGCAATGGACGAGCCCACCGCGCCGAGGGCGGCCCCCACCGTCGACCGTGCGCCGAAGATCAGCACGAGGGCGCCGAGCAGGGTGGCCGCGGCGAGCAGGTGGAAGGTGGTGGTCGCTGCGGTCATGAGAGCCCCGGCCTCGCGACCAGCCAGTAGCCGGTGACGAAGACGTTGACGATCGCGAGGGGCACGAAGAGGCGGAAGCAGAGGAAGCTCATCCGCGACTCGGACAAGGGCGAGAAACGGCGGCCGACCGCGCGGAGCAGCACGAAGACGAGCAGGAGCTTGAGTGCGAAGCTGCCTGCGTGCAGTCCGGCACCGAGCAGTGTACCGAGCCCCGGCCCGTAGCCGCGCACGAGCGCGGAGAGCAGCTCCGACTCGGCGAGCCAGGGGATCGCCCAGCCACCGAGCCCGAACGTGACGACCAGGCCCGCCAGCACGAGCGTGTTGACGAAGTCGGCGATCACTGCGTTGCCGAGACGCAGTCCGCTGCCCTCGGCGTTCAGGGCGGTGCGCGCCTCGGCCTCCGCCGCCACACCGTCGAAGGGCGGCAGGCGCATCGCGCCGAGCCCGCAGATCGTGACGAGCACGACCGCGAGCGGGTTCAGCAGCAGGCCCCAGGCCGGGAGGCTCGGCCACGCGGGCCAGGCTTCACGGACGGGCAGCGCGTGCACCACGGCGACGTCGCCCAACGTGAACGTCGCGTCCTGCCCCGCGACGATCTCGACGAGGTCGAGCGAGCCCTGCACGAGGGCCAGCGGCAGCACGGCGAGCGCGAAGGCGACGCCGTACGAGAGCGTCTGCGCGCCAGCACCGAGGCATGCCCGGCGTGCGCCCGCGTCGCGGACCGACCAGCCCATCGCGGCGAAGCCCAGCGCCGACAGACAGACCAACGCGGCGGGCACCAGCGCAGAGCCATCGAGGTCCGCGATGACGAGCGAGATCGCCCGATCACCCGCGAGATAGGTCGAGCCCATCGGGATCACGCCGACGCTCGCGACCGCGACGACGACGCACCACGCGGGTCCGATCCGATCGAGCCAGGGCGGCGGTCGGAGTGAGGTGGATGCGCTGGCGTCGGTGCTCACGAGTCGTCGTCCCCCAGGCCGCCCTGCGCGATCAAGTGGGCGAAGCCGACCAGCAGCGGGGCAGTCACGAGGGCCGCGATGCCGAGGCCGGCGCGGCCGAGAGCATCGACCCGCGCGGCCCATGCGGCGAGCAGCAGGGCCAGCCCACCGAACGCGACGAAGAGCGCGGCGTAGGTCTGGAACCGGCCGAGGGCGGCGAGCACGTCGACGGGCGGGTCGCCCGATGCATCGCGTCGGCGCCGGCGCGGCTTCACGCGAACGTGGAAGAGCACGAGGAGACCGGCGACGAGTGCGCCGACCGAGGTCAGTGTCAGCAGCGCAGCGTACTCGCCCATGCACCCGCCTCCTCGAGGTCGGCCGGTCGTCCGCTCGACCCGTTGGGCCGGCGTTCCGGTCACCGCATGCACGACGCCGGCTCCGTCGGGTTCGACGGTCGGCATGCGGAACGCTCGGTCCGGGGGGTGCTCAGGGGGGCGACGACGCCGGCGATCTCGGCGAGCCGTCGCCCACGAACGTAGCCAGGGCCCCCCGCAGCGTCAACGAGATCACACGCTGGGCGGAGACCGCCGATGTGTGGATCAGATCATGCATCGCGGGGCGTGGGCCCCCCGCAGCGTCAACGAGATCACACGCCGCAGGGCGCCCGATGTGTGGTATCTCGGCAGACATGAACGTCCCCACCACGGTCCTCGGTGCCGGCAGCTTCGGCACGTGCCTCGCGATCCTGTGTGCGCGAGAGAATCCGGTGCGTCTCTGGGCGCGGTCGGAGAAGGCCGCCGCGCACATCGACACCCATCACCGCAATCCGAAGTACCTGACCGGCTTCGAGCTGCCGGCATCGATCGAGGCGACGTCCTCACTCGAGCGGGCGCTCGAGGGCGCGGAGATGGTGATCATCGCGGTGCCCAGTCAGAGCCTCCGCGAGGTGATGACGCGGGCTGCGCCGTTCATCGGGACCGACGCGATCCTGGTCTCGACGGTGAAGGGCATCGAGTACGACACGGGCATGACCATGCACCAGGTGCTCGAGGACGTGCTGCCCGAGGCCCATCACCCGCGCATCGTCGTGCTGTCGGGCCCCTCGTTCGCCCGCGAGGTCGCCGAGCAGCGCGCGACCGTCGTCACCGTCGCCTGCCGCGAGGAGACGTTCGCGATCGCTGTTCAAGCGAACCTCTCGTGCCCCTGGTTCCGCTGCTACTCGAGCAGCGACGTGATGGGCGTCGAGATCGGCGGCGCGCTCAAGAACGTGATCGCCATTGCGGTCGGCATGAGCGACGGCATGGACGGCGCGCTCAATACCCGCGCCGCGCTCATGACGCGCGGCCTCGCCGAGATCGCGCGCCTCGCCGACAAGCTCGGCGCCGACCGGAGCACCCTGCACGGACTCTCGGGCATGGGCGACCTCGTGCTGACCTGCACCGGTGACCTGTCGCGCAACCGGCGGGTGGGCCTCGCGCTCGGCCGCGGGCAGAAGCTCGACGAGATCATCCGCGACCTGGGCGAGGTGGCCGAGGGCGTGCGCACGACCCAGGCCGCCTGCCGGTTGGCGGATCGCATCGGCGTCGAGCTGCCGATCTGCGAGCTGGTCCGGCGGGTGATCGACGGCGAGGTCACGCCGGCGCGGGCGGGCACGATGCTGATGAACCGGCAGCTCCGGAGCGAGCAGGACGACGATCGCTGAGACGGCGATCGGGACCCCGAGACCGGCTCCCAACGCTTAGAGAACGCGTTCGCCAATCAAGAATCGCGTCGCGAGACCTAGCGCAAGTGCCCATCAACGCTACGGTTTCGCGATCATGAAAATGGATTTCAATGAGTCGGCGGCCGCGAGCGTGGCCGAAGGGGTCGGTGACGCCTTCCCCCTCGATCGCGCGCGTCCCGGAGCCGAGGTCGTCGTCGACCACGTCGACCACGAGGGCGCGCCGGCGGGGCGCCGACTCATCGATCTAGGCCTGCTGCCGGACACCATCATCCGCGTCGTTCGCCGAGCGCCGCTGGGCGACCCCACCGAGTACGCGCTGCGCGGCTATCGGCTCTGCCTGCGCCGAGGCGACGCCGCGAGCATCTGGGTGCGCCGCCGCGTCGAGCAGAGCCCGAGCGACGCGTGACCCGCACATCGACGGGCGGCTCGGCCGCTTCGACCCGGGCCGGGGCCCGGCGACCCGACTGGAGAGGGTGATCGGTTGAGCGAAGCGACGCTCACGCTGGGCCTCGTCGGCAGTCCGAACGCCGGCAAGACGACCCTCTTCAACGCGCTGACCGGTCTGCGGGCCAAGGTCGGGAACTATCCCGGCGTGACCGTCGAGCGCCGGGAGGGCCGGGTTCAGCTGGGCGCCCGCACGGCGCGCGTGATCGATCTCCCCGGCACGTACTCCCTCGATCCGCTGAGCCCGGACGAGGAGGTCGTGACCCGGGTGCTCGATGGACAGCTCGAGGGCGTCGAGGTGCCGGAGGCCCTCGTGGTCGTGGCCGACGCGTGCTCACTCGAGCGCTCGCTGCTGCTCGTCGGCCAGGTGCTGCGGCGCGAGAAGCCGACCTGCCTCGTGCTCACGATGTTCGATGAGCTCGCGGCCCGCGGCGGCGAGATCGACCTCGAGCGGCTCGAGGCGGCCCTCGGCGTGCCGGTGCTGCCAGTCATCGGCCATCGTGGCGTCGGGCTCGATCGACTGAAGCTGCTTCTTGCCGAGCCCGACACCTGGACGAAGCCGCCGCTGCTGCCGCCCGACACCACCGAAGAGCGTGCGGCCTGGGTCCGCTCGATCCTCGACCACGTGCTGGTGTCGCGCCCTCGCGAGCACACGCTCACCGAGCGGATCGACCGCGTGGTGCTGCATCCGCTCATCGGCCCGCTGCTCTTTGCGCTCGTCATGGTGACGTTCTTCCAGCTGATCTTCGCGTGGGCGAGCCCGGCCATGGACATGATCGACGACGGCGTCGGCGCCCTGGTGGCCGCAACGCGGAGCGGCCTGCCACCCGGCCTGCTCAGCGACTTCGTCGCCGACGGGCTCATCGCCGGTGTCGGCTCGGTCGTGATCTTCGTCCCGCAGATCACGCTGCTGTTCGGCCTGCTCTACCTGCTCGAAGACATCGGCTACATGGCCCGCGCCGCGTTCGTGGTCGATCGCGCGATGGGCCGCATCGGGCTCGAGGGGCGCGCGTTCGTGGCGCTGCTGTCTTCGTATGCGTGCGCGGTGCCCGGCATCATGGCGACGCGGACGATCCCCTCACCCCGCGACCGGCTCGTGACCATGCTGGTCGCGCCGCTGATGACGTGCTCGGCACGGCTGCCGGTGTACGCGCTGCTGATCGGCGCGTTCGTACCCTCGCGCACCGTGCTCGGGGTCTTCGGCCTGCAGGGGCTCGTGCTCTTCGCCCTCTATTTCGTCGCGCCGGTCTTCGCAATGATCGTCGCCGCCGTGCTGAAGCGCACCATCGCACGCAGCGACGCCATGCCCTTCGTGATGGAGCTGCCCTCGTATCGCATCCCCACCGCGAAGCTGTGGGTCATGCAGGTCTGGAACAGCGTGTCGGCGTTCCTCAAGCGTGCGGGCACGATCATCCTGCTGGCCTCGATGGTGCTGTGGGTGCTTCTCACGTTCCCGCGCGTCGAGCCGCCGGCCGATCTCGACGAGAGCCACGCCGCGTCGTATGCGCTGGAGCACAGCATCGCCGGACACGTCGGCCACGCGATCGAGCCGCTGATCGCGCCGCTCGGCTTCGACTGGAAGATCGGCGTCGGCCTCGTCGCGAGCCTCGCCGCGCGAGAGGTGATCGTCGCGACCCTCGCGCAGATCTACGCTGCCACCGACGAGGAGAGCTCGCTGCGCGCCGCGATTCGGAGCGACGTCGATCCGCGGACGGGGCGGCACGTCTTCGACGCGCCGACGGTCGCCTCGCTGCTCGTCTTCTTCGTGTTCGCGCTGCAGTGCGTCTCGACACTGGCGATCATGGCGCGCGAGACGAACTCGTGGCGCTGGCCCGCGTTCGCGTTCAGCTATCTGCTGGTGCTGGCGTACGCGGCGGCCTTCGTCACGCATCGCGTGGTCGCGGCGCTCGTCGCGTGAGGGCCCGACCCATCCGCGGAGTCGCCCTTCGCACCGTCTCGCGGCGAGCGACTGCTAAGCTCGGCGCCATGCATCGACGATCTCCCGCCTCCGGGCCGAGCCCGATCATCTCGCGAGCGCCCACCGCACCGCTACGCCCCGCGCAGCCGCCGCGGAGGCGACGACTCGCGCTGCTCTCCTGCCTGGTGGTGCTCCTCGGCCTCACCGGCGGTGTCGGCTGTTCGACCCGCACGGTCGAGGACCGCATCATCAACCGCTACGGCCTCGACGTGCACCTGCTCAGCGAGAAGAAGCGCTTTGGCAGCGCGATCGATCACGGCTACGCCCACCCCTCCGACATCCCGGTCGAGCGGCTCGAGATCATCCTGGGCAGCCTTCAGATCGACCGGCGCGTGCGGGCCAACACCGTGCGCGGCCCAGCGATCCCGGCAGAGATCCTCGGGCCGGTCTCGCAGGGGCTGGCCGAGGCGTTTCGCCGGGCCGACTCGAGCCAGCGGATCGCCGTCAGTGCCCAGCGCAAGCAGCGACAGAAGGGGATCTTCCATCGCAAGTTCCTGACGTCCTTCGTCGCATTCATGGACGGGGACGACCTGGTCTTCCACCTGTCGCGATCGGACTGGCCGGTCGACGAGAACCGCAAGGGCGGGCTGCCGAAGCCCCACGTCGACGACCCACAGGAGAAGTTCCGGGTCGTGACGAACGATTTCATACGGCGGTCGGGCAGGACCGGCGTGGCCGTCGAGTGGAGCTCGGACGTCTTCGGCACGTTCGCCGCCGCATCGGCGGCGCGCACGGCGCCAGTCGACGCCGGGGCCGCGGGGGCGGGCGGCACGACCGTGCTGATGGCCGAGCCCGAAGAGGAGCTGACCGAGCTCGAGCCGCTCACGAACGAGCAGCTGCAGCGCCTCTCGCCCTCGGATCTGCGCGACCTCGCGGATCTCGAGGATGCGCGCACGGCCGGACGAATCACCGAGGACGAATACCGCTGGCAGCGGCGCAAGGTCCTCGACGCGGCGGCGTCCGACGAGGAGCCCTGATTCACGGCGGGGCGCGCCGCTCGGATGCGAAGGCTGCAGCCCGACCGGACTCTCACCGCGGCTGCTGCGCGTGGAGTGCGTCCTTCTGAAACCCCAGAGGGATTCCGACACCCCGACGGCTCGACGCGCCACAAACCCGGGTAAGATGCCGCCCGCTCGGGCCCACCTTCGGGCATCATGGGCGGCTCGCTCGACGCGCCCGGACGGCCAAGATCCCGTCCCGAGCCGGCGGGCGTGTCCCGCGTCCCGTCGCCGACGCCGAGTGCTCGATGCTCGGATCTCGGAGTCGGGCGCCCAGCTCCCAGGTCGCCTCTCGCGAGAGTCCCTCGCTCGGCGGCCATGAAGTTCATGGAGAGTCACCCCACATGACCGCGTTCCAGGTCTTCCTACTCGCACTCGCGGCCTTCGTCGCTTCGCGCTTCTCACCCGATCCGTGGAAGGGTCGGCTGGTGAACCTCGGCAAGGCGGCGTTCACCGTCGCGGCGTTCTGGGCGCTCTTCGCCTACGAGCTCGCGAACGAGGCGGGCGAGCGTCAGACGGTCTGGTCGATGATCGTCGAGATCTACGAGAACATCGATCCGGCGACCTTCTGGTTCTGGGTGCTCGTGGCCACCGGCGTGAAGATCGTCGGCATCCTCTGCTCGATGTATCGCTGGCTGCTCGTGCTCAAGGGGCAGAGCATCGAGCTTCCCTTCAAGCACATCTTCGGCTCGTTCATGATCGGCCGGGCGCTCGGCACGTTCCTGCCGAGCACCGCCGGCCTCGACGGCTACACGCTCTACGACGCGGCGCGCTTCACGGGCAAGACCGTCGAGGTGTCGGCCGGCAAGTTCCTCGAGAAGATCTGCGGCTTCAGCGGCATCTTCCTGACCTTCCTCGTCACGCTGCCCTTCGGCATCGCGATCCTCGGCGACCTCGCCTGGGTCGCATACGTCTCGGCGCTGATCGCCCTCGGCATCATCGGCGGCCTGATGGTCGTGCTCTTCTACCCGGGCGTCGTGCAGTGGGTGCTGACGAACGTGCCGATCCCCGCGAAGCCGCGGCTCGAAGGCATCGTGACACGCATCAGCGAGAGCGCCGGCGCCTACCGCGACAAGAAGGGCCTGGTGCTGATGATCTTCGCCATGAGCTTCATGGTGCACTTCACCACGGCCATGATGTACTTCTACACGGCACTCGCGATCGGCGCCGAAGGAGCGAAGTTCTGGGAGGTGGCCTTCGGCTCCTCGATCCAGATCTTCGCCACGGTGATCAGCCCGTTCACCATCGCCGGTGAGGGCATCCGCGAAGCCGCCCAGGCCCTGCTGCTCTCGGGGCAGATCGGTGCCGGCGCCGCGGTGGTCTCCGCGGCCCTCGGCTTCTGGGCTGCCGAAGCACCGACGATGATCGGCTTCGTCTTCTGGTGGATCCGCCCCGCCGACTACACCCCCGAGTACGCGCGGGTGAACGGCGAGCAGGTCGACTGGCAGGAGGCGGCGAAGGCGGCCGTGGCCCTCGACCCGGAGCGCTCGAAGGAGGAGCTCGAAGCCGAGGTCGGTGCGGCCGCGCCGATGGGCGAGCGGCTCATGCGAAGCGCCAGCGTGGGCTTCGGCTCGGGTGTCCTGGCGGGCATCGTGCTCGGTGTCGCCGAGACGTTCGTCATCGCCCAGGGCGGCTTCGGCGAGGAAGCCCAGGTGATGTGGTACGGCCCGATGATGTACTCGGTCTTCCTCGGCGGCCTCGGCACGATCGGCGGCCTCGTGCTCGGCGTACTGCCGATGGACCACGACGAGGTGCAGCGCTGGACGCCGACGCTCGGCTTCACCGCCTGCCTGGTGCCGCTCGGGCTCTTCGTCACGCTCTTCCGCCTGCGCCGCGACGTCTACCTCGAGCAGATGCCGCCGGCGCCGGTGGTACTCGCGGTGCTCGCAGGCTTCGCCCTGCTCGCGGCCGCGCTGCTCTTCTTCGGGCACCGCTTCTTCTCGTCGCGTGCGGGCATCATCGCGCGCGCTCCCATCGCAGGGGGGCTGCTGGTGCTCGTCATGGGCACCGGGCTCGCCCTCGGGCTGGGCTATGGCCCGAACGTCACGCCGCCCAAGGGCTCGGTCGCCGACGGGCTTCGCGGTCGCCCGAACGTCGTCCTCGTCATGGTCGACACGCTCCGCGCCGACTATCTGCCCTGCTATGGCGACGACAGCGTGAAGGCGCCGAACATCTGCGGGCTGGGCGAGCAGGACGGCGGCATCATCCTCGACGGCTACGCCCACGCGTCATGGACGAAGCCGGCGACGGCCAGCCTGCTGAGCTCGCTCGTCCCCACGACGCACAACGCGATGAGCAAGCCTTCGCGCCTCTCGGACGAAGTCGATCTCGTCTCGGAGGTGTTGCAGGAGCACGGCTACTCGACGGGCGGAGTGGTCTCGAACATCAACCTCGCGCTGAGCTTCGGCTTCGACCAGGGCTACAACGAGTACCACTACCTCGCGCCGGGCTACCTCCTCGGCTCTGCCGAATCGTCGTCGAAGCTGATTCTCTACCAGCTGTACCGCCAGCTCCACTTCAAGATGAAGAGCGGCATCACCTTCGACGGCTTCTATCAAGATTCGCGCGTCGTCAACGCAGTCGCCCTCGACTGGCTCGACCGCTTCAAGGACGACCGCTTCTATCTCTTCCTCCATTACATGGACGTCCACGACCCCTACTTCGAGCACCCCTATGACGGGCGCGGCTTCGCGCGGGTCTCGAACGCCTGGCCGAATGCCGAGGAGACCGAGGATCTGAAGCGTCTCTATCGCGGCGAGATCGAGTACCTCGACGAGGCCGTGGGCGAGCTCGTCGCGCACCTGAAGGAGCTCGGCGTCTACGACGACACGATGATCGTGCTCACCGCCGACCACGGCGAGGAGTTCTACGAGCACGAGGGCTGGTGGCACGGGCTCACACTCTTCGAGGAGCAGATCCACGTGCCGATGCTGATCAAGCCCGCGAAGGGCGCGATGGCGCCGCCCTGGACGCAGATGGCGCGCCACATCGACGTGGTGCCGACGATCCTCGACGTCGCAGGGGCCCAGCCCACCGATCGAATGCAGGGCCTCTCGCTCTACGTGAGCGACGCCGACCGCAGCTCGAAGGATCGCCAGCACTTCGCCGAGGAGGATCACGAGGGCAACGTGATGTGGAGCCTCACCGACGAGTCGATGAGCAAGGTCATCGTCGTCGAGAAGGGGGGCAGGCATCGTGACTTCCCCGCCGAGTCGATGTATCAGATCGGTGATGATCCGAGCGAGGCGCACAACCTCGCCGACTCGGACCGGATGCGGATCGACGAGCTCAGGAGCTACGCCGATCTGCAGCGCCGAGCCGCCGAGGGCGAGGCCGTCGCATCGGGCGGCGACGTCGAGATGACCCTCGACGAGTGCCTGCAGCTCATGAATCTCGGCTACGTCGAGGACTGCAACCACCTGAACTGAGACGGCGCTTCGCGCCCGGGCCCGTGACACGGGCCGGGCGCGGCCGCTTCAGCGGCGCCTGCGCGGCCCTCCTCGCGCCGCCTCTCGTCACACGGCGTGCTCGAATCGACCCGCGGCCCGACTGGCCCGCTCCCGTCGGAATGGGTAGATTCGCGTGCCCGTGCGAGGCCCCCCGTCTCGCCCTTCAACCCAGCGATTCGACGGCGCGTCCAGGCGGCGCGTCGCGGAGCAAGGACCCCACGACATGGCCAACGAAGAATTCGGACCGCTCGCCGCCCTCATCGGAACCTGGGAAGGCGACCAGGGCGTCAACGTCTCGTACGACTACGCGAAGAAGGCGGTCATCGAGCGCACGTACAAGGAGAAGGCGGTCTTCAACATCGTCGGCGACGTCGACAATGGCACCCAGAAGCTCTGGGTCATCGACTACACGACGGCCGCGATCCCGGACGACGACCCGAACGGCGACGTGTTCCACACCGAGCTCGGCTACTGGATCTGGGATCCGCAGCGCGAAGAGGTCATGCGCTGCTTCATGGTGCCCCGCGGCTCGACGATCCTGGCCGGCGGCAAGAGCAAGGCCGACGCCACGAGCTTCGAGATGCGGGCCAGGGCCGGCGAGCTCGACTTCGGCGTCCTCTCGAACCCGTACCTGCTCCAGAACGCCAAGTGCATCGAGTACACGCTCTCGTGCACGATCGAGAACGGCGTGTGGACCTACGATGAGGACACGGTGCTCGAGCAGAAGGCCACCGGCGAGGTCGTCCACCACACGGACAAGAACACGCTCAAGAAGACGGGCTGAGGCGCGCTTCCAGGATCGATCGAACGACCGCCGCATCGGCTCACGCCGGTGCGGCGGTCTTCGTTTCGGCGCCTGGGTCGGGCCGAACGGGGAGGTGAGGATGCGACGTGCGCTGCTGGTCGCCGCCTCGCTCTGTCTCCCCGCAGCTCTCCCGACCTCACCCGCGTCGGCGGAGGAGGCCGATGAGCCGACGCTGGCCGAGATGAGCCTCGAGGAGGTGAGCCGCAAGCTCGAGAACCCGCTCACGAAGCTCTGGAGCCTGACCCTCCAGGAGAACTTCAGCATCAACCAGGGCGACCGCATCGACGGTAACGCCTACTCGAACAACCTCTTCTTCCAGCCCTTTCTCCCCATTCCCATCGCCGAGCGCTGGATGTTCACGCTCCGGCCGGTCTTCCCGATCGTGACGAACAACATCCTGACGCCCGAGGCGGACGACCCGGTCGGACGCAGCACGGGCTTCGGCGACATCCAGATCCTCGCCCTCATGGGCCCTGATCGCGGTGACGGCTGGGTCGGCGGGCTCGGCCTCACGACGCGCTTCCCCTCGGCCACGAAGCTGTCCTTCGGCCAGGGCAAGTACCAGATGGGCCCCGCCGGCATGCTCTTCTACATGGGGAAGCCCTGGGTGGGTGGCCTCCTCGTCCAGCACTGGGAGTCCTACGCGGGCGACGAGAATCGCAACGACGTGAGCCGCACGGACGTCCAGTACGTGATCCGCCGCAGCTTGCCGCGTGCCTGGTCGATCGGCATGGGGCCGACGATGACCATCGACTGGAAGGCGACGTCGGGCAACAAGGTCACGTTCCCGATCGGGCTCGGCTTCACGAAGACCGTCCGCATCGGCCGCATGCCGATGAAGCTCCGCGTCGAGCCGCAGTACTCGGTCGTCCGCCCCGACGACTTCGGCACCACGTGGAACATCCGCTTCCAGATGACACCCGTCGTGCCCAACCCGCTCGGTCGCAGGTAGGGCGGGCGCTGGAACCGATCGGATCCCTGCTGCTGTCCCCGTCGTGCCAGTCCCGCTCGGTCGGCGCTGAGGAGCGCCCCCCTCAGACCACCGCCACGGGCGTGAATCGCACCGGCATGTGGACGTAGGCGCGCACCAAGGAGTTCGGCCTGATCTCGGGCCCCGCGCCGTCGAAATCCATGTCGGGCATGCGGCGGAGCAGCTCCGTGAGGGCGACGCGCAGCTCCATGCGGGCGAGGTTGGCGCCCAGGCAGAAGTGGGTGCCGATGCCGAAGGCGAGGTGGTGCGGCTTGCGGCGGATCCGCAGCTCGTCCGGCGCGTCGAAGACGTCTTCGTCGCGGTTCGCCGACGGGTAGACCATCAACACCTTCTGCCCCGCCTCGATGCGCCGGCCGCGCAGCTCGGTGTCGCGCGTCGCGGTCCGTGCGAAGGAGCGTACGGGCGAGACGAGCCGGAGCATCTCCTCGATGGCGTCGGGGACGAGCGAGGGGTCCTCGATCAGCTCCCGGCGCACGTCGGGATGCCGGATCAGCAGCTCGACGGCGCCCGAGAGCGCGTTCCGCGTGGTCTCGTTGCCCGCCACCATCAACGTCACGAGCAGCATGGTCAGCTCGTCGTTGGCCATCTCGATCTGCTCGACATCGGTGTTGCCGTGGGTCTCGGCGACGTCGAACTCCTCGAGCAGACCCGAATCCTTCGCGCCGGTCAGGATGCTCACGAGATCGTCCCGCGGGCTCGCGCGGCGGTCCTCGATGATCTTCGTCACGTAGGTCGAGTACTCGACGAACGCAGCACCCGCCTTCGCCATGACCTCGGGATCGTCGAAGTTGCCCGACCCCGCCATCATCGCGTCGGACCAGCGATGGAAGTCGCGCCGATCCTTCTTGTCGATCCCGATCATCTCGGCGATGAGCAGCAGCGGCATCGGCACCGCGACGTCATCGACGAAATCGCACTTGCCAGCCGGTGCCACCGCATCGAGTGTCTCGGTCACGATCTCGCAGAACGCCTCCTCGAGCTTGCCGACCATGCGGGGAGTGAAGCCGCCACTGATCAAGCGCCGCAGCTGGGTATGGCGCGGCGCGTCCTCGTCGATCAGCCCCTGGCGCACCGTGATGCCGGGCACGATCCCCTGCCCCGAGCAGAAGAGCTCCGGGCTCTTCGAGATCGCGGACACGTCCTCGAACTTGGAGACGATCCAGAGCCCCGTCTTCTCGCTCCAGTAGACCGGATCGTGCGCACGCAGCCAGGCCATGCGGCTCTGCATGTCCTCGCCCCAGCTCTCGCTGGCCCCCCAGTCGGTGTCGACGTTCGCGCCGTCGAAGGTCAAGACGCCTCCTCCTCTGCTCTACCCGGCGGCCGACCCCTGGTCAGGCGCCGGTCGCGAGCCGTGCGATGGCGCTCGGCACCTCGCGAATGTCCCCGAGCACTGCCGCGGCGGGCGAGAAGTCGCCGCTCGCCGTCAGCTCGTGGGGGATCGCGAGGCAGTGCATGCCCGCGGCGACCGCTGCCTGCAGGCCGCGCACAGAGTCTTCGACCACGACGCAGCGCCCGGGTGCGACACCCAGGCGCTCGGCCGCCTCCAGGTAGGGATCGGGATGGGGCTTGTGGCGGGCGTACTCGCCGCTGGCCAGCACGAACTCGAAGTGGTGGAGCAGGTCGCTCTCGCGGTGGGCGAGCTCGAAGTCGTCGCGGTGGGCGCTCGTCACGATCGCCATCGGATAGCGTGCAGCGAGCGTCGTCACGGTCTCGTGGACGCCTTCGTAGATCTCGACGCCTGCGGCCACGCTCTCTTGATAGATCACGTCGCGGCGCGCCTTGAGCTGCACGATCTCGACCTCTTCGAAGCCCCGATCCCGCAGCGCGTCGAAGACGCTCCGCCCCTGTCGCAGCGACAGGTCGATGAAGACCTCGCGCGAGAGCTCGTGCCCCACCTCGACGAAGACCCGCTGATTGGCCGCGAAGTAGAGGTGCTCGGTGTCGACGAGCACCCCGTCGTTGTCGAAGAAGATCGCCTCGATCACGTGCCCGACCCATCCTCGGGCTCGAGGTCGATCGACGCCGAGTTGATGCAGTAGCGAAGGCCCGTGGGCTCCGGGCCGTCGGGGAAGACGTGGCCGAGGTGGGCATCGCACTTCGCGCAGACCACCTCGGTGCGCACCATGCCGTGGCTGCGGTCCTGGTGCTCGACGACGTTCGCGGGATCCTTGGGTGAGTGGAAGCTCGGCCAGCCGCTGCCCGAGTCGTACTTGGTGGTGGAGTCGAAGAGCGGCGTACCGCAGCACACGCAGTTGTAGACGCCCGCCCGCTTCTCGTTCCAGTACTTTCCGGTGAACGCCGGCTCGGTGCCCGAGCAGCGGGCCACCTGATACTGCTCGGCCGACAGCTCCTCGCGCCACTCGGCGTCGCTCTTGGTGCTCTTCTTCTCGTCCGACATGTAGCCTCCGTTCGTCGGGTCGCCCCGGGGAGCCCCTTCGATGCCGCGTCCATCGCTGCGAAACGCGGACGCCCGATCTCAGCCCTGCAGCAGGCCCGGGAGCTCTTCGTGCGCGAAGAATACGTCGGCGCCCGCGGCACGCAGGTCTTCGGCGGGCACCTCGCGCGCGAACCCGAGCACCCGCATCCCCGCCGCCCGGGCGGCCTCGACCCCGAGCAGGCTGTCCTCGACGACGACGCAGTCGGCCGGCGCAACCCCCTGCGCCCGGGCGGCGTACTCGAAGACGTCGGGATGCGGCTTGCCCCGCGACACGTGCTCGACGGCGCTGTAGATCCGCCCCTCGAAGCGATCCCAGAGACCCGCACCCCCGAGCGTGACCCGCATCTTCGCGGTCGAGCCGCTCGATGCGACACAGGTCGCCAGGCCGAGCGCGTCGACGCCGTCGAGGGCCGCGTGGATGCCGGGCATGGCGATGTCACCCGCGCCGAGCACGGCGTGCTCGCGGCGATCGAACTCGGCTTCGAATTCGGCGGGCAGGGCGCGACCGAGCCGCTCTTCGATGATCTCCCAGCACATCTGCATCGTACGGCCGCGGAAGAGGTCCATCGAAGCGTCGAGGCTCATGTCGAGCCCCACCTCGCGCATCATCTCGACGAGCACGAGGTTCGCGGGCCCCTCGCTGTCGACGAGGACGCCGTCACAGTCAAGGATGAGCAGTCGGGTCACGCCGTCCCGCCGACCTCAGCCGAAGACCGGCGGCGTGCGCGCCGAGAAGAGCGTCGCGCGCTCGAGCTGCGCCGCCACGTCGAGGAGCGTCGCCTCGTCGCCGCTCGCCGCGACGAGCTGCACGCCGATCGGCAGGTCGGCGGGACCGCCGTCGGTGCCCGACGTGAAGTGGCCCGGCAGCGAGATGCCCGGCTGCCCCGAGAGGTTGAAGGGCAGCGTGAACACGCCATAGGGCGCGGCGCGCAGGAAGGGGCCCAGCGGGTTGTCGGGCATCTGCGCCATGTAGCCGAGCTCGGGCGGCGGCTGCGCCTGGGTGGGCGTCAGCAGCAGATCGAAGCCGTCGGCGCCGCCGTCCCCGGCGAAGAAGTCCGAGACGCGGCGGCCGAACGCGTGCACGCCCTCCATCGCCGCGAGCAGTCGCGAGGCACTCAGCGACTGCCCACGCTCGGCCAGCGCCCAGGTCAGCGGCTCGACACAGCCTTCGTCGACCGGTTGCCCGAGCTTCTCGGCCCAGCTCTCGAGCGCGCGCGCGACGTTGGCGCAGACGACGTCGACGTAGAGCCGCACCACTTCGGGCTCGTCGAGCGCCTTCGGGTGCGCGAGCTCGACCGAGTGGCCGAGCGACTCGAGCGTCTCGGCCGTGCGCTCGACCGCCGTGATCATGTCGGGGTGCACCTCGATGTCACGCCCCGCGTGCCGCATGACGCCTATGCGCAGGCCCTTGCGATTCGCGTCGACCGCCTCGCTGAAGGGACGCGCCGGCGGCGGTGCCGAGTAGGGGTCACCCGTCATGCGGCCGCACGTCACGTCGAGCAGCGCGGCCGAGTCGCGCACGGTGCGGCTCACGACGAACTCGCACGAGAAGCCGCTCCAGCGCTCGCCGGCGCCGGGCCCGAACGAGTTGCGGCCGCGCGTCGGCTTGAGACCGACGAGCCCACACATGCTCGCCGGCCCGCGGATCGAGCCGCCGCCGTCGCTCGCGTGCGCCACCGGCACGAGCCCGGCCGCCACCGCCGCCGCGGCGCCACCACTCGAGCCGCCCGAGCTGTGGCCGAGGTTCCACGGGTTGTGCGTCGCACCGAAGGCGTCGGGCTCGGTCGTGGGCAGGAGCGCGAGCTCGGGCGTGTTGGTGCGTCCGAGCGACACGAAGCCCGCATCGCGGATCTTGCGTGTGAAGTGGCTGTCCGCGGTCGCCGTGTAGTCGGCATCACGCGCGGCGCGCATCCCCGCGCAGATCGGCCGCCCTGCCTCCTCGCCGCCGATGTCCTTCATGAGGATCGGCACGCCGGCGAAGGGCGCCTCGGTCGGCACGCGGTCGACCTCGCGCCGCGCATCGTCGAACGCGGGATGGATCACGGAGTGGAGCTCGGGGTCGAGCCGCTCGATGCGGCGAATCGCGGCCTCGACGAGCTCGCTCGGCGTCAGCTCGTCGCGCCTGACGAGCGCGGCCTGGGCGACGGCGTCGAGGTGCGCCAGAGATCGGTCATCCATCGGCTGATTCGGACACATGGACACGCTCCCGGATCGACACCCGCACGCCCGGCGGCTCGGCGCGCAGCGCGATCAGCTTGGGGTTCTCGCTGTCTTCGCGGAACTGGAGGCACACGCTCGTGAGCCCCTCGGTGGCGTTCGACTCGGCGGCCTCGCCCGGTGCATTCGGCCAGACCGCGCAGAGCGGGTTGCCGATCACACGCCACCAGGGCTCCTCCTCGTTCACATCCTGGAGGCCGGCCGGAATGTCGTCGGGGCTCTCGACGAAGGCGAGCTCGAGGCGCCCCCCCGCGCCGTCGTTGCCGACGAGGATGCGCCCGACGTCGAAGGTCAGCACGTAGGCCATCCCGACCTGGGGATCGTCGGCGTGTCCGGTGGGCGCGCGGCGCTCGGCGCGCAGGATGCGTCCCCGCGCCTCGGCGGCCCGCTCGAAGAGCTCGATGCCCAAGTCGTGCGCCTCCAACCTCCCCGCCGCCGCCGCGCCGAAGCGCGCGCGCTGCGGGGCGCCGATGGGCGCGCCGCCGGGGGATGGGACAGTCTACACTGCGCGGGGCCCACTGCGGAGAGAGACGCGGTGCACGCGCACCCCCCGCGCTCGCCCGGGCCAGGACCCCCTCGATGCCGATCATCGACGACGACGAGACGCTGGTGACGCCCGACGGTCTGTCGGTGCGGCGGCGGCGCCACGATCTCTCGCTCTCGCCGCGAGACCTCGTCGAGGCCATCGCCGTGGCTCAGGAGCGCGCGACGGGCCTGCGCGACACGATCACGCCGAGTCTGCTGTCCGGCATCGAGGAGCGCGCCGAGCGCGTGCCCTGGGCGACGCTCCGCCTCGTCGCGTCGGGGCTCGACTGCGACCCGGTCGACATCCTCGGTCACGACGCCGAGCCCGACGGCGACACCGCACGCTGATGCGCCCGCACTCACACGAGACACACGACACCGCACGCTGATGCGCTCGCCCCCACTCGAGACACACGACACCGCGCGCTGATGCGCTCGCCCTCACAGGAGACACACATTGAGCTCGTTCATCAGCGTCGACGAGGCGCGCTCGCGTCCGGGCCTGCGCCTCGTGCTCACGATCGGCGTGCCCGGGCCGTGGGGCGAGGCGGCCAAGGGCATCTTCCACGCGAAGGGCGTCGCCTTCGCGCGCGTGCCGCAGCTCGGTGCCCAGCCCAACCCCGAGCTCCTCGACTGGACGGGCATCGACAACGCGCCGCAGGTCGTCCTCGACGACGAGCGACCGCTCTCGGGCTGGGTCGAGATCCTGCTGCGCGCCGAGAAGCTCGCACCCGCGCCGCGGCTTCTGCCAGAAGACGCCGCCGACCGCGCACTCATGTTCGGCCTGTCACACGAGCTCATGGGCCAGGGTGGCTTCTGCTGGACGCGCCGACTCATGATGGTGTACCCGCTGCTGCAGCTGCCCGAGGACAACCCGGCGCGCACCTTCGGTGCGCGCCTCGCCGACAAGTACGGCATCGGAGACGGCGCCGAGGCCGAGGCGGCGCCCGAGCGGATGGCGGCGATCCTCCGCATGCTCTCCGGCCAGCTCGCGCGACAGCGCGAGGCCGGGAGCGCGTACCTCGTGGGGGACGCCCTGTCGGCGGCCGACATCTACTGGGCCGCGTCGTGTGCGCTCGTATCGCCGCTGCCGGCGGACGTCTGCCCGATGAGCGACATGATGCGCGCGTCGTACGGCGCGCCGCATCCGCTGATCGACGCGGCGCTCGACCCCGCACTCGTCGAGCACCGAGACCGCATCTACCGCGACTACATGGAGCTCCCGATCGTCCTCGAGTGAGCGAGTCGCTCAGTCGAGGGCCCAGCTCCCGCAGCGGGTCGGGTGCTCGAGCGCTTCGGCGAGCGCCTCGAGGTACTCGGCGCGCGGCCACTCCCGCGCGCCGAAGCGCTCGAGATGGTCGGTGTACACCTGGCTGTCGATGAAGGCGAAGCCCCAGCCCTTCAGGCGCCCGACGAGGTGCACGAACGCGACCTTCGACGCGTCGGGCCCACGCGCGAACATCGACTCGCCGAAGAACGCGGTGCCGAGCGACACGCCGTAGGCGCCACCCATGAGCTCGTCGCCTTGCCAGCTCTCGACGCTGTGCGCAAAGCCGAGCTCGTGAAGGCGGCAATAGCCCTCGAGCATGTCGTCGGTGATCCACGTGCCGCGCTGCCCCGGGCGATGGACGTCGCGGCAACCCACCATCACGTCTTCGAACGCGCTGTCGTAGCGCACGTCGTAGCGACCGCCGCGCGCGGTCTTCGCGAGGCTCCGCGACACGTGCAGCTCGTCGGGCCGCAGCACGAAGCGCGGGTCGGGCGAGAACCAGAGGATCGGATCCTCGTCGTACCACGGGAAGATGCCCTGGGCGTAGGCGGCGATCAGCCGCTCGGGGCGCAGGTCGGCGCCGTAGCCTACGAGACCACGCCCGTCGGCCTCGTTCGGATCGGGGAAGGGGTACGCCTCGACCGCCGCGCGAATCGCTTCGGGCGGGAGGAGCTGCGTCGCTCGTCCGGGCGGCAGACCGCTCATGCGGAGATTGTTAGCAGGTCGGTCGCGCGGCGCGCCGACGGCTCACGGGCTCGCAAAGCCGTGCGCATCCGCGGGCCACGGCGGAGCGCTGTCGAGGGTGGGGATCACGTCCGAGACCCGATCGACCACGTGCCACATCTCGAGGTGGCGGTCGTGCATGAACTGCTCGTCGACGCAGCGTCTCAGCATCTCGATGCACGGGTCGAAGAAGCCCTTCTGGTTGAGGAACACGATCGGCCCGAGAAAGAGCCCCAGCCGCTTGGCGGTGATCACCTCGAACACCTCTTCGAGGGTGCCGGTCGCGCCGGGCAGCGCGACCACGGCGTCGGAGGCGGCGGTCATCCGGCGCTTGCGCTCCTGCATGTCGACCACGGTCTCGAGGCGGGTCAGGCCCGAGTGCGCCCACTCGAGCTCCTCCATGAAGTTCGGGAGGATGCCGATCACGTCACCGCGCTCGGCGAGCGCGGCATCGGCGAGCGCGCCCATCGAGCCCTTGTGCCCGCCGCCGTAGACGAGGGTCCGACCGGCCTGGGCGATGGCCCGGCCGAGCTCGCCTGCCGCGTCCCGGTAGATCGGGTCCGCCTTCTCGCTCGACGCGCAGAAGACGAGGACGCTCTCGATGGGTCCGGCACGGCTCATGCCGGCAATCTAGCAGGGGTGTCGTCGGGCTCCCGGGCCGGCCGTTCGCGACCTTGCCAGCCCGGATGATCCATGAAGCCCGTAGCGAGGCAGCGTAGATTCGTGCTCTCGCAGCAGAAATCGTCGTACGGCGACGCAGGCGTAGTCGACCCTACGTCGAGGCGCCGGGCGGCGATTTCTGCTGCGAGCGTACGGAGATGCGCTGACGCAGTAGGGCGCTCATGAATCATCCGGGCTAAGGTCCGCGCCGACAGACACGGGTGATTTCAGGTGCTTGCAGGCCCTCGAGCCTCCGTCCTCCCCGGACGGACGCCCTGCCTCCTCCGGAGAGGAGCAGGGCGGCTCGGAAGACGTGCTAAGTGCCCCCACAGCCAGGTCGTCCCATCCCGCTCTGCGTAGATGATGGACGGCGCGCAGATGGCCGCGACTCTTCGACCTTCGTGTGAGGCGAGCGGGTCGTGCAGTGAGAGCAGGCCGGGCATTGGCCCGGCGCCTCCGAATCGAGACATGAAGATGGAAGACGGCCCCCGCGAGCGCGGCGCCGCGACCCGATCCGTTCACGCGGGCGAGCTGCGGCAGCAGGAAGCCAACGCGATCACCACTCCGATCTACCAGACCTCGACGTTCTGGTTCGAGACGAGTCAGGAGGTGATCGACTATCAAGAGGGCAAGACGAAGCGCGAGGAGTACGGGCGCTACGGCAACCCGACCTGGCGCGCGGTCGAGCGCAAGCTGACCGAGCTCGAAGGCGGCGAGGAGAGCGTGCTCTTCGCGTCGGGCATGTGTGCGGCGACGACGACCTTTCTGGCGCTGCTGCCGCCCGGCAGCCATCTCATCGTGACGAGCGACTGCTACAGGCGCACGCGCCAGTTCATCAACGAGTACCTCGTTCGGATGGGCGTCGAGTGCACGGTGATCGAGCCGTGCAACCTCGAGGCCTTCGAGGCGGCGATCCGGCCCGAAACGAAGCTCTTCTTCACCGAGTCGCCGACCAATCCCTACCTGCGTGTGATCGACATCGAGCGCTGCTCGGCCATCGCGCACGCGAAGGGCGTGAAGGTCATCATCGACTCGACGTTCGCGACGCCGTCGAACCAGCGCTCGCTCGACTTCGGCGCCGACCTCGTCGTGCACAGCGCGACCAAGTATCTCGGCGGCCACAACGACCTGCTCGCGGGCACGGTCACCGGCGACGCCGAGACGATCGAGCCGATCCGCAAGGCGCTCGGCGTGCTCGGCGGCATCATCGACAGCCACTGCGCCTGGCTGCTGCTGCGCGGCATCAAGACCCTCGACGTGCGCATGGACCGCCACAACGCCAACGGCATCGCCATGGCGCGCTTCCTCGAATCGCATCCCAAGGTGCGGCAGGTCTGGTACCCGGGGCTCGAGAGCCATCCCGACCACGCGGTCGCGACGCGCGAGATGAAGGGCTTCGGTGGCGTCGTGACGTTCGAGATCGACACCGACCTCGACGGCGCGATCCGCTTCATCGACGCGACGCGCGTGCCCTACCAGGCGCCTTCGCTCGGTGGGGTCGAGAGCCTGATCGAGCTGCCGGTCACGATGTCGTACTGGGACTACGATCCGAAGGATCGTGCCGAGTGGGGCATCACCGACTCGCTCTGCCGGCTCGCCTGTGGCATCGAGAACGCCGAGGATCTGATCGCGGACATGGACCAGGCGCTCGAGAAGGTTTGAGTCGCGGGGCGTGCGTGGGAGCTCCGGGGTGTATCGCTCTGGCGGTCGCCGGGTGCCCGATCGTGCATCTCGCTCGGGGAGTCGAGCGCGCGCCATCCGTCAGGTGTTGGAGCAGACAGGCTGGGCCGTTCGCTGAAGCGACGCGGGTGCCCGCGCACACTCACGTGGCGTAGCGGCCGCCTTCGCTGGCACGCGCCTGCAGCTCGACACCGGGCGGGACGATGTTTCGAATTGGGGGCACGAGCTACACCGGACGGGGGGCCACAGCGGGGGGCCGCTCGAGGTTCTGCCTAGAGCAGCATCCCCTGGCTCAGGACCACCGCGGGCCGCTCCATCGCGAGCAGGCGCTGCTTGAGCTCGAGCCCACCCGCGTAGCCCTGCAGGTGGCCGTTCGACGCGACCACGCGATGGCACGGGATCACCAGCGGGATCGGGTTCGCGCCGTTCGCGGCGCCCACCGCGCGCACTGCATTGGGCTGGCCGATCGCCCGCGCGATGTCGGCGTACGCCAGCGTCTCGCCGTAGGGAATCGCCGACACAGCCATCAGCACCTTCTTCTGGAAGTCGGTGCCGCGCAGGTCGAGGTCGAGCTCGAAGACGCGGCGCTTGCCGTTCAGGAACTCGTCGAGCTGTGCGCAGGCCTCGCGATTCGGCTCGAAGGCGCTCTCGACGACGTCGTCCGGTGCGTGGCGCGCATGCCAGCCCTCGAAGCCTCGGCCGTTCGCGCGGGGTAGCCCCACGTAGGCCAGTCCGCGCTCACTCGAGGCCACACGCAGGCGCCCGATGGGAGTGTCGATCTTCGTGTCGTAGAGAATGCCCATGTGCCGCGACCTCGTGAGTGCGTTGCGTTCAACGCCCCCTGGATAGCCCGCCCGCCACCCCCCTGGCTGGCCGCATGCGGACATGGTGTTGCAACACTCGCCGACGAGCAGTCTAACGTCAGGCCGTGAGTTCGTCTTCGTCTATCTCGAGCCGCTTCAACATCTTCTGCAGCGACTGGCGCGGGATGCCGAGGCGCTCGGCGCCGCGCGTCTTGCTGCCGGCCTCGCGAATGGCCTGCACGAGCATGTGACGCTTCAGGGCGTCGACCGCACGATTGAGATCCCACTCGACGATGGGCGCATCCGCGTTACCCGAGGGCACCGCGCGCGGCGCGGCGCCGCGGATGTGCTCGGAGAGCATGTCGACGCCGACCGCCTCCTCGTCCCCCGCGAGTGCGCCGACCCGCTCGAGCTCGTTCTCGAGCTCGCGGACGTTGCCCCGCCACTCATAGGCGAGGAGCCGATCCATGGCCGCCACCGTGAAGCCCCGCAGGTTGCGGCCCATGCGCTTCGTCACCCGCTCGAGGAAGTGCTCAGCGAGCGCCGGAATGTCCTCGAGCCGCTCGCGGAGCGCCGGCAGGTGGATCTCGACCACGCGCAGCCTGTAGAACAGGTCCTCGCGGAAGTTGCCCTGCTCGACCTCGGCCGCGAGATCACGATTCGTCGCGGCGACGACGCGCACGTCGACGTGGATCGTCTCCGACGAGCCCACCGGCCGGATCTCGCCGTCCTGCAGCACCCGCAGCAGGCGCACCTGCATGCCGGGCTCGGTCTCGCCGATCTCGTCGAGGAAGATCGTGCCGCCGTCGGCGACCTCGAAGAGCCCCTTCTTGTCGGCGTGGGCGCCGGTGAACGAGCCGCGCTTGTGGCCGAAGAGCTCGCTCTCGAGGAGCGTGGCGGGCAGCGCGGCGCAGTTCTGGGCCACGAAGGGCGCATCCTTGCGCGCGCCGGCGTAGTGGATCGCCCGAGCGACGAGATCCTTGCCAGTGCCGGTCTCGCCGGTGATCAGCGCTGTCGCGTCGGTCTCGGCCACCTTCTCGATCACGTCGAAGACGCGCTGCATGGCCGGGCTCGAGCCGATGATGTTGTGGAACGAGTAGCGACCCTCGACCTCGCGGCGCAGGTACACGTTCTCGGCCTCGAGCTGGGCGTTCGCCTCCTTGAGGCGGTCGGCGAGGCTGATGTTCTGCACGAGCAGGTCGTGGGCCTCGAGCGCGCGGCGAATGCCGAGGCGCAGCTCGTCGGGCTCCCAGGGCTTCGAGATGAAGCGGTAGATGCGGCCGTCGTTGATGGCGCGCTGCAACGACTGCAGGTCGGCGTAGCCCGTCAGCATCATGCGAATGACGAAGGGCTTGCGCTCGACGACCTTCTCGAAGAACTCGACGCCCGTCATGCCGGGCATCACCTGGTCGGATATGACGAGCGCCACGTCCTCGCGGTCGAGCACGTCGAGCGCCTCGGCCCCGGTCTTCGCCGTGAACACGCGATACTCGTCGGCGAGCGTCATCTCGAGGGACTCGAGGATCGCCTCCTCGTCGTCCACCACGAGGACGCCATGGCGCCGGTCGGCTCGGGTCTCCGTCGGAGTCGCTTCCGCCATCGCCCGCAACCCTAGCGTGTAGCCGCGACGGTCGTCGGCGCGACGCGGGCGTCAGCCGAGCTTGCGCTCCACCGCATCCATGAACACGGCCTCGAGGCGCACGTCGTCCAGCGCGTTCACCTCCTGAACGCCGGTGGGCGAGGTGACGTTGATCTCGGTCAACCGGCCACCGATGACGTCGATGCCGACGAAGAAGAGACCGTGCTCGCGCAGCACCGGGCCGACGCGATCTATGATCGCGCGATCGTCGGCCGTGATCTCGGCCTTCGCCGCGCGGCCGCCCACGTGCAGGTTCGCCCGCACCTCCGCATCGGAGGGCACGCGCAGCACGGCGCCGATCGGCTCGCCCTCGAGCAGCAGGATCCGCTTGTCGCCCTCGCGCACCTCGGGCAGATAGCGCTGGGCCATGGCCCAGCGCGTGCCGAAGCCCGTCGCCTGCTCGAGGATCGAGCTCAGGTTCCGGTCGCTGTCGTGGACGTGGAAGATGCCCTCGCCGCCCTTGCCATCGAGGGGCTTCACGATCATCTCCCCGCCGAGCTTCGCCATGAAGTCGCGCAGCACCGAGATCTCGCGCGTCACGGTGGTCTCGGCCATCAGGTCGGGGAAGTGCAGCGCGAAGAGCTTCTCGTTGAAGGCGAGGATGTGGCGGGGATCGTTCAGCACGAGCGTGCGTCTGCAGACGCCGAGGATCTGGGTCGAGGTGACGTAGACCCCCTCGACCGGCGGGTCCTTGCGCTGGAAGGCGACGTCGACCTCGTCGTCGAGCAAGATGGTGCGCGAAGGGCCACGGTCGACGTGGTTGCCGACCTCGCGGCGCAGGGTGACCGGGGTCACGCGCGCCGCCGCCCGACCGTCGATCACCTCGAGGTCATGGGGCTCGCAGAAGAGCACCTCGTGGCCCCGGGCCTGGGCCTCGAGCATGAAGACGAGGGTCGTAGAGCCCGATACGTCCTCGTGCTCGATGGGGTCCATGACGAAGAGCATGCTGCGGGAGGGGGCGGGCATGGGGAACATCCTGGTGGGCGTCGGGTTCGGAGAGGGTCACGCGCAGGTCGGGGTCGGGGGGATCCGGACCGGCGCACGATGCGGCGTCCATCCGATCCGGCGAGCCCGGCCGTGTCGCGACACCCGATCTCGGATGCCCGGCGCGCCGAGACGCTACACCGATCACCCGCCCGTCGGCACGCTTCGCGCGGCCCCCGAGTCGGGGCAGAAGCGCATCATCCGGGCTAGGTTTCGGCCACTCTTGGGGTATTCGACGCAATGAACAGGTCCAGGGTGCTTCGAGCCCTGCTCGGCCTCGTCCTACTGCTCGCCGTTGGCGTCGCAGGGGGCGCGTGGTGGTTCTACGACGCGTTCCTCAGCGATCTGCCCGACCTGCACCGGATCGAGGACTACGAGCCCACGCGCACGTCGGTCGTGCTCGACCGGCATGGTCGCCCGATCGGCGAGTTCTACGAAGAGCGCCGGCGGCTCGTTCCCATCGAAGACATCCCGAAGCACGTCCAGCTTGCGTTCGTGGCTGCCGAGGACGGCTCGTTCTTCGAGCACGAGGGCCTCGACTACCGCGGCATCATCCGCGCCGCGCTCTCGAACCTGCTCTCGGGCGACGCCAAGGGCCAGGGCGCCTCGACGATCACCCAGCAGATGGTGAAAAGCCTGCTGCTCTCCCCCGAGAAGACCTACCGCCGCAAGATCCGCGAGATGTTCCTCGCCCGTGACATCGAGAAGCGGTTCACGAAGGAGGAGATCCTCTACCTCTATCTGAACCAGATCTACTTCGGTCAGGGCGCCTGGGGGATCGAGGAGGCGGCGCGCACCTACTTCGGCAAGAGCGTGCGCGAGATCGGCGTGAGCGAGGCGGCGCTGCTGGCCGGCCTGCCGCAGCGACCGAGCGAGTACTCGCCCTATCGCAACCCCGAGTCGGCCGAGAGGCGGCGACGCTACGTGCTGGGCCGCATGGTCGACGACGGCATCATCGACCGCAGCACGTACGCCGCAGCGCTGGTCGATCTGCCCGAGCTCGCCCAGCCGCCGGAGGCCGAGCACTACGGCCCGTCCGCCCACTTCACCGAGCTGGTGCGCCGCTATCTCTACGAGCGGCTCGGCGGCGACGTCGTCCTCGAGGGCGGGCTCACGATCGAGACGACCCTCGACCTCGATCTGCAGCTGACCGCCGTCGAGGCGGTACGCCGCGGGCTCGAGGCCCACGATCATCGCCAGGGCTACCGGGGCGTGCTGCGCACGGCGAAGGCCGGCGAGATCGACGCGGCCGTGGCCGAGGCGGGTGAGGAGAACGCCGAGCTCTACGTCGGGATCCTCGCCGAGGATCTCGGCATCGAGTGGACGCCGGGCGAAGGCGATGTAGAGCACGCGGGCGAGAGCGCCGAGACGGCCATCGCCGACGTCGACACAGCGCCGAGCGACGCGGCCGGAGCCGAGGGCGAGAGCGAGCCCTCCGCCGGCGACGCCCAGGCGAATGCCGAAGCCGAGCCCCGGACCGAAGCCGAGGCCGAAGCCCAGACCGCCGACGCCGGGTCCCCGCCGCTGCTGCCGCCCGAGCCCGAACCCATCGCCCTCGACGTGCCCTTCGACGAGCCGATCCTCGGCGTCGTCGTCGAGGTCGACCGCAAGGCCGAGATGGCGAAGGTCGCGCTCGGCCAGGGGCTCACGGGCACCCTGGCGCTGGACGACGTCGACTGGGCGCGCGAGCCGAACCCCATGCGTCGCCGGGTCGCGGTCAAGCGTATCGACTGGATCGTGAAAGTGGGCGACGTGGCCAGGTTCGTCCGCCTGCCCGATCTCACACCGGAAGAGATCGAAGACGACGAGCGCACCGAGCCCGAGCTGCGCCCGATCTACGACCCCGCGATCGGCCCCGACGAGCTCGCGACGCTCGCAGCCGAAGAAGCGCTGCCGGAGCCGCTGATCGAGCTGCCGGTCGCGAGGCTCGACCTCCATCAGGTGCCGGTCGTGCAGGGCTCGCTGCTCTCGATGGAGGTCGACACCGGCGACGTGCTCGCGCTCGTCGGCGGCTACGACTACGAGCAGAGCGAGTTCAACCGCGCCACCCAGGCGAAGCGCCAGCCGGGCTCCGCCTTCAAGCCCTTCATCTACGGCGCAGCGCTCGCCCGCGACTACACACCGGTGTCCGAGGTCGTCGACCGCCCGGTGGTCTACACCGATCCGGTGTCCGGCTTCGTGTGGGCGCCGCGCAACTACGGCCGGCGCTTCTACGGCCCGATGCCGCTTCGCAACGCGCTGAAGAAGTCGGTCAACAACGCCACGGTGCACCTGTTCCGCGAGGTCGGCGTCGACTATGTGATCGACTACGCGCGCCGCCTCGGCATCCAGTCACCGCTCTCGCGCGACCTCTCGCTAGCCCTCGGCTCGAGCTCGGTCACCCTGCTCGAGCTCACCACCGCGTACGCCGTCTTCCCCAACCACGGCAAGCGCGTGCTGCCGCGCTTCATCACGAAGGTGACCGCGTCCGATGGCACCGTGCTGCTCGAGGACGTGCCGCTCGGCCCGCCGCCGCCGCCCGTGCTGCGGCCACTGGCCGCGGGCTTCGCGGCGGGCGCCGACGACGTGCGCGCCGCCGCTTCGGTACGAACGGTCTCGATCGACGACCTCGCGGTCTATCCCGACGCCGAGATCATGCCCACCGACGAGATCATCTCGGAGGCCCAGGCCTACCTCATGTGCGACCTGCTCCGGGCCGTGGTCCAGGAGGGGACCGGACAGCGGCTCAAGAAGCTCGGCCGGCCGCTCGCCGGCAAGACGGGCACGACCAACGAGCAGGGCGACGCCTGGTTCATGGGCTTCTCGCCCGAGATCGTGACCGGTGTCTGGGTCGGCCACGACGACAACACCGTGCTCGGCTGGGGCGAGACCGGTGCGGGTGCCGCGCTGCCGATCTGGGGCGACTACATGAAGGTGGCGCTCCGGGGCATGCCGATTCGCGACTTCGACGTGCCCGACGAGAACATCGTCTTCGCGCGCATCGACCGCGACACCGGGCTCATCGCCGACACGACCTCGCTCAACGCGTACTTCCAGCCCTTCGTCGCCGGCACCCAGCCCGATCGGACGCTCAGCGACCGCACGACCGCCACGGACGCCGAAGAGGCGCTGCGCGAAGACCTGTTCTGAGCGGGCACCCCGATGAGGGGCGAACGACGCGCCACCTTGACAGACGCACGCCCAGCGCGATAGCAACCCGACCATGGGGGATGAAGACCTGGGCCCGGGGACGCACCCGGCGCGCGTACCGGCACGTCGGCGCACGCGCGATCGTTCGCCTCGTGCGCTCATCGACGCGGTATTTCCGGCGCCGGACGATCTGGCCGAGCCGCCGGACGACCGAGGCGGCGAGCCTCGCCACGCGGCGCACGAGTCGAAGCTGGCCGGTACCAGGCCGCGCACACGCCAGGACGTACTCGAGCCCCGGACCGCGGCGCGACCGAGGCGCGAGCCCGAAGACGATCTCCAGGTCGTCTGCCAACAGGCGCTGCACGCGGCCTGCGAGTCGCTCGGCCTCGATGTAGGCCTGATCCTGAAGCGCGACGACACGGAGCTCGAGGCCCGCCCGCTCGCGTCGTTCGCGCGAACCGGCGTGCCGAAGCCGCCCGAGCGCGGCGAGCTGGCGCTCCTCTGGCGGCAGCGCGGTGCGATCGACCTCGGCGAGCCCACCCTGCCCGAGGTGGCGCGCCTCTTCTCCCAGCGCACCGGATTCACGGCGGTGCGGGCCCTCACGCGGTCCGGCGGCACCGGGACTGCCGAGAGCGCCGCCGCTCCTGGGCTCCTGCTCCTCGTCGGTGGCGAACGCGATCTGCTCGGCCGCGTGCGCCCGCGCAGCCTCGCCCGGCTCGACGCGCTGGCCGAGAGCCTCGCAGCGCCCCTCGAGCGCGACCGCACCGTGACGCGGATGAGCGAGCTCGATGACGCGGTCAAGCGCCTGGACCGCCTCGCGCTGCTCGGCTCACTCGTCGCTGAGGTGATCCACGAGGTCCGCAATCCGCTCGTCTCGATCAAGACCTTCCTCGAGCTCCTGCCCGAGCGCCTCGACGACGCCGACTTCCACGACTCGTTCCGAGGGCTCGTGCTCGACGAGGTCTTCCGGCTCGAGCGGCTGCTCGACGAGGTGCTCGCCCACGCCCGGCCCGGGCCGGCGGGGGAGCGACCCGACGACGCCGACGTCTCCCATGCGCTCGCGGCCCTCGAGCAGCTGCTCGCGCACCGCGCGCGGGAGGCGGGCGTCACGCTCACCGCGATCCCCGTCGACCCGATGTTCGGCGCCGCGGCGCTCTCACCCGACGCGCTGCGGCAGGTGCTGCTGAACCTCTGCGTCAACGCCATCGAGGCCTGCGCGGAGGGCGGCGCGGTCCGCATCACCGCCCGGCGCCGCTCGCAGAACGGTGGCCCGGCCCACGTCGAGATCTGGGTCGAGGACGACGGCCCCGGCATCGCCGAGGTCGACCGCGAGCTCGTCTTCGAGCCGTTCCACTCGAGCCGCCCCGACGCTCCGGGCGGGCTCGGTCTCGCGATCTCTCGTCGCCTCGCCGAGGAGGCAGGCGGCCGTCTCTTCGTGGCCCAGGGCGCCGACGGCGGCGCGCGCTTCGTGCTGCGCCTGCCGATCGCCGGGGACTGAAGGCCGCGGTCGCGCGCTCAGCTCGACTCGAGCCATCCATCCAGCACGCGGCGCAGCTCGCCCAGGTGCATCATGAAGAAGTGATCGGCGCCCTCGAGCACCTCGAGGCGCGCGCCGTCGCGCTCGGCCGCCCACTGGGCGAGCACGTCGACCTCGACGAAGCGGTCGGCGTCGCCCGCCACCATGAGGATCGGGCCGTCGAAGCTCTCGAGCAGCGCCGCGTCGATGAGCGAAGGCGGCGGGGCGACGAGCACGAGGCGCCGCAGCGCCGGCGCCTCCTGCGTCGCGCGCAGCGCCGTGGCCGCGCCGAACGAGTACCCCATCGCGAGCACGGGCCCGTGCACCGTGTCGCGCAGGAAGGCGAGTGATGCTGCGAAGTCGACGTCGGCATCCGCGTCGTCGCCGCTCGGCGCGCCGGCGCTGCCGCCAACGCCCCGCCAGTTGAAGCGCAGGCTCGCGACACCGGCCTTGTCGAGGGCGAAGGCCATCTCGGTGACGACGGGCGAGTCCATGCTGCCGCCCATCAGGGGATGCGGTGCGGCGACGATGCCGCCGGCGCAGTCGGGCAGCGACGGGGCGGGGATCAGCAGGCCCTCGAGCGCGGCGCCCTCGCCGAGCGCGTCGTCGGGGAGCGCGATGGTCGCGGGCTGTTCGAAGACTCTCGGCATGGGGCTCTCCGTTGGCTCGACTGCGGGCGCGCCCAACATAGATCACTCGCTGCGTCATTCCGCATGACGCGGCGGGCACCGGGCCGCGCTACACCGTGCTCGCGAAGCGCGCGGCGCGATGCGCCTGGCTGCATGGGAGGAGCAACGATGACCGACGACGCCGAGCCGCCGGTGAGGAAGTCCGCCGACTGGCTGAAGCTCGTGTCCGAAGAGGTGGTGCTGCCGAACGGGCAGCGCACGACCCTCGACGTCATCCGGCACCCCGGCGCATCGGCGGTGGTGCCCTTCCTCTCGGAGACCGAGGTGCTGCTGATCCAGCAGTACCGGTACGCCGCGGGCGGCACGATCTGGGAGGTGCCGGCCGGCAAGCTCGACCCGGGCGAGGCGCCCGACGTGTGCGCCGCCCGCGAGCTCGAGGAGGAGACCGGCTATCGCGCCGGCGAGATCGTGTCGCTCGGCTCGATCCTGACGACGCCAGGCTTCACCGACGAGCGCATCCATCTCTTCGAGGCGAGCCGACTCGAGCCCGCCACCCAGCGCCTCGACAGTGACGAGGTCATCGAGCTGGTACCGATGCCTCTCGGCGCCGCCCTCGAGCTCATCTGGAGCGGGCAGATGGTGGACGGCAAGAGCATCGTCGCCCTGGTGAAGGCCGCGAAACGCAGGGGCCTGCTGACGCGCTCCTAGGAGCCTGCCCCAAGCCCGAGCACCCGGGGGCCGTGCCTCTCGGCGGCTCCCGCGCAACGCAGCCGATTCCGACATTCGTGAAGGGTTTCTGCAGCAATCGTGTGGCGTTGACTGAAACCCCCAAGATTCCTAAGGTTTTCGGCGTTCGACGGGATCCCGCGCCCATCCCGCCGGCCCGGTTGGACGACCTCGGACCCAGAGTGAGTGCACCTGGACCCGGGTCGCATGCATGAATCGCGCAGTCAGCGACACACCGTGCTCGCCTGCTGCGCTCGAGTGACCGATCAAACGATTCGACACGCGACGCGAGCGTTGCACGGCGAGTCGAGTATGACGTCGGTCCAACCCGGTCGGAAAAGGAGCAACCTCGAACGTGTACGGACGTGGATCCCAGCTCGGCTTCGGGCCGCCGGTCACCCCCGACATCATCAAGACGTTGCTCATCGCCAACGGTCTGGTGTTCATCGCCCAGATCGCGACGGCCGGGCGCGGCATCGACGTGACGGACCTCGGCGTCGTGGCGCCGATCAACGTCTGGCTCGAGCTACAGATCTGGCGGCCCTTCACGTACATGTGGCTGCACAGCATCGGGTCACCTCTCCACATCATCTTCAACATGCTGATGCTGTGGATGTTCGGCTCGCCACTGGCGCTCGTCTGGGGTGACCAGCGCTTCCTCCGCTACTACCTCGTCTGCGGCGTTGGCGCCGGTGTGCTGATCGCGACGATGCCTTTCGTGCCCTATCTCGTCGGGTTCTCCGACTACATCATCAACATGCCCACGCTCGGCGCCTCGGGCGCCGTCATGGGCATCATGATCGCCTACAGCTTCACCTGGCCCGACCGCACGATCATGCTGCTCTTCCCGCCGATGCCGATCAAGGCGTTCTGGCTCGTACCGCTGATCCTCGCGATGGACTTCCTGATCGGACCCTCGAACGTCAGCCACGTCGGTCACGCCGGCGGCGCGCTCGTCGGCTGGATCTACCTCGTCCGCGAAGGACGCACACCTGGGGCGCCCACTCTGCAATCCCTCAAGCACCGCTGGAAGCGCTACCGGATGCGACAACGCATCCGCGTCGCGCACGACGAAGAGCGGCGCAAGCGTTGGGAGGACGAACGCCGGGGACCACCGAGCTTCCATTGACGCCAACCTCGTGCGCGAGCCCATGAGCGGGTGCGCGCACGCAGGGCGGCGCGATGCGAGGCAGCGGCCGCACCCCGTCGCTCGGCGTCGATAGCCACATGGACACCGACTCGAAAAACGACGAGCGCGAATCACGGACCGGCTTCGGCGGGTTCCTGCGCAGCCTCCTCTCCGGCATCCCCTGGAGCGAGAGCGCGCATGCCGACATCGAGATGACCCTCACCATGCCGTCGGGCCGACGCATGGACGTGCTCAACGCCAACGGCAAGATCCGCATCGTGGGCGAGGACCGCGACGACATCTACGTGCGCGCACGCAAGCACGCGCGCGCCGAGTGCAGTGAGGCCGCGGGCGACCTGCTCGACTCGATCGGCCTCGACCAGAACGTCGTGAACGGCGTGCTCGAGCTCGAGGTCGTGATTCCGCGCCGCTGGAACCGCCACGGCACCGCCGACCTCGACATCTGCGTACCCCGCGGCCTCGAGGTCCACGCGCAGACCTCCAACGGCAAGCTCTGCGTGCAGGGTCTGCGCTGCGCCTTCCACGCGCAGTCGAGCAATGGCTCGGTGCGCGTCGACGACGTCGTCGGTGACGTCGACATCACGACGGCGAACGCAAAGGTCGTGTGCGGCTGCACCGTGGGTCGACTGATCGCACGCTCGAGCAACGGCAAGATCCAGGTGGGCGATCATCGCGGTCCCCTCGACGCCAGCACGTCGAACGGTCTGATCCATGCGCACCTGCACGAGCTCGCCCGCGAGGGTGTGAGCCTCGCCACGAGCAACGGACGAATCGTGCTCGAGCTGCCCGCTGATTCCGACGCCGAGGTCGACGTGCGCGTCGACAACGGCGTGATCCGCAGCGACTTCGATCTCGGCGGCACTGGCGGTGGCGAGGAGCCGGGCGGCCGGGTGCGCGGTCGCCTCGGACGCGGCGGCGCACCGATCCGGCTGCGGACGTCGAACGGCACGATCTCGCTGCGCGAGAACGAGCCCGACGAAGTGTCACCGTGCGACGAGCGACAGGGCGAGGTGCGATCCGCCTGAACGGGCGAGACACCGCTCCGCTGAGCGCCCCACGCGTCGCTCGAGGCCCCGCTTGCTTCAGTCCCCTACGCGTCGCGTGAGCGTCACGCCGTCCTTCGAGAGCAGGACCTTCGAAGGCGTGATCTCCTCCACCACGTAGCCCTCCACCAGATCCGACTCGTGGACCTCGACGGGGCTCTCGCGATTCGAGAGCTCGAGCCGAGCCGAGCGCCGGTCGGGCTTCGGGTGCCAGACCGTCTTCAGCACCTTCACGTCGACGCGCTCGGCCGCGTCACTCACGACGACGTTCCCGAGACCGGGACGAGCCGGCACCTCTGCGACCGCCGCGGCGCTCGACTCCGGCGCGGGCTCGGCGGGAACGGACGCCGCGGGCTCGGGGGGCGCCGACACGGCCGCAGGCGGCTCTTCCTCGGGCAGGTCGATGACGGGAAGCGCGGCGATGGGTACGCCCGACGGCTCCGGCACATCGCGCGACGCCTGCGTCGAAGGGGCGACCGGCGAGGGGGCCGTGCGCGACGCAGCGGGCGGCGCCGTGGATGCGGCCGGCGTCGGGCTGGACGGAGCCCGAGTCGGAGGCGGGGCAGCGACGACGGGCGTCGCAGGCCGGTCCGGCGGGCGGGCGGCCGCGTCGGGTGACGCCGAATTCGTGGTCGTGGCCGTGGCCGCCTCCTCCCACGGGTCTGGCGCCGACGAGGCCGCAGCGAGCCGCGTCGGCTGTGAAGAACGAGGAGACGTTGCGCCCGAGCCGGCGCCCACCGGCTCGACGCCCGCGACCGGCGGCATGCGGTGGAAGTCCGGCCGGGCCGGCGCCGCGAGCACCATGCCTCCACCCGCGCCGGGCGCAGCCGCCACGGCGGGCGTCGAGGCAGAGCCGCCCTCGTCGCGCGAAAGGGTATAGACGCCGAACCCGACACCCACACAGAACAGGGCGGCGACTCCGGCGATCAGCCCCCACAGTCCCCGCCACTCGCCCTCGGGCTCTGGCCTGGGCGCCACCATCGGCTCGGGGGCGGGCGCGAGCGGATCGTGGGCGCGGCTTTGCGCGGCGTCGACCTGCTTGTCGTGCTCGAGCTTCTTGAGCGCCTTGAGGATCGTGCTCATCCCGCGCCCCCCGCGCGCAGATGCGGGCGTGCGTTGCGGCCGAGCGCATCGCCGAGGCGCATGAGCGTGATCGGACCGGTGATGCCGTCCTGCCGCAGGCCCTGGGCACGCTGGAAGCGCTCGATGCCCCGGCGCGTGGCCGCGTCGTACACCGCGCTCCCGTCGTCCGGCACCGCCGCGACGGCGCTGAGATATCCGAGCTCGACGAGTGCCTGCTGCACCCAGCGCACGGGCATGCCCTGGGAGCCCGCGCTCAGCATCGGCGCGCCAAGGAGCTCGAAGCCGGGCGACCACGCGACGTAGGCACGCCCTTCGAAGTGGCCCTCGAGCGCCTCGTGCGACACGCCGATCGGCCCGCGGTCGACGACGCCCCCCACGAACGCGACCGACGGCCGCAGCTCGACGAGCGCCAGCCAGTGCGTCTCGCCCTCGCCGTCGCGCACCTCGATGAGCGCCGGATGATCGAGCAGGGCGAGCTCTTCGAGCGAGCTCGCGAGCACCGTGTGCACGGCGAGCCCTGCGTCGCGCAGCCGCGCGAGCGCCAGCGCCTCGGTCGCCCCCGATACGCCCTCCGCCGGCTTGCCCCAGACGTGGAGGATCTCGGTCACGGCGAGTGCCCGGGTCGTCGACGCCGGCACCTCGGCGAGCAAGTGCGCGAGGAAGCTGCCATCCCCGGCGTCGTCACGCAGCGCATCCGCTTCGCTGCCGGGGAATCCGTTGGCTGGCGCCTCGGGCCGCGGGCCTCGCGCGTCACGGCTCGCCTGCCACTCGGCATCGAAGACGGCCGCGGAGGACGCGTCGTGTCCCGTTTGGATCGCAACGGCGTCGCCACGCAATGCACTCGCCGGATCGCGTCCGGCCCGGGGTGCGGACGTCTCGGCGCCCGGCGGGCGCGCCGAGACCGGGGGCAGCTCGGAGGACCGTGCCGTGCGAGCCGGCGCCGCGGGCGCAGACACTGCAGGCGGCCCTTCCGAGCCCACACCGTCGATCAGGCTTCGGATCGCCCTGCCCCCGTCGCCGCGCCCGAGCCAGAGGCCGGCGCCCACGGCGAGCGCCGCCAACACGGCCGCAAGCGGAGCGAGCCACCACGCATGTCGAGCACGACGGCGGCGCCCCTTGCTGCCGAACGCCTCGCCCTGCAGATCGCGAATCTCGCGCGCCGCCTGCTTCACGAGCTCGGCGTCGATCTGCGCGGCCTCGGCCGCATAGCCCGCGAGCAAAGCGCGATCACAGAGCACGTTCACGAGCCGCGGCACACCACCCGTGCGCTTGTGCACCTCGGCAAGCGCGCCATCGCTGAAGAGCGCGCTGCGGTCGGCGCCCGCGGCTACGCGGAGCCGGTGCCGCACGTACTGCCCCGTCTCCGCCTGGCTCAGGGGACAGAGCTGCCAGCGCACGCCGATGCGCTGGCGCAGCTGCCGCAGCTCTTCGCTGTCGAGCTTCTCGCCGAGCTCGGGCTGACCGAGCAGGATGATCTGGATCAGCTTCGACGTCGTCGTTTCGAGGTTCGAGAGCAGACGCACCTGCTCGAGCGTCGTGGTGGACAGGTTCTGCGCCTCGTCGATGATCAGCACGACGCGCTTCGACTCGCGATTCTTGTCGAGCAGGAACCGGTTCAGCTGCGAGAGCAGCTCGCGCCGCGAGAGCCCCGTCGCCGGCAGCCCGAACTCCTCGTTCACGCTCTGCAGCATCTCGTCGGCAGTGCCCGACGGATTGAAGAGGAAGGCGAGCTCGGTCTCGACGCCGAGGCGCTCGAGCAGGGTGCGGCAGATGGTCGTCTTGCCCGTGCCGACCTCGCCCGACACGACGATGAACCCCTCCCCCTGCTCGAGCCCATACAGCAGATGGGCGAGCGCCTCCCGGTGGCTCTCGGCCAGGAAGAGGAAGCGGGGATTCGGTGTCAGGCTGAACGGCTTCTCGCGAAGTCCGTAGAACGCGGTATACATGGCAGTTCCAATTGGCGGGCGAGTGTAACCCATTGAATCCCCAGCAAGAAAACGACTTTCGAGGCAATGGCGGCACGACCGTCGGCATCGACGCGGGCGCGACGCTGGCCAAGCTCGCGGTACGAACCGACGCGGGCGACGTCCGCTACGAGACGCTGCTCTCCGGTCACGTCGCCGACGTCATGGACGAGGTCGCGCGGCTCCAGCCCGACCGGGTCGGGCTCACGGGCTGTGGCGCGAAGGTCATCGAGGCCCGCTGCGCCGAGCGTGGCGCCACGGGCACCGGCCACTTCCAGGAGTTCGCGGCCTGGGGCGCGGGCGCCCACGCCCAGCTGGGCGACGCGGACGGCGAGGGCTTCGACGAGAGCGCACCCTATCTGCTGATCTCGCTCGGCACGGGCACATCGGTCATGCGCGTCGCCGACGGCGACGTGCTGCGTGTCGGCGGCACCGCGCTCGGCGGCGGCACCGTGCTCGGCCTCGGCGTGGCGCTGACCGGCTGCGAGAGCTTCGCCGAGCTCTGCGAGCTGGCCGGTCGCGGCGATCCATCGCGCGTCGACCTGCTCGTCGCGGACATCTACGAAGCGGGCGAGATCGCCCTGCCGGGCGAGACGACCGCGTCGGCGTTCGGAAAGCTCAGCCGCTGGCTCGCCGAGGGACGCGGCGAGGCCGGCGCCCCGAGCCGCGAGGACCTCGCGGTGGGCGTGATGAGCCTCGTCGCCGAGAACGTGGCGCTCGTCTGCGCCGGCGTCTCGGCCATGACGCAGACGCCGCGCTGGGTCTTCGGCGGCAGCACGCTGAACGACAACCCGGCGCTCCAGAAGATCCTGGTCCGCGTCGGCGCCAGCTTCGGCATGGAGACGCGGCTGCTGCCCGACGGCGGCCACGCCGGCGCACGGGGCGCACTCGAGCTCGTGGGCAACGCCTAGTCGAAGTCGCGGTCGCTCACGCGGTGCTCGCCGCTGCGCGCCTCCTTGATCACAGTGAGGCTCGAGTCGGTGTAGATGTGGCACGCGCCGGTGCAGTCGGCGAGCTCGTCCGCCGTGTAGTCGTGATCCGGATTCTCGTGCTGCTTGTGCGGATCGGGATCGAAGTCGTTCTTGTGGCAGCCCGCGCAATACGGCGCCAGGTTCGGATCGTCGGTATAGACGACCATCTCGCTGTTGCCCGGATGACACTCGGTGCAATCGAGATCACGCGCGTGGTCACCCGGATAGTTCGCCGACATGTGCCGGAAGGTGTCCGGGCGCCAGGCGTTCGTCGTGTGGCACGCGCTGCAGTCCTGCATCGTGATGAAGTGCCCATCCGGCAGGCCCGACGCATCGACGTCGTTGTGACACCTCGCGCAGTCGCTCACGATGCCCGCGTGGTCGAACGTCGCAGGGACCCAGGCGCGGGTCGAGTGACAAGCGTCGCACTCCGAGCTCGTGACGATGTGATCCATCGGCTTGCCCGTCGCGTCGACGTTGTTGTGACAGCTCGAGCAGGGTGCCGTGATGTTCGAGTGATCGACGCGGATGGACTGCCACACGAACGTGTTGTGACAGAAATCGCACTGCTCGTTCGTGACGACGTGCCCCAGCGGCTTGCCCTCGGCCTGGACGTCGTTGTGGCAGCTCGTGCACGCGCCCGTCACCCCGCTGTGCTCGAAGCGGACCTCCAGCCACGTGAACGTCGTGTGGCAGTCGTCGCACTGGTTCGAGGTCGGAACGTGGCTGAGCGGCTTGCCCGACTCGGCCCGCGTGCCCGAGCCGTCGTGGCACCAGCCGCACGACATCGGCGTTCCGCGGAAGACGCCCATCGCGTGGCAGCTCTCGCACGCGACGCCTTCGTGCGAGCCGGTCAGGATGAAGCGCGTGCCGACGTGGTCGAAGCGCTCGTCGAAGACGATCTCCGACTCGGCGCGGCTGTCGGTCTCCCTGCCCTCCTCCGCCCCGGCGCGCCGTTCCATCGAGAGTGCCCAGACCAGGGCGAGCGCCATTGCCAGGGCGATGATCGTCGGGGGATTCACGTGGTCGCGCATCTTCATCGCACCCCCTGCTTCGTCCTCTCCCACGACTCGACGACGTGGCAGCGCTGGCAGTCCCGCCCGTACGCGTCATCGTGCGGCGAGTCGCTCAGATGGCACGTGGCACACCGCGGCGACGCGGAGAGCTTCGTCGACGGCCCCGACGTGGGCTTCACGTGGCAGGCGACGCACTCGAGCGACTCGTGTCCACCGGTCAGCGCGAAGTCCGTCTCTCTCTCGTGTTCGAACTGCGAGAAGCGCCACCCGTTCGGATTGTGGCACCGCGCGCAGTCGTTCCCAAGCCGGCGCTCGTGGGCGTCGTCGCGCGCGTGGCAGCCGATGCAGTCGGTCGCGGCGTCGGCGAAGCGGTGGCTCGCGTGGCAGTCCTCACACGAGGCGAGCTGGTGGAGGGCCAGCAGCGGGAAGTCGGTGAAGTCGTGATCGAAGGTTACCCGGCGCGACCAGCTCGCGTTCGTGTGACACCGCCCGCAGTCGGCGCCGAGGGTACCGCGATGCACGTCTTCGGTCTCGTGACATTCCACACAGCGCGTGGGCGTCTTTGCCGTCGCAGGGCTGCCGGTGTGGCAGAGCTCGCACGCGACGCTGGCGTGGGCTCCGTGCAGCGCGAAGCTCGCGTCTCGTGTGTGGTCGAAGTGGCTGCGCGACCACGACTGCGTGCGGTGACAGTCGCCGCATTGCTTGCCGCGCGCGCCGCGGTGATCGTCGTCGAGGCGATGGCAGCTCACACAGTCCATCGACAGCTCGACCTCGCTCGGCTCCGAGACGTGGCACGCGCGACAGTCGATGCGGGCGTGAGCGCCCCGCAACGCGAAGCGCGTCTTGCGGTCGTGGTCGAAGACCGTCCGGTCCCAGCCCGACGGATCGTGACAGTCGCCGCACGCGTTGCCGAGCCGTCCGCGGTGCGCGTCGTCGACGCGATGACACGACACGCAGTCGGTCGACACGGCCTCGAAGCGTCCCCTCGGATGACACGAGGCGCACGCCGCGTCGGCGTGGCCCGCCTCGAGAGGGAACTTCGTCGACGCATGATCGAACTCGACCGACGTCCAGTCGCGCGGCGTGTGGCATTGCTGGCAATCGTCGCCCAGCTGGCCGCGATGCGGATCGGCGTCGCCGTGACAGGTCGCGCAGCCGGGCTCCGCCTCCCGGTAGCGCTCGCCCTTCGCGTGGCAGTCGGCGCACGGCACCGAGCCGTGCAGCCCTTCGAGCGCAAAGTCCGTGCGGCGATGATCGAACGACTCCTTCACGAGACCCACGATGTCCGCGGCCTCGCCCTTGTGGTCGGTGTGGCAGACCCGGCACTCGCTGCCGTCGCCCGCGCCGAGTCGCCCATGGAGTCCTCGACCGCGCTGGACGTCATCCGCGACCTCCTCGTGACAGACGAGGCACAGCCTGCTCTGCGAGCTTCGATCGAAGCGCTCGTGACAGTCACCGCACTCCTTCGTCTCGCGCTCGTGAGCGGCGATCAGATCGCCGGGCGACACGAGATCCTCCAGCCCCGCGGCCGTCGCCTGCGTGGCGCTCAGGAGCAAGACCGCCGCGAGGATCAGCGAGCGCCACGGCGTCGCACACCCGGTCTCACCGTGCCGTCCCGCGAATCGCATCTTCGAAGCCAACCGTCGACGCTCAGTACATGTGGACCGCGACGACGTGCACCGTCGCGGCCGCATAGAGACCGACGCAGAAGGGGAGATGGAGCGCGTGCCACAGGGCGAAGAAGCGCTCGTACGTCGAGAACTCCGCCACGCGCCGAATGGCCGCGATCTGCGCCTTGACGGCCCGGCGCACGTCGTGCGCTGCAGGCGAGGTCGCGCGGTTCGAGGATGCCGATCGGCGCCACGCGCGCAGCGCCCGGCGGCGCGCCACGCGCCCACGCATGCCGACGACCGTGATCATCGCGAGGCGGCCCGGCAGGCTGCGGCCGCGAAAGGCCCACGCGCGGTGCGCGTCGAGCACCTCGGAGATCCGCGGCGCGACACGCGTCGCCTCGGCCAGCACCGCGCCCTCCGCCTGCGCCTCCGCGCGAAGATCCGCGAGGCTCGCGACCCGGCCGCGAAATTCGTAGTGGATCCGCGTGTAGATGAAGCGTCCGACGATTCCACTCGCGCTCACCGTCAGCATGCAGAGCAGCGCGACGTTCGCATTGAGCGAGCCCAGGCTGAAGTTCGAGTGGTAGAGGATCGCGGTCGGCCCGAGCAGGCCGAGCGCCATGTGTATGTGGAACCAGTGACGCAGGGGCCCGGCGTTGCGGAGCACCGACCAGCGCTTGCGGACGGAGTAGAGCAGCAGCAGGAGCATCATCACGAGCCCGACGATGCCGAGCGCATAGCCGAGGCCTTCGTCGGGCACCACGTAGTACTCGTCGCGCGTGCGCCAGCCGAAGGCGATGGCGACGGCGCAAGCCAGGCCCACCGGCCCCAGCAGCATGGCGCGCGCCACGCGCGGTCCGGCACCCGGCGCCCGCGTGCGGGCTGCGCCCTTCGTGCGCTCGCTGCGATCGCGTCCGGTGCCCGACCCGACTCGGGCCGCCTCTTCGTCCAACCTGTCCATCCCCATCATCGGCGCGTGTGAGCTGCCGGTGGGAGTACAGCGCCCTTTCGACGCCGCTGCATCGGTGGCTCGCTCATCGGTGTCGAGATCGAGAGTCAATGCATGCGGCCTTCTGCATACGACGCGGATCGGGGCGGAGGCGGGGCAGAATTCCCCACTCGAGGATCCGGGCTCATCCGCAGCAGATCGTTCGGAATTACATCGTTCGGAAGGGCGCCTCGGATGGTGACGTTCGACACGCTCATACTTCGGCGAGGCGACGCATATTCGTGAACCCCTTTTGTCGTCGCCCACGTGTGCGGCGGGCTTTCGCGCCACTGGCGGCTGGCCGATGCTGATCGTTCGAGAAGAGATGTCCATTTCGAAGCGCGCCCATCCCGCGCACCTGCGGCGCGTCGTGGGTGCGATCGTGACCCTGCTGCTGGTCACAGGGTCGACCCTCGCGCACGCGCAGGGCGCGAAGACGGTCCGCGCCGTGGACGGCAAGCGCACCGAGTCGGGCTGGCTCGTCGAGCTCGGCTTCACGGCGCCACTCCGCTACATGAGCCACTCGCCGCGAGCGCCGGCCGAGAGCGTGCGCATCGAGCTGCGCGCGCTCGGGCTCGGCCGCACCGACGAAGCCGGGCTCGTCCCAGGCGACACCTTTCGACCATTCGCTCCGGACGCGAAGGCGCCCGTCGTATCGATCGAGACGTTGCCTTCGGCCGCCGACCACGGGCTGGTCATCGAGGTGCGGTTCGCGCGCAAGACGGCCTTCGAGATCGTGCAGGGCTCGGAGCTGCACCGGCTCGAGATCCGGATCCCCGACGCGGGCGGGGCGGGCGCTCCCCGCTACGAGGCGGCGGCCGCGGGCCTGCTCGCCGACGCGAACCGCGCGCTCGCAGAAGGAGACCCGGCCCGCGCCGCTCAGCTCTGCACCCGCGTGCTGTCCCTCAATGCGCCAGGGGCGCACCCGGAAGCGCTCGAGCTCCTCGGACTCGCGCGCGAGCGAAGCGGCCAGCGCGCTCACGCCAAGGCGGAGTACGAACGCTTCCTCGAGCGCTATCCCGACCACGAGCACGCGCCGCGCGTGCGCCAGCGGCTGCAGGCGCTGGCCACCGCCAGCACGCTCCCGTCCGAGCGGACTTCGGGCCGCGCGCGCTCGGGCGGCACGCGCTTCGACGTGAACGGAAGCCTCCTCAGCTACTACTCGCGCGCCCAGGGCTTCTTCGACGACGACTTCGGCGACACGCTCTACGACTCGTCGTGGTTCACCGATCTCTTCGTGCGGGCGCGCATGCGAACCGACCGGCTCGAGGTCGAGACGAGCGCGGCAGGCCGCACGCGGCTCGACTTCGGCAGGGAGTCGATCGGCAGCGACTCGCGGCTGAGCCTGCTCCTGGTCGAGGTCTCCGAGCGAGGGCGTGGGTGGTGGGGCAACGTCGGACGCCAACGGGGAGACGGGGGCGTGATCGGCCGCTTCGACGGCGCGCGACTCGGCTACCGCGCCACCGACCGCATCGATGTGCAGGTGCTCGGAGGCTTCCCGCTCGAGAGCTACGCGTCCGACAACATCAACACGGATCGCTATCAGGTGGGCGGCGCCATTCGTGTGCTCGACGTCTTCTCGCTCGTCGACGTCGAGCTCTACGGCAACTACCAGAACGAGGCGAACCTCACGTACCGTGGCGCGATCGGCGCTGAGCTCCGGCATCTCCGATCGGGGCGCACGATCGTGGGGACCCTCGACTACGACGCGTACTTCAACGTCGTCAACATCGCGACCCTGCTCGGCAACCAGCAGATCACCGAGACGGTCAGCGTCAACGGCCTGCTGGAGTACCGCAAGAGCCCGATCGTGACGATGGGCAACGCGTTGATCGGCCAGGGCGCATCGTCACTCGAAGAGCTCGCGGCGACGTTCAGCGAGGACCAGCTGAAGCAGCTCGCGAAGGACCGCAGCGCGACCGCGACCAACTTCTCGACGGGCGCACGCTGGGACTTTCACGACCGCATGAACGTGAACGGCAGCTTCAGCGCGATGAGCCTGGGCGGCACGGAGACATCCGGAGGCGTCCAGGGCTTCCCCGGGACCGGCTACGAGTTCGGCTACTTCGTCCAGCTCGGTGTGCGGTCGCTCGTGATGGACGGCGACGTCACGAGCTTCGGGCTCCGCATCTTCGACGGCGGGCGCACCGACCGCTACGTACTCGAGGCGACGGGGCGCTTCCCGGTCTGGCGCCGGCTCAGGCTGAACCCGATCCTGCGGCTCGAGTACCAGAATACGGAGGACGACTCGATCCACTTCGTCCCGCGCGTGCGGCTCGACTACGGGTGGCGTGACCTCTTCTTCGACCTCGACTTCGCCTACGGGTGGAGCGGAGGCGTGGGCGACAGCGCGCGGCCGACCGAGAACACCTACTCGCTCGTCTTCGGCGTCCGGTGGGACTTCTGATCAGATGATGGACTCGACCTCACTCATCGCCTGGCTCGTCTACGGCGTCCCACTGATCGCCGTGTTCGTCTGGTTCGTCCTGCGTCGGCGCAGGCGTGACTCACGCATTCGCGAGGCCATCGAGTCCGCCCGCGAAGAAGGGCTCCACCTGCCCGCGGCGCTCCACCCCTTCATCGACCCGATCCGCTGCCTGGGCTCCGGCGCGTGCGTCACGGCCTGCCCCGAGTCGGACGTGCTCCAGGTGCTCGAAGGCAAGGCCGTGCTCGTGAACGCGGCGAACTGCGTGGGGCACGGCGCGTGCCGCGACGCCTGCCCCTTCGACGCGATCACGCTCGTGATCGGCACGAAGGAGCGCGGCGTCGAGGTCCCGGTGCTCGATGCACGTTTCGAGTCGAGCGTGCCCGGCCTGTTCATCGTCGGCGAGCTCGGCGGCATGGGGCTCATCCGGAACGCGATCGAGCAGGGGCGTCAGGTGATCGACTCGGTGCGGGACCTCGACGGCATCGGCCAGGGCGACCGGGTCGACGTCGTGATCGTCGGCGCGGGCCCGGCGGGCTTCGCCGCCACCCTCGCGGCGAAGCAGCACGGCCTGCGCGCGCGCACGCTCGAGCAGGACACGCTCGGCGGCGCGGTCGCCCACTATCCACGCCGCAAGCTCGTGCTCACGGCGCCGGTCGAGCTGCCGCTCGTGGGCAAGGTGAAGCTGCGCGAGACGACCAAGGAGGCGCTGCTCGAGCTGTGGCAACGCACCGAGCGCGAGACCAGAGTCGAGATCGACTACGGAGAAAAGGTGAGCGCGATCGAGAGCGACGGCGCGGGCTTCCGCGTGACGACGACGAGCGGTGAGTTCACCTGCCGCGCGGTCGTCCTCGCGATAGGCCGGCGAGGCTCGCCGCGCCGTCTCGGCGCCGCGGGCGAAGAGCTCGCCAAGGTCACCTATCTGCTCGAAGACCCGGCCGATCATCGGGGCCGCCACGTGCTGGTCGTGGGTGCGGGCGACAGCGCGCTCGAGGCCGCGATCTCGCTCGCCGACGAGCCGGGGACCGTCGTGACGCTCTCGTGCCGCGGCGATTCGTTCGGGCGCGCCAAGCCGCCGAACCGCAGCAAGCTCGACGAGCGTGAGCGCGCCGAGCGGATCCGCGTGGTGCGCACTTCGACCGTCGCGCGCATCGACGACGCGAGCGTCACTTTGCAGGTCGAGGCTGGCGAGGAGACGATCCCGAACGACGCCATCATCGTGTGCGCTGGCGGTGAGCTGCCTTTCGGGTTCTTGCGCGAGGTCGGCGTCGAGATGGAGACATTGCATGGCGAGCCCTGATCTCGCGCGTCGCGCGGCGCTCGCTCTTCTGGTCGGCAGCTGGCTGCTCGGGACGCTCGCCCATGCCGACGTCGACGTGTCCGCTGCGCCGCCACTCGAGCCGGCGCTCCAGCGCGTCCGCGAGGGCGACATGCGGGGCGCGATCTCGCGACTCGAGAAGCTCGCGCGCAAGGGCGACGTCGATGCGGCGATCCGGCTCGCGAGCATCTATCGCAACGGCGTCGTCGTCCCGCGCGACCTCGACCGTGCGCGGCGCTGGCTTCGTGGCGCCGCGAAGAAGGGCGACCCGCGCGCCGCCTACAACCTCGGCGTGCTGCTGGGGCAGACGGGAGAGCGCGACGAAGGCATGAAGCTCATCCGATCGGCGGCTCGGGCGGGCTACGAGCCTGCTCGGAAGCGCCTGTCGACCGAACGCAAGGCGGCGCGGGAGTTCGCCCGCAGCGATCTCTGGCGCGGTGTCGTGTCGAACGACCCGGGCCTCGTGAGAGTCGCGCTCGCAGCGGGCGTCGACGCCGAGCAGAAGGATCAAAGAGGCAGGCGGCCGCTCGACACGGCAACGCGCCTGGAGCATCCGGACGTCGTGACGGCGCTCCTCGAGGGCGGCGCGAAGGTCGACAGGGCCGATGCGTTCGGCGATCCGGCCCTGGTCGTCGCCGCCCGATCGGGCCACGTCGACATCGCCCAGGCGCTGCTGCGTGGCGGAGCCGACCCGAACCGGGTCGATGCCTTCGGGCGCACTCCGCTGATGAATGCGGCCTCGCGAGGTCATGCCGACGTGGTCGCACTGCTGATCCGCGCGAAGAGCGACGTCGCACGCACGGACCGCGCCGGGAGCTCGGCGCTCGAGCTGGCGAAGGCGGGGAGCCATCGCGACGTCGTCTCGCTGCTTCGACGCGCGGGCGCACGGGACACGCGCAAGCCCAGGCGCGACGACGACGCCGCCTGGCTCGCGTCGAGCTCGACGCCCGAGTCGGGGTCGGGCTTCGAGGGCTGGGCGCCCATCCAGATCGCCGCCTGGCGTGGGAACACCGCGCAGGTTCGAGCGCTCGCCGGCAACGCGGCCACGGTGCGGAGCACGAACGAAGATGGCGCGACGGCGCTCGCGCTGGCGGCAGCGAGAGGACACGCCGAGATCGCGACGCTCCTGCTCGAGCGCGGCGCCGACCCGAACGCGCGGGATGCCAGCCGCCGCACCGCGCTCCACGAGGCCGCCCGGGGCGGGCACGTCGACTGCGCCGCGATCCTGCTGCAGAAGGGGGCGGCGGCCGACGCGCGGGACGCGCGCGGCCGAACTCCGCTCTTCGACGCCGCGCGGGAGGGACACGTCGACGCCGCACGCCGGCTGCTCGAGGCGGGCGCGGATCTCGCGCGGGCGGACGGCGGCGGCGCGACGCCGCTGGACGCCGCGGTGCGCTCGGGCGACGTGCGAACGACCCGCGCTCTGCTCGACGCCGGCGCGAGCGCGGCGAAGCGCCGGGGGCGAAGCGCGCCGGTCTGCCAGGCGCTGCAGCACGGTCATACCGACATCGTCGAGCTGCTGCTCGCCCGCGGCGCCGGCGCCGATACGCGCTGCGGCGACGGGCTCGGCCTGCTCGCCGTCGCCGCGCGGCGGGGCGACGTCGAGACGGCGCGCATGCTGATCGAGCGCGGCGCCGATGTCGAGCTGCGATCGGCATCGGGCAACACGCCCCTCCTGCTCGCCGCCGCGGCGGGACACATCGAAGTCTGCGAGCTGCTCCTCGCGCGCGGCGCCGACGTGGAGGCCCGCGGCGATGGTCGAGCGACTCCGTTGATCCGTGCTGCCGAGGCGGGCCATCTCGGCGTGGTGGAGGTGCTGCTCCGTCGCGGCGCGGATCCGTCACGACGCGATGACCGTGGACGCACGCCCGCCCAGATCGCGGGCGCCGCCGGTCATGCGGAGATCGTCGCACTGCTCGAACAGTCGAAGAAGGAGAGGGGCGGCCTGTTCGGCGTGTTCTGATCGCGGGCTGGCGGCACTACTGCGCCTGCGCGCGCCTCTGCTCGTTGTCTTCGCAGAAGTGCCAGCTGCTCGTCCGGAAGATCGGGCTCTCGGCCGGACACTCGGGATCGGGAAAGCCGAAGAGCGGCTCGAGCTTCCGGCCGCACTCGAGGATGGCGCACTCGAAGCGGCGCGGTGAGACGTCCGTCTCTCGCGCGCGCTGCACGTAGGGCCGGACGCACTCCTCGGCGTGCGCCTGCTCCCACGCCTCGGCGCGACGCACGAACGCCATGCCGCAGCGCTGCACGAGCTGAATGCGCTCGAGATCGGCCTGGGCGGCGTTCTGGCCAACGAGGCCAAACCCCGCGAGCTCTGCGTCGGTGAGCACGCGGATCTCGCGGGCAGGCACGGTCATCATCGCGTCGGCGAGCTGTGTGCTGACGCCGTGCCGCATCAGGTAGTCGCGGATCCGGCCGAGGATCCGCTCGAGATCGTGCGCGAGCTCCTCGCGCGACGTCGCCGTCGAGTGCGCGGGGAAGACGCGGTGAATGCCGACGTCGCCTCGCACCGCCCGGTAGTGCGCTGCGGCGAGCAGCATCGTGCACGCGCTGTAACACGACGAGCCTCGCGCCACCCACATCGCCCAGCCGTGCTCACTCATCAGCTCGCCAGCCCGCATGGCCGCCGCGATGTCGCCCCCCTTCGAGTCGGCGTCGAGCAGCCGGCCGCGCACGCCCACCTCGACCGCCGCGCTCGTCACTGCGGCGACGAGCCTCGTCACGCCGGCATTCATGCTGCCGGTGTAGTAGAGGTGGACGAGCTGCGTCGAGACACATCCGCGTACGCGCTCGCGCAGCTCCGTGTACGTGACCCCGCCGATCGGTGTACCCGCCGGACGCGGCGCGTCGTGGTCGAAGCCGCACGTGAGCGAGGCCGAGCCGGCTTCGAGCTCGATGCGCTCGCCATCGTCGAACGCGAGCGGATCGAGCTCCGCCGGTGACGGCGCAGACGGCTCGAATTCGTCGTCACCGATCGAGAAGACGAGCACCGCCAACGAAATCGTGATCGCGAAGAGAGCGACGAGGGTGCCGCGTACGTTCATCGGGCAGGTCTGAGGGGGGTTGCGCGCACGTTCGGACCCGGGATGTGCCGAAGGTCGCACGCACACTGATCCCCGAGGTCAGGCGAGCGTCGACTGTCTACTTGGCCCCGATGCGTGACGGGCGCGGGGCGGATCAGCCGTTCGGGTCGCGCAGCGCCGGCTCGGTCGGGCCGTCCTCTTCGCCGCGAGTCAGGTTGCGCACGGCGCGCTGGGTGCGCGCGATGGCGGCGCGCTGGACGCGCAGCTCTTCGGTCTGCGCGGCGACCTGGCGCTCGAGGCGCTCGCGGGCCTCGGCTTGCTCGTCGAGTCGGCTCTCGAGGGCGGCGACCCGTGCCTCAAACTGCTGGATGAGCTTTGCCATCTCTTCCTCCGAGAGTTCTGCTTCGTCTACTTCCGGCGCGAAGGTCGGGCCTTCGGCCGCCGGAGACGGAGGCGGTGCGCCGGCGGCGGGACCCTCCTCCTCCTGGACCAGCGAGAAGGGCTCTTCTCCGCCCTCCAAGTCCTTTGCCGTGATGATCGTCTCGCCGAGGTCGGGCTCTGCCGACGCCCCGGCGTCACCGGCCTTCACCGGCATGTCGTCCACGAGCGAGTCGAGGGTCAGCTGAGGGCCGCCGCCGCCCGCTTCGCCGGCGGGCTTCTCGGCGGTGGAGGCGCCCTGACTCTGGTCCTCGCTGAGCCGTTCCATGCGGGCGAAGGGGTTCGCCTCGTCGTCGTCCCCCGCGGCCTCTTCGTCCTCGTCGTCCCCGCCACGTCCGCGGAGCCTGAGAAAGACGAAGGCGCCAAGCCCGACGAGCGCGATCACGCCGACGAAGCCGAGCAGCGTGCCCATGCCGCCGCCTTCTTCTTCGGCGATCGGCGCCGGACGGACCGGCTGCTTCGGCGGCGGAGCGACCCGGTCGGTCTGACCCATGGTGGCGATGCCGCCCTCGCTCGGCTCGGCGGTGGTGCCGGGCGGTGCAGGCCGGCGAGTGGCTTCACCGGGCCCGGGGCCGAGGTCGTCGTCTGCGGCGCCGAGCAGGTCGTCTTCTTCCGGCTCGGGCTCGGGCTCGGGGGCGGCGGGGGCGGGCTTCGGTGCCGGCTTCGGCTCGGGCTTGGTGACGGACCTCGGCGTCGGCTTCGGCTCGGCCTTCACGACCGGCTCGGGCTTCGGCTCGGGCTTGGGTGCGGGCTTGGGTGCGGGCTTCGGCTTCGCTGCGGCGGCCGCGGCGTTGGGGTCCAGCACGTCGAGCACCACGCGATACGGGCTCGACATGATGCGCTCTTTGACGATGAGCCCCTTCTTCTTGAGCTCGATGCGCGCGACGGCCTGCCGGCCCTCCGGCGCCACACGGACCAGACCGAGCAGCGATCGCCGCGGCGACTGAACGCGCCGCGGGATCGACGTGGCCTGCAGGATCACCACGAGCTCTTCGTTGCCATCGGCGGGCCTGCTCTTCGAGAGCTGATAGCCGGCTGCCGAATCGAGCTCGAAGACCACGCGCGTGAACGTCGGATGCTGTCCGACACGCACGTCGATGATCTCGGCCGCGACGCTCGCGCCGACGATCGCGAAGACCGACAGGAATAGAAGAAGGGGTGCGAGGGCCCGGCCCGCGCGAGCGCCAACCAAACCTGCCAGCGAGCCGCTGAAGGCCTGGCGCCGGCACACGGACTCGCCGCGGAGTCGCCCCCGGATTACGCGCTTCAAGCCTGCGCCCCCCAGCACGGCAGAAATGCTGCGTCCACAGCCCGATCGGTCGGGGAGGACCGGCAACTGGATCCCCAACCCCTCGAAAGAGCTGAAACCGTGTGGCAACCGTAACACGCTCCCCCGGAGGCGTCGATCCAAGAATGGCGGGGAATCGATGGATCGGGTGGGTCCGCACCCGGGGCGGGGATGCTCAGGCCGAGAAGACGACCTCGAGGGTGTTGCCTCGGAGATCGGCCTGCTCGATCGGCCGGCCCTCGAGCGAGGCGGGGAGGCTCACGCGGCGGCGGGCGTCGCGGACGCGAACGTGGAGCTCGGGGCCCGCGAGGGTGACGTCGATCTCGCCCTTCTCGGCCCCCGCGAGCTCGATGCGGAGCACCGGGCGGTCGCCACGACGGACGACCTCGAAGGGGCGGCCGCGGGCGAGGAGCGCCGCCGGGTCGCGCTCGCCGAAGGTTTCGAGACCGAGCCGGCGGAGCGCCTCGACGCCGATGGGCTCGTGCTCGTGCAGCGGTGCCTGGAAGAGCGGCACCGGGAACGACTCGCGGATCGCCTCGAGCTCGCCCCGCTCGCGCTCGGCCCAGCGCGCGAAGTACCCGCCCTTGGCTTCGTCCGGCAGCACTCGGTTCACCAGCACGCCGTCGGTCGCGACCCCGTAGAGCGACAGGTAGGAGAACGAACGGCGGGTCTCGTCGACGACGATACGGGCGGGGTTCACGACGAGCCGCGCGCTCGTGCGGTCGTTGTCGAGCAGGATCTGCCGCACGTCGTCGACCTCGAGATAGAGCCGCTCGAACGCGTCGAAGAAGGCCTCGCCGGGCACGAGCCCGGCGCCACCGACCTTGCGGAGCAGCCGCGCGCCCTTGCGCTCGAGCACGAAGAAGCGCTCCATGAAGACGCGCAACGCATCGGGGAAGCGAAGCATGCGAAGCGTCGCGCCGGTGGGCGCGCAGTCGACGACGCAGGTGTCGAACTCGCCCGTCGCCTCGACCTCGCGCACCGCGCGCAGCGACACGAGCTCCTCCATGCCGGGAAACACGAGCAGCTCTTCGGCGACGAGATCGTCGGTCTCTTCGCGCATCAGCGCGCGCAGCCACTCCTGGATCTCGGACCAGGCCCGGTCGAGCTCATCGAGCACGCCGACCTCCTGGGCCACGACGTTCTCGGTGATCTCGCGCGGGCGGGAGCCGACGGGCTCGCCGAGCGCGTCGCCCAGGCTGTGCGCGGCGTCGGTCGAGAGCACGAAGACCCGGTGGCCGTGCTCGGCCGCAGCGAGCGCCGTCGCGAGCGACAGGCTCGTCTTGCCCACGCCGCCCTTGCCCGTATGGAGGAGAACGCGCATCTAGACGGCCCCTTCCGTCTGGCAGCCCACCTTGCCGGTATGCAGAAGAACGCGCATTGGCTATGCCTCGCCCGCGACCGGCGGGTGTCACCTGGACACGTCATTTCGTGGGGGCACAGCTCGATGCTCCGTGAGGACCATTCGGTCTCCAGGAGGACCCGTCATGCCGGCTCAACCGCTACAGACCGGCGACGGCGCCATCCTCGGGCCTCCGCCAGGCCGCAAGCCTGCGCCTCGAGAGCTCAGCGCAGCACGGCGACGGC
>CAYYSY010000311.1:0-10592 GCA_964474355.1 uncultured Spirochaetaceae bacterium | reverse complement strand
CCGTTCCCCGGCCCGGGGCTCGCGATCCGCATCATGGGCGAGGTGACGCCCGAGCGGCTCGAACCGCTGCGCCGGGCGGACGCGATCATGAACGAGGAGATCCGCGAGGCCGGGCTCTACGACGAGATCTGGCAGGCCCTCGTGGTGTTCCTCCCCGTGCAGAGCGTGGGCGTCATGGGCGACGCGCGGACGTACGAGAACGTGGTGGCCGTGCGCTGCGTCACTTCCGTCGATGCGATGACGGCCGACTTTGCCCACGTGCCCTACGAGGTGCTCGGTCGTATCTCGAACCGGATCATCAACGAGGTGAAGGGCATCAACCGCGTCGTGTACGACATCTCGTCGAAGCCGCCGGCCACGATCGAGTGGGAGTAGGGCGTTGCCGAAGCCGTTCGTGCATTTGCATCTGCACACCCAGTACTCGCTCCTCGATGGCGCCATCAAGCACAACCCGCTCTTCGAGCGGGCGAAGGCGTGCAACATGCCGGCGGTCGCTCAGACCGACCACGGCAACCTCTTCGGCTCGATCGAGTTCTACGAGAAGGCCCGCGCCAACGACGTGAAGCCGATCATCGGCTGCGAGGTCTACTTCGCGGGCGGCTCCCGCTTCGCTCGTGAGAAGCGTGAGCGCGACGAGAACGGCTTCGACGCGATGAACCACCTGCTGCTGCTCGCGATGAACGAGCAGGGCTACCAGAACCTGATGTACCTGGTCTCGAAGGCCTATCTCGAGGGCTTCTACTACAAGCCCCGGGTCGACTGGGACCTGCTCTCGAACCATCACGAGGGGCTGATCGCGACGTCGGGCTGCCTGTCGGCGCCGGTGCCGCGCGCGATCGTCCGCGGCGAGACTCAGCGGGCCTGGGGGCTCGCCGAGCAGTTCCACGAGCTCTTCGGCGACCGCTACTACCTCGAGCTGCAGCGCCACGGCATCCACGATCAGGACGTGGCCAACGCCGAGCTCATCAAGATGGCCCACGACATGCGGATCCCGCTCGTGGCGACCAACGACGCCCACTACCTGGATGCGGACGACCACGAGCACCACGACGCGCTTCTCGTCGGACAGGTTCGCGGCTGTACCGATGCAGAGCAGCGCGTCGTGGTGCTCTGCATCGGTACAGCCGCGAACCTGTCCGACGAGAAGCGCTTCCGCTTCGACGGCAGCGGCTTCTACGTGCGTGACGGCGACGAGATGCGGGAGGTCTTCCACGACCATCCCGAGGCGGTCGAGAACACCCTGGTGATCGCCGAGCGCTGCGAGCTCGAGATTCCGATGGGCACGTACCACATGCCCGAGTACCAGGTGCCGTCGGGCAAGACCCTCGATCAGGTGATGGAGGAGCAGGCGGAGGCGGGCCTGCGCGAGAAGCTCGGCATGGCGCCGGATGAGCCCTTCGAGACCGGTGATCGCAAGGTCTACCGCGAGCGGCTGCAGCACGAGCTGAACGTCATCGAGGAGATGGGCTTCGCCGGCTATTTCCTGATCGTCTCCGACTTCATCAACTACGCGAAGCAGAACGACATCCCTGTCGGTCCCGGGCGCGGCAGCTCGGCCGGCAGCCTCGTCGCGTACGGGATGAACATCACGAACGTCGACCCGATCGAGTACGACATCATCTTCGAGCGGTTCCTGAATCCCGAGCGCATCTCGATGCCGGATATCGACGTCGACTTCTGCATGCGCGGCCGCGAGCAGGTGATCCGCTACGTGGCCGACAAGTACGACGGCCCGAAGCCCGAGCCCGGCACGTACGAACACGAGCGAGAGGCCGAATTCGACGCGATGCGCGTCGCGCAGATCGTGACGTTCGGGACCCTGCAGGCGAAGGCGGCGATTCGCGACGTCGGCCGCGTGCTCGGCATGGGCTTCGGCGACGTCGATCGGATCGCGAAGCTCGTGCCCGACGTGCTCGGCATCAGCCTCGCCGACGCGATCGAGCAGAGCCCCGAGCTACGTGCGCGTATGAGCGCCGACGGGCAGGTCGCCAAGCTGCTCGAGACGGCCCAGCGCCTCGAGGGGCTGACCCGCCACGCGTCGAAGCACGCGGCAGGCGTGGTGATCGGCACGAAGCCGCTGATCGAGATGGTGCCGCTCTATCGCGATCCGAAGAGCGGTGACGTGATGAGCCAGTACAACATGGTGTGCGTCGAGCAGATCGGCCTCATCAAGTTCGACTTCCTCGGGCTCAAGACGCTCACCTTGATGGCGGACGCGGAGCGCATGATCCGCCGCAAGCCCGGCCACGAGGACTTCGACGTCAACGCGATTCCGCTCGACGACGCCACGACCTACGACCTGCTCTGCGCGGGTGATACCGAGGGTGTGTTCCAGGTCGAGTCGTCGGGCATGACCGACCTCGTGCTGAAGCTCAAGCCGCGCAGCTTCCGCGAGGTGATCCCGCTGGTCGCCCTGTACCGGCCGGGGCCGCTGCAGTCGGGCATGGTCGACGACTTCGTGAACCGGAAGAACGGCCACACGAAGATCGAGTACCTGCACCCGACGATCGTCGAGTTGACCGAGGAGACCCTCGGCGTCATCGTCTACCAGGACCAGGTGCTGCAGATCGCCCAGCGCATGGCGGGCTACAGCCTGGGTGAGGCCGACCTGCTTCGGCGTGCCATGGGCAAGAAGAAGCCCGAGGTGATGCAGGAGCAGCGCAAGCGCTTCGTCGACGGCTGCGTCGCCAACGCCATCCCTGCGAAGGAGGCGGGGGACGTCTTCGATCTGATCGTCGAGTTCGCGGGCTACGGCTTCCCCAAGGCACACTCGACGGCCTACGCCTACATCACGTATCAGACGGCCTATCTCAAGGCGAATCACCGCGCCGAGTACCTGGCCGCGGTGCTGACGATCGACTCGGCCAACCACGACCGCATGTCGCGCTACATCGCGCACGTGCGCGAGAGCGGCATCGAGATCCTGCCGCCCGATGTGAACGGCAGCGAGAAGGACTTCAACGTCGTCGACGGTGCGATCCGCTTCGGCTTCGCGGGCATCAAGAACGTGGGCGCGGGCGCCATCGATTCGATCCTCGAGGCGCGTCGCGAGGGAGGCCCCTTCGAGAGCCTCTTCGACTTCGCCTCGCGCGTCGACGCGCGCAAGGTGAACCGGCGCGTGGTCGAAGCGCTCGTGCGCTGCGGCGCGTTCGACACTCTGCACGAGAACCGCTCTGCGGTGTGGGCGACGCTCGACATCGCCCTCGATCGCGCGGCGTCCGAGCAGCGCGATCGCGCAGTGGGGCAGGAGAGCCTCTTCGGTGGGCTGTCCGCCGACGAGGCGCCCAAGGAGCCCGACCTCATCGACGCACCCGAGTGGAGCGAGCGCGAGCGGCTGTCGCACGAGAAGGAGCTGCTCGGCTTCTACGTCTCGGGGCACCCGCTCGGCGAGGTGGCGGGCGAGATGCGCCGCTACACGGACACGACGGCGACGACCACCGAGGGCAAGGATGGACGCGAGATCATGGCGGGTGGCCTGCTCTCGGGGCTACGCGAGACGCGCACGAAGCGCGGCGCCCGCATGGGCTTCGCGATCCTCGAAGACCTCGAGGGGGCCTTCGACCTCGTCATCTTCTCGGACCCCTACAATCAGCACGTCGAGACGCTGCGCATGGCGTCGGACGGCGGCGGAGAGGGCGGGCCGACCCCGCTGTTGATCTCCGGCACCCTCGAGGCGGGGGATCCGCCGAAGATCCTGGTGCGCGACGTGCTCAAGCTGAGCGAGGCGCAGCAGCGGCTCACCCAGCGCCTGCGCGTGCGCGTGCTCGAGCCAGACGTCGATCGCGACCGCATGATCGCGCTGCGCGAGGTGCTGCGGTCGCATCAGGGAGACTGCTCGGTGTATCTCCACATCACGATTCCCGGTGAGAGCGAGACGGTGCTGCAGGTGGGCGGCATCCGCGGCGTCGATCCGAGCGACGTGCTGCTGAAGGACGTGGACGCGCTCTTCGGGCGGCCCGTGACGGAGTGTTCGGCATGACGACGACAGGCTGCTCCCTCACGCGCCGTGATTGGCGCATGGCCGGCTTCGTGTGCGCGGTGGCCGCGCTGCTGCTCGCCGCGCCGTCGCTGGCCGAGGACCCGCGCGTCCTGCGCGTCGTCGGCGTGCAGCCGCTCGACTCGAGCGCTGCGAGGGCGGGCGGTCCGCGCCAGGGCGCGGTCAACGAGGCGCTCTACGAGGCGGTGACGCGCGTTGCGCTCGAGCTCGTCGACGAGTACGGCCCGCCGGTGCCCACCGGTGGCGAACCGGGTGAGGGCGAGGGCGGGACGACGAACGCCGGCGAGCTCCCCGACGACTGGCTGAAGAAGGCGCTCGGCAAGGACATGACGCCGTTCGCCCGCTCGTTCCGCATCGTCGAGGACCAGGGCAGCCGGCCCGTGCTCTTCCCCGGTGAGACGAAGGCGACCCGCGAGTACGTGGTCGTGGTCGAGGCGACGGTCGACGTCGACCGTGTGCGCGACCGCCTCGCCGAGAAGGGGCTGATCGCACTCGAGGAGGACGAGAGCCCGGACGACGGCGTCGAGATCGAGGCGCTCGGGCTCCGGCACTGGTCGGGCTACGAGGCGCTGATCGCGCTTCTCGAGGGGCCCGGGGTGCGAGCCAGCGAGGTACGGCCGCTCGAGTTCGAGTCGGGCCGGGCGCTGGTCTTCGCGGTGGTCCGCGGCTCGCCCGAGGACGTGCTGGCCCGCGTGCTCGCGGCGGCGCCGAAGGAGCTCGAGATCACGACCGGCACCGTCGAGCGCGATCGCGGCGACTCGCGCGATGGCGCCCCGCGCATCCAGCTGAAGATCCTGTGGACGCCGCCGTCCCGGGGCTGAGCTCGAAGGTCCGTCCCAGCGGGGATATCGAGCCAGGACCCGACCGGCTCCGAGGAAGATCGACGGGAAGATCGACGGAAGGAAGCCCCTGCTTTCCCTGCCAATTGACACGCAAGCGGCAGAACGGTAACTATCCCGCCGCCTTAGCTGGATTCAGGCACGTAGCTCAGGGGCTAGAGCACCACCTTGACACGGTGGGGGTCGGCGGTTCAAATCCGCCCGTGCCTACCATCCGACCGGGTGGCTCGCGCCTCTCGCGACCGGATCCAGCCATCGACCTGAAACGCCGCCGTGCTGCGAAGCCCACCGTGGGCGAGGGCCGGCCCTCCAATCGGGAAGTCCGACGACGACGCCACCCATGATGACAATACAATCATGAGTCAAATCACCGTCAGCCTGCCCGATGGCAAGGCGTTGTCGGTCGACGAAGGCTCCACAGTGCTCTCCGTGGCTGAGATGATCGGCCCGGGTCTCGCAAAAGCAGCACTCGCAGGCCGCATCGGCGGCCACCTCGTCGACCTTCGCCAGCCTCTCACCGAGGACGCGGCGCTCGAGATCGTGACCACACGCGATCCCGAGGGCGGTGACGTCCTGCGCCACAGTGCCGAGCACGTGATGGCGGATGCGGTGAAGCGCCTGTTTCCCGACGCCCAGGTCGACGCGGGCCGCGCCGACCACAGCGAGAAGTTCCAGTACGACTTCCTCGTCGCAGAGCCCTTCACGCCCGAAGACCTCGAGAAGATCGAGGCCGAGATGAAGCGGATCCTGAAGGAGAAGGCCGAGTTCTCGCGTGAGGTCGTGACCCGCGACGAGGCGAAGGCGCTCTTCGCCGGCATGGGCGAGGAGCTGAAGCTCGAGCGGCTCGCCGACATCCCCGACGGCCAGGACATCACCGTGTTTCGCCACGGCGACTTCGCCGACCTCTGCCGCGGCCCGCACGTGCGCTCGACCAGCCAGATCGGGGCGGTCAAGCTCCTCGAGGCCAGCGGCGTCTACTTCAAGGGCAACGAGGCGGGGCCGAAGCTCCAGCGCATCTACGGCACGGCCTTCGCCGACAAGAAGCAGCTCAAGGCCCATCTCGAGCGCATCGAGGAGGCGAAGAAGCGCGATCATCGCCGCGTCGGTCCGCAGCTCGACCTCTTCCACCTCGACCAGATCGCGCCGGGCTCGCCGTTCTACCTGCCCAAGGGCATGGTCGTCTACAACGGCCTCATCGACTACGTGAAGTCGCTGTACCCGAAGTACGGCTTCGAAGAGGTCATGACGCCGCAGCTGAACCGCAGCGAGCTATACAAGAAGTCGGGACATTACGAGATGTTCCACGACGACATGTACTTCTTCGCCGGGACCGACGAAGGCGAGGAGATCGGGGTCAAGGCGACGAACTGTCCCGGCCACTGCGAGGTCTTCCAGGTTCGCAAGCGCTCGTATCGCGAGCTGCCGCTGCGCTTCGCCGAGTTCTCGCGCCTGCACCGCAACGAACGCAGCGGCACGCTCAACGGCCTCGCGCGCGTGCGCTCGATGGCCCAGGACGACGCGCACATCTTCTGCGAGCCCGACCAGGTGCCGGGCGAGATCCAGCGCTTCTTCGACCTGGTGCACGAGGTCTACGGCTCGCTCGGCCTCGAGGGTATGAAGATCTCGGTGTCGACCCGTCCCGACGAGTACCTGGGCGACCCTGCCGACTGGGACGCCGCCGAGAAGGCGATGGTCGAGGCGGTCGAGGCGGCTGGCTTCGAGTGCGGCATCAAGCCGGGCGAGGCCGCCTTCTACGCGCCGAAGGTCGAGTGCGACTTCGAGGACGTCCTCGGCCGCACCTGGACCCTGGCGACGATCCAGCTCGACATGGCGCTGCCCGGGCGCTTCGGGCTCAAGTACATCGGGCGCGACGGCGAGGCGCACCAGCCGGCGATGCTGCATCGCGCCGTGCTCGGCTCGCTCGAGCGCTTCATCGCGATCTACATCGAGCATACGGCCGGCGACTTCCCGTTCTGGCTCGCACCGGTGCAGGTGGTCGTCGTGCCCATCGCCGAGCGCCAGGCCGACTACGCCGCAGGCGTGACGGCGCAGCTCCGCGACGCCGGCCTGCGGGCCGAGCTCGACGATCGCAGTGAGACCCTCGGCTATCGCATCCGCGAGGCCGAGGAGCAGAAGATCCCGCTGGTCCTCGTGATCGGCGATCAGGAGGTCGAGGGCGGGACGGTCTCGCCGCGCCTCCGCAAGTCGAAGGACAAGCTCGACGCAATGGAGACGGGCGCGCTCGTGGAGCAGCTCACCAGCGCTCACGAAGAGCGAAAGCTCGGTCCGTTCGCCTAGCGGGTCCAACCCAGGAGGAGATCCACATTCCCATTCGATCCAAGTTCCGCATCGTGGCGCCCGAGAAGGACACCGTGCGCATCAACGAGCGGATCCGCGTGCGTGAGGTGCGCGTGATCGGCTCGGACGCCGAGCAGCTCGGCGTGATGACGCCGGAAGAGGCGCTCGTGATCGCGCGCGAAGAGGGGCTCGATCTCGTCGAGGTCGCTCCCAATTCGCGGCCGCCCGTCTGCCGCATCATGGACTACGGCCGGTACAAGTACGAGCAGCAAAAGAAGAAGAAGAGCAAGCAGTCGCACGCAGCGACGCTCAAAGAAGTGAAGATGCGGCCCGGAACGGACCAGCATGATCTCAACTTCAAGCTCGGCAAGGTGCGCAAGTTCCTCGTCGAGGGTGACAAGGTGAAGATCACGGTCATGTTCCGAGGACGCGAGATGGTCCACACCGACCGGGGGCGCAAGCAGCTCCAGGAGGTGATGAAGCAGCTCGGGTCGCTCGCGAAGATGGAGAATCCGCCGCGCATGGAAGGGCGCTTCATGTCGATGATCGTCGTCGGTGAGCGCGAGGCCATCGCGGAGTACAAGAAGAACCAGGAAGCCGAAGCCGCGGGTGCGGCCGATTCGGACGAAGCAGTCGAGACCGAGTCCAGCGCTGGAACGAGCTCAGAGACGAGCGAAGAGACCAGCGAAAAGACGAAGGCCGCGGCTGCTGCAACCGAGGCGGTCGAGACCAGCGAGAAGCCGGAAGCTTCCGATGCCGCCGTCGAAGACGGCCAGGGATAGAAGAAATGCCCAAGATGAAGTCGCACTCGGGTGCCGCCAAGCGATTCAAGCGCACCGGTACCGGGAAGATCAAGCGCAGCAAGGCCAACAAGCAGCACATCCTCACCACCAAGACGACCAAGCGGAAGCGACATCTTCGCCGCCCGGACGAGGTGGCCGCCGCGGATGTGCCGCGCATCGAGAAGCTGCTGCCGTACCTGTAGGCGGACGGGTGGCCTTGGCCGGGTGAGCGTGAACCGCACCGCCCGGCGCCGCGCGCCCAGACCTTCAATGCATCGCCGATGATCCGCACGAGCCCCGTGCCGGCGGTCATCGCTCACCACCAGCGAGGAAAGAACCATGTCCCGAGTCAAGCGAGGCGTACCCGCACGGGCGCGCCGCAACCGGACGATGAAGCGCGCGAAGGGTTTCAGCGGCGGACGCAGCAAGCTGCACAGCGTCGCCATGGAGGCCGTCGAGAAGGCCGACAAGTACGCGTACCGCGACCGCAAGCAGCGCAAGCGCGAGTTCCGAGCGCTCTGGATCGCGCGCATCAATGCCGCTGCGCGCGAGCACAGCCTTTCGTACAGCCGCTTCATCGATGGTCTCAAGAAGGCAGGCGTCGAGATCGACCGCAAGGTCCTCGCCCAGCTCGCCATCAGCGACCCGAAGGCATTCGGTCAGCTCGCAGAGCTCGCGAAGAACGCCGTCGCTTGATGATGTGCCGCGGTCCGCTGGTGTTGAGAACGGCCGCGGCGTGACGCATTCACCCCTCGGCTGAGCCGGAGCGGACCCGATCGCTCCTGGTTGGGCCGACCGGGCCGGATTCTTCGTGGGTGAACGGCCCCGCCCAACTTGGTGGGCCGTCGGGATTCACTCCAGGAAAACACGTAACGGCCCGAAAAGCGTAGTAAAATGAGCGCAATGGCCGACGGGCCAGGGGTGCGAAACGGGGGAGAGAGTTCGATGACCAAGGCCGAGATCGTGGAGCAGATCTACGAGCGGGTGGGCTTCTCCAAAAAGGAGGCCGCCGAGCTCGTGGAGAAGGTCTTCGAGATCATCAAGGAGACGTTGGCCGAAGGGGAGAAGGTGAAGATCTCCGGCTTCGGCAACTTCGTCGTGCGACACAAGAACGCCCGCAAGGGACGCAATCCCCAGACCGGTCAGGAAATCCTGCTCGAAGCGCGCAAGGTGCTCACGTTCAAACCCTCCCTCGTGCTAAAGAATGTGCTGAACGAAACGGCTGTCGACGAAGACGAAGCTTCGGGCGACGCCGGCGCCGAGCCCCGCGTGGGCTCGGAAGGTCTCTGATCCGAGTCGATCCAAGAACGAAGGTCGCGCGCGTCTCGTCTTCATCGAAGCATTCACGTGAATCGGTCGAAGTGAGCTGAGCGTCCCGCGTCCGGATCTGAGTTGGACTCGAGTCGAGCGGGGGGGAGAGCGCATGGCCGAGCACCGACCGGGCACCGCACCGAGATCGACGAAGCGCGGAGCGCGCGGCTCATCGAAGCAGACGTCCAGCGCTCGCACGCGTTCCAGCAAGCAGGCGAAGTCCACCGCCAACCCTTCCACCGACATCGATGCGACGTTCTCGGCCGAGGCCTCGCAGCGCGAACTGCTACCCGAAGGCAAGCTCTACTACCGCATCGGTGAGGTCAGCCGGATCACCGGCATCAAGCCCCACGTCCTTCGCTACTGGGAGACCGAGTTCCGCTGGATGGCCCCGCCCAAGTCGCGCTCGAAGCAGCGGCTGTACCGGCGCAAGGACATCGAGATGGTGCTCGCGATCAAGAAGCTGCTCTACGACGAGCGCTATACGATCGCCGGCGCGCGCCAGGTCATTCGCGAGCGTGGCGTCGCGAAGCTGCTCGAAGAAGGCGTCGGCCAGGCGCCCGAGATCGAGGCGGCCGAGGCCGCCCCGGTGGCGGCGACCGCGACCGAGGGCGAGGCCCACGACCTCCCCGATCGCATCCGCGAGGTCCGCAAGGAGCTGCTGGCGCTCCGCAGCCTGCTGGCCTGATTCGTCGCGAAGCCGTTCGCGCCTAGAACGGCAGCGGCGCCACCGACAGACCCCACAGCACCAGCCACAGCATCAGCACGGCCGAGCCGAAGGTGGCAATGGCGCGGAGCGTCGTGAAGTCGAGCGCCTGGCGCACGGCGACGATCGTGGCGACGAGGTTCCACACGCGGGCGACGGCGAGGATCGCGAGCCCGAGGTTGCCGGGCGGCACGAACGACAGGATCGCCAGGCACGCGGGCGCGAACGCGAAGCCCGTCGTGCGCAGCACCTCCATGAAGTCGGTCTCGGTCTCGGGGCCGCGGAGGAACGTGGCGCCGACCATGTACGAGAACGCCGACGCGCCGAACCAGATGACGAGCGGCTCGAGCGCCACGATGAGCATCTGGAAGGCGAGCGGCCGCGTGTCGATCAGCACGAACTCGCCCGACTGCACGCGCAAGAAGAAGCCGAGCCCGCTCGAGAGGCTCGCGAGCAGCACGACGATCGCCGCCTGCCCGATCGAGGAAGGATCGGCCTCGACCTCTTCGTAGGTGTCGGCGTGCAGCAGCGCCGCGCGCAGCATGCGCATTCCCAAGCTCGTCATCAGCCCCCCCCACCCAGCATGCGGTTCAGCAGTCGGTCCAACGCGCCGCGGATGCCGACCTGCTCGCCGGCCCTGTTGAACCCGCGTAGCACGA
>CAYYSY010000310.1:0-7738 GCA_964474355.1 uncultured Spirochaetaceae bacterium | reverse complement strand
TGTCGCACGTGGCGGACCTGGCCCGCCTGGCGATCGATCACTCCGTAGCCCGTCGCTCTGGAACCGGGATCCACCCCCAGGACCCGCATGTATCCTCCTCTGTGCGCCCGCGGCGCTACGAGCTTGCGAAGCTCTCGAGCTCCTCCTCCGAAATGTCGAAGTTGGCGTAGAAGTTCTGCACATCATCGAGGTCTTCGAGCGCGTCCGCCAGCCGCAGCATCTGCTCGGCCTCCTTGCCCACGAGCGTGACCGTCGTCGACGGCTCCATCGTGAGCTCGGCGGATGCCGGCTCGAGCCCCTGGCGCTTGAGCGCTTCCTGGATGGCGTGAAACTCCGTGGCTCCGGTCACCACGTCGCAATGGCCCTCGGCCTCGACGACGTCTTCGGCGCCCGCATCGAGGGCGGCCTCCAGGATCGCGTCGGCATCGAGCCCGTCCCCCTCGAAGACCAGCAGGCCGCGCTTCTCGAAGAGGTAGGCCACGCAGCCCGATGCACCGAGATTGCCGCCGTTCTTCGAGAGCACGTGGCGGACGTCGCCCACCGTGCGGTTCTTGTTGTCCGAGAGCGTCTCGATCAGGATCGCCGTCCCACCCGGGCCGTAGCCCTCGTAGACCGCCTCCTCGAACGCCTCTCCCTCGGAGCCGCCGGCGCCCTTCTGGATCGCCCGCTGGATATTGTCCTTGGGCATGTTGGCCTGCTTGGCCTTGTCGACCACCAGGCGCAGCCGCGGGTTGGTCTCGGGATCGCCGCCGCTGAGCCGGGCCGCCGTCTGCAGCTCTCGGATCAGCTTCGTGAAGATCTTCCCGCGCTTGGCGTCGAGGGCGCCCTTCTTCCGCTTGATCGTCGACCATTTGGAGTGACCGGACATGGGGAATTCCTCGCGGGGACAGCCTTCGTGAGGCCAGAAACAGGCCGCCGGGCCCCTGCGTTTAGCACCGGGCGTCTCACGCGGCCAATGCCCCTCGCGCGGGGCTCGGAGCCATTCAGCCAGCCCTCCGGATGGCCGAAAGAAGGAGAGAGAGGGAGTCCCCCCGCAGGGCCGAGCTGCGCGCGATCGCGCTGCCCGGACCGGGGACACGCGCCTCCGCGATACGAGCGGGCGGCGACCAGAGGGGTAGAGCAGACATGGCGGAGACGGCTGTCGGGATCGACCTGGGCACGAGCAACTCGTGCGTGGCGATCATGCGCGAGGGCAACGTCGAGGTGATGCCCAATACGTTCAGCGAGCACACGACCGCAAGCGTGGTGGCGTTCTCGGAGAACGGCGAGATCAGCGTGGGCAACCAGGCCAAGGCCAACGTCATCCACGACCCGGCGAACACGGTGTCGAGCGCGAAGCGCCTGATCGGCCGTTACTCGTTCAGCGAAGAGGTGAAGAAGGCCAAGGCCATCTTCGCCTACGAGATCGTCGAGGGGCCGAACCACAGCGTCCGGATCCAGATCCGCGAAGAAGAGTTCTCGCTGCCCGAGATCTCGGCGATGGTGCTGCGCGAGATGAAGCAGATCGCCGAGCAGAACCTCGGTGAGCCGATCCAGAAGGCGGTCATCACCGTGCCCGCCTACTTCAACGACAACCAGCGGCAGGCGACCAAGGACGCGGGCCGCATCGCCGGGCTCGAGGTGCTCCGCATCCTGAACGAGCCGACTGCCGCCGCCCTCGCCTACGGGTTCGGCAAGTCGCTCAATCAGCGGGTCGCAGTGTACGACCTCGGCGGCGGCACGTTCGATATCTCGGTGCTCGAGATCGGCCGCGACGTGTTCGAGGTGCTCGCCACCTGCGGTGACACCTTCCTCGGCGGCGACGACTTCGACGATCGGGTGCTCGACCTGCTCGCAGACGAGTTCATCGCCAAGACCGGCATCAACCCGCGCAACGACCCCTACGCGTTCGAGAAGCTGAAGATGGCAGCGGAGAAGGCCAAGAACGGCCTCTCGGTCGACGACGAGGTCACGGTCCGACTCGACGACGTGCTGACCGACGAAGAGGGCAACACCCACGGCCTCGAGCGCAAGATCAGCCAGGCCGAGTTCTCGAGCCTCGTGCAGGATCTCATCCAGCGCACGTTCAAGGTCTGCGACGAGGCGCTCCAGCAGAGCGACCTCACGACGCGCGACCTCGACGGCGTGATCCTCGTCGGCGGTCCGACGCGGCTGCCCGTCATTCGCGAGTCGGTGAAGACGTACTTCCAGCAGGAGCCCAAGCACGACGTCGATCCCGATCAGGTGGTCGCGATGGGCGCCGCGATCCATGCCGCTTCGCTGGTCGGTGCCACCGAGAGCCAGGACTCGATGCTGCTCGACGTGACGCCGCTCGATCTTCGCATCGGCGTCGCCGGCGGCCTCGCCGAGCCGATCATCGAGCGCAACACGCCGGTGCCGATCGAGCAGACCCGGTCGTTCACGACGATCCAGGACATGCAGGAGAGCGTGATCATCAAGGTCTACCAGGGCGATGACCGCCAGGCCGACGGCAACGAGCTGCTCGGTCAGTTCGCGTTCAGCGGCTTCGAGCCCGCGCCCCGCGGCGAGACTCAGATCGACGTGACGTTCGAGATCAACGCCGACGGCATCGTGAACGTGATGGCCATGAACCCGGCGAATGGCGAGCAGGCGTCGACGACGATCACGCTCTCGTCGGGCCTCTCCGAATCCGAGCTCGACGCGATCATGCAGAGCGACCCGACCGCCCGCGTGGCCACCGCCGGCGCGACCGACGTGGCGCCCATGGGCGGCGGCGCCGACGTCGACCTCGACATGGACGACGACGACGAGCTCGATACCAGCGACTTCGGCGAAGCCGACCTCGAGACCGACGACCTCGACCTCGCGCCGCCGGCCCCGGCAGCGCCCGCTCCGCAGCCCGCGGCCCCGGCGCCCGCTCAGCCGGCGCCGGCCCTCGACACAGGCGACGACCTCGACCTCGAAGAGGACATCGACCTGGCCGACGACACCGCACTCGAGCTCGACGAGATCTCTCTCGACGACATGGCCTCGACCGAGCCCCGGCTAGGCGACGCGCACGCGGTGAGCGCCCCCGACCTCTCGGGCAGCCCCGACGACCCGGTGCCGATGGAGGCGCCGCCGACGCGCGCATCGGCGGGCGAGACGGCGATGTCCGACGGCGGCGACGGAGAGCTGCCGGACAACCTCTTCGGCGAAGCCGGCACCGACCTCAGCGCCGGTGGCGACGACGAAGAGCCGAGCTAGCCGCGCAGCGGCCGGGTCGCCCCCCGACCGCCGCGCAACGAACCTGGCGGGTCTCGCGGAAGGCATTCTCGCGAGCCCGCCTGATGCACGACCTGGAGCGCACCTGCGATGGAGCTACCGCCGCTCGAGATCAAGGCCCTGGCGGGAATCCTGGACGATCTCGACTACTACCAGCTGCTGCACGTGGAGCCGTCGGCCACGCGGGCGGAGATCCGTGCGGCGTACCACCAGACCTCGCGCACGTTCCACCCCGACGTGGCGCGGCACTTCGCCGACGACGTGCGTCAGGACTGCGCGGTGATCTCCAAGCGCGTCACCGAGGCCTACTGCGTGCTGCGCGACCCGCGGCGGCGCAAGGTGTACGACGCCCGGATCAGCAGCGAGGAAGGCGAGTCGGGCCGGCGCATGCAGCTCGCCGAGGCCGAGGCGGCGCACGCGAAGCAGGACGTCGCCGAGCGCAAGGGGCAGACGCCCCAGGGCCGCCAGTTCTACCAGAAGGCCGAGGCCGAGATCCGCAAGGAGAACTGGGCGGGCGCGATCCAGAACCTGCAGATGGCGCTCACGTTCGAGAAGGACAATCCGCTCTTCACCGAGAAGATCGCAGAAGTGAAAGAACGCCAGAAGAATGGGTGAGAGCCCAGCTCGGCCGCCGTTGCAGCGGACCGGCCAGCATGGCGCCTTCGGCGCCCGACTCCTCATCGCGCGCTCTTCCCCACCCCGACTGCCGTGCGATCGAGCGGCCGGCCGCTGAACGCCGTAGCCCAGCCCGCGCGAGCCCGTCGATCGCACCCTCAGGCGGTGCACTCGAAGCATCCCGCATGGACGTCGATCCCACCGATCCGACCCCAAGGGTGGCCGCGTTGCGCCCGCGGCACGCCGCTGGCATCCTCGAATCTTCATTGACTCGCGAGTCGATCCGATTGATCTCGCCCCCGTGACGCGGCTGCCCCCCCGGCGTGTCCGCGCGAGGATCTCTCCCCCATGTCGCAAGAAACCGCCGGTCTGCTGCCGGCCGTGTCCTACCTCAAGAACCCTGAGGACGGGGACCCGTACCTCGAAGGCAGCCGCTGCTCGAGCTGTGGAGCCGTCTTCCTCGGTGAGCGCGAGATCTGCTCGAGCTGTGGATCGCGCGACAGCATGAAGACCGAGGCACTCTCGAACCAGGGCAAGCTGTACGTCTATTCGATCGTGCACCGCTCGTTCCCGGGCATCGAGGTGCCCTATGTCTCGGCGGTCGTCGACCTCGAAGGCGGCGGCACGGTGAAGGGCAACCTGGTGGGCGTCGATCCCGAGCCCGAGAAGCTGCCCTTCGACATGCCGGTGGAGGTCATCTACCAGAAGGCCCCGCGCAAGGACAAAGAGGGCAACGAGTACGTGACCTACTATTTTCAACCCGCGAACTGAGCAAGCTCAGTCCGCTCGCTGAAGGCTCCTTCCAGCTGAGCCGACAACGACCTCGTGCGCGTCGCGATGATCCACGAAACGCCGCGCGATCCCAGGAGTGAACGATGAGCGAAGACGTCTACATCATCGGCATCGACATGATCAAGTTCGGCCGCTTCCCCGACCGGAGCGTGCCCGCGATCGGCGCCGAGGCGGCGCTGCTGGCCCTCGACGACGCGGGCCTCACGATCAACGACATGCAGGCCCTCTACTCGGGCAACCTCGGCCAGGCCGGCGCCATGGTCGGCCAGCGGGTGCTCGCCGAAATCGGTCAGACGGGCATCCCGGTGGTCAACTGCGCGAACGCCTGCGCCACCGGTGCCACGGCGTTCCGCGAGGGCTGGATGTCGGTGAAGGCCGGCGTCTACGACATGGTGCTCTGCGTCGGCGTCGAACAGATGGGCAAGGGCCTGCTCGGTGGTGGTGGCGGCGGCAAGGGCATCCCGCGTGAGGGCATGCTCGGTAGCCAGACCATGCCGGCCGTGTTCGCCGAGGCGGGCATGGAGCACAGCCGCAAGTACGGCACGACCTTCGAGCAGTTCGCCAAGGTCTCGGTGAAGAACCACCACCACTCGACCATGAACCCCAAGGCCATGTACCAGATCGAGACGCCCCTCGAGACGGTGATGAACGCCGAGATGATCTCGTACCCGAACACGAAGCTGATGTGCTCGGTGAACGTCGACGGCTCGGCGGCTGCGGTGATCTGCAGCGAGAAGAAGGCCAGGGAGCTCGGCAAGATGGACCGGGCGGTGCGCGTCAAGGCCTCGGTGCTGACGAGCGACCCGTACCAGGAGCGCAACCTGCAGATGCCCGACGTCAACACCTGCACCCAGAACGCGGCCAGGGCGGCGTACGAGATGGCGCGCGTGGGGCCGGAGGACATCGACCTCGTCGAGCTGCACGACTGCTTCGCAACCGCCGAGATCCTCCACTACGGCAACCTCGGCCTCTGCAAGCAGGAGGAGGCGGGCGCCTTCATCGACGCCGGCGAGACGACCCTCGGCGGCAAGTGCCCGGTCAACATGTCGGGCGGCCTGCTCTCGAAGGGCCATCCGCTCGGCGCGACGGGCATCGCCAACATCTACGAGGTGTCGACCCACCTGCGCGGCGAGGCCGGCAAGCGGCAGGTCGAGGGCGCGAAGCTCGGCCTGACCCACGTGATCGGGCTCGGCAGCGCCTGCGGCATCCACATCCTCGAGAGGGTGTGAGCCGACCTCACACCGCAGGTGTGACGCCGGCTCACAGGTTCGGCGTGCCTGGCGCATGCTGACGTCGAGACCAGTCGAGCGCGCCGTCCGGGAGACCGGGCGGCGCGTTCTCTCTTTGGGGGTCGTGCCGCCGGCCACCGCTCCGGCCGACGCTCGCAATGGCACTTCGCGAGCTCGCCAATCCACCGATCGCGGCGGCGTTCAGCTTGCCCGCCCGAGGGCCCCCCCGTACTCTCTCGCGCCATGCGCACATCGTTTCTCGCCGGGCTGCTCGCAAGCCTGGTCGCCGTCGCCCTGGCCTGCGGACCCGGGGCGGACGATGCGGCCAGCCAGACGGGCCAGAGCACCGAACCCGCCGCCGCCTCGAGCGACGCCCAGCCCGCCGACACCGGCGCCGACCCGGTGGCGGTCGCGGCCGCCGGCGACCGCCCCACTCAGAAGACCGACAAGCGCGACCGCAGCAAGCTCGCCAAGCGGCATCCGAACGAGCGCCCCCTGCCCGCCTTCCAGGGCCGGACCCTCGACGGCGAGATGATCGCCGCCCGCGACCTGCTGGGGCAGCGCCTCGTCCTCTTCTTCTTCAACCCGAGCATGGACGAGAACAAGGTCGTCGCGCGCGCCATGGTGCTGATCGACGCAGAGGCCGCGCGCAACAACTTCCGCGTCGTCGGTATCGCGGTCGGCAGCAGCGGTGCCGACGCCCGACGCGTGGTGCGCGAGCTCGACATCGGGTTCCCCGTCATCGACGACTCGACCGCGCGCATCGCGAACATCTTCGGGCTGCGCGGCCCGCTGCTCGTCCTCGGCACCGACGCCGAGGGCTATCTCACGTTCGCGAACCCCTACTTCGTGACCGAGGGCGACGAAGCGGTCGAGAACATCCGCAACGAGATCTCCGTGGCGTTGCGCATCCACGAAGGCGCCGAGTCGATGGAGGGCGCGCTGCTCGACCGGCCGCCGGCGCCGACGTTCGAGACCGTGACGATCGACGGCGAGCCCTTCGACTTCGCCAGCGTCGACGGCAAGCCGGTCATCCTCCTCTTCTTCCTGCACACGTGCCCCCACTGCCACGAGGCCCTCGGCTACCTGCGCGGCGTGCTCGAGGGACTTGCCGAGAACGAGCGCCCGGTGCTGCTCGGCGTGAGCGTGCAGAACCGGCCCATCTCGGTGAGGGCGGCGATGCAGGAGGCCGCCCTCACGTACTTCCCGATCTTGATGGACCCGGACGACGAGCTGCGCGAGGCATATGGCGTGCGCGGCGGGGTGCCCGACATCGTGCTGATCTCGGCCGACCGCAAGATCGTGTACCGAGTGCAGGGCTGGCGCGAGGATCGCGACCCGCCGCTCATGCGAATGCACGTCGCCAAGCTCGGCGGTGGCAAGGTGCCGATGCTGCTGAATCCGACGGGCTATACGGGCAACGACGCCTGCGCGGTCTGCCACGAGCAGGAGGCCGCAACCTGGGAGTTCACGAGCCACGCCCGCGCCTATGACACGCTGGTGACCCACGGCGCCGATCGCAACACGGAGTGCGTGAGCTGCCACGTGGTCGGCTACGACGAGCCCGGCGGCTACTCGTTCGCGAACCCGCAGCGCTATCTCGAGAACGTCGGCTGCGAGACCTGCCACGGCCGCGGCGGCCCCCACCTGACTCAGAACTTCCCGCCCGAGGGCAACTACGAGCCGATCTGCGCGACCTGCCACAACCAGACCCACTCACTCGGCTTCGAGTACGCGTCGTTCAACGAGCACGTCTCGCACGCGAAGGTCGCCGCGATGTCGAACGCCGAGCGCGTGAAGACGTTCGGCGAAGGCGCGCGCCCGCGCTCGCTGATGCCGACCGACGTCGCCTATGTCGGCAGCGATGCATGTCAGAG
>CAYYSY010000309.1:0-23608 GCA_964474355.1 uncultured Spirochaetaceae bacterium | reverse complement strand
GCGCAGATCGTCGAGGAACTGCATGTCGACGATCACCTCGCCCGCCCCTTCGCACGCGTCACAACGCCCGCCCGGCACGTTGAACGAGAACCAACCGGCACCGAGCCCCATGCGCTTCGCCTCGCGCGTAGCGGCGAAGCGCTTGCGGATGCCGTCGAACGCCTTCGTCACCGTCGCCGGGTTCGACCGCGGGCTGCGCGTGGCCGGCGACTGGTCGACGACGACGAGCTCGGCGACGCCCCCTGCATCGACCAGCGCCGTGCCGGCTGGGCCCTGGGGCCGCTCGAGCGGCTCGATGAGGCCCGCACGCACGAGCGTCGACTTGCCCGCGCCCGACACACCGGTGACCGCCACCAGCACGCCGAGCGGCACGTCGACAGACACGCCGTCGAGGTTGTGCGCGTGGAGCCCCTCGATGCGGAGCCAGCCGCTCGGCTCACGCGGCGCCAGCGTCGGTGGCAGCAGCTCACCGCGCAGCGCCGCACCGGTGCGCGATGCATCGCACGCGCGCACGTCATCGACGCTGCCCTCGACCATGAGCGCGCCGCCCGCCCGCCCCGCGCCGGGCCCGAGGTCGATCACGTGATCGGCGGCCCCGACCACCTCGAGCGCGTGCTCGACGACGACGACGGTGTTCCCCCGATCGCGGATGTCCCGAAGGATCGCCACCAGCGTCTCGATGTCGCGCGCATGCAGCCCCACGGTCGGCTCGTCGAGCACGTAGAGCGACGCGGTGAGATGTCCCGACAGCGCCGTCGCGAGCTGGATGCGCTGCGCCTCGCCACCCGAGAGCGTGCGCACGGTGCGGTCGAGAGAGAGGTAGCCGAGGCCGACGCGCACCATGAGGCCGACGCGATGACAGAGCGCCGGCCAGACCCGGCTCGCACGGGCGCGCGCGCCGGGCGGCAGCTCGAGCGAGCGCGCCCACGCGTCGAGCCGCGCCAGCGTCATGCGGCCGAGCTCACCGAGGTCGCGGCCCGCGACGCGTACCGCGCGCGCAGCGTCCGACAGCCGGGTGCCCTCGCAATCGGTGCAGGTCTCGTACCCCCGATAGCGCGCGATCAGCACGCGGGCCTGGACCTTGTAGCGGCGCCCTTCGAGCCAGTCGAAGAAGCCGCGCACGCCCTCGTAGTCGTCGTCACCCTCGATCACGAACTCGTGGTCGTCTTCGCCGAGCTCGGCCCAGGGCACGTCGGTCGGCACGCCCGCGTCGCGGCAGGCCGCGAGCATCTCGCGCTCGAGGCTGCGACCCATCTTGGTCGCGAAGGGCGCGATCGCGTGCTGCTTCAGGGACCGGGTCGGGTCGGGCACCAGGAGCGCGCGGTCGAGGGTCGTCGTGCGGCCGAATCCTTCACAGGTCGGACACGCGCCGAGCGGGCTGTTGAACGAGAAGAGCGCGGGCGTCGGTGGCGCGAAGACCTGGCCACAGCTCGAGCACGCGAGCCCCTCGCGGAAGGTCTCCGCGCGGCCCTCCGGCGTGCGGATCTCGACCTCGCCCTCTCCGCCGCTCCCACTGGCCCGGAACCCCGCCTCGACCGCCTCCGCCAAGCGCCCGCGCGCGGCATCGGCCTCCCCCGAGCGCAGGGCGATCCGGTCGATCACGAGCCGTGCCGACGCGACGAGTGACTTGACGGCGTCATCCGGCGATTCGATCCAGTCGACGAGCTCACCCGACGACGGGTCGAGCACGCGCGAGAACCCGTCGCGCAGCAACCGCTCCCGGGTCTCGTCCGGTGCCTCGCCCGTGGCTGGAACGATCGGAGCCGTCACGGTGAAGCGCTCGCCCTCGAATCCGTCGACGATGCGATCGGTCACGCCCTCGACCGTGCCCTGCTCCACGGGGGCGTCGCAGTCGCGGCACCAGGTCTCGCCCGCATGGGTGAAGAGCAGGCGCAGGTGATCGAGCACCTCACTCGCCGTGCCGACGGTGCTTCGCGCCGCGGTCACGCGATTACGCTGCTCGATCGCGATCGCCGGCGGCAGGCTCGTGATGCGGTCGACCTCGGGCCGCGGCAGGCGCTCCAGGAACTGCCGCGCGTAGGTCGAGAGCGAGCTCACGTAGCGCCGCTGTCCCTCGGCGTAGAGCGTGTCGAACGCGAGGGTCGACTTGCCCGAGCCGGACACGCCCGTCACCAGCGTCAGCGCGCGCAGCGGCACGCGGCAATCGACGTCCTTCAGGTTGTGGTGTCGTGCCCGCTCGATGCGGATCTCGGTCGAGGTCATCCGTCCACCACTCGGCTCACCACCAAGCCCACCACCAAGCCCACCACCAAGCCCACCGCTCAGGCCGGCGCACGGAACAGCTTGCGGAGCTTCAGCGCCAGCGACAACTCTCCCTCGACTCGGAGCCGGTCCTCCATGAAGAGGAGATCCGGATTCACCCGGCCCTCGAGCACACCGAGAAAGTCGCCGGACTCGATGTGGAACGTGACGTCGGGTGCAGCTCGCACGCCCTCGCCCGTGTCGAGTCGTCCATCGCGGACGTCGACCCAGAGCTGTCCGGGCGCGTCTCCGGTCAGCACGAGCTGGTAGGTCACGCGCTCACCCTCGGCCGCCTCGGGGCGAAACGCCTTGCGAAGCAGCTCCAGCGCGTGTCGATGCCGGGGCGGATCGGCGGACATGGGAGACCTTCGGGTGCAGGGCGGCTTCGATCGTGTCCACCGCCGGGCGAGCCATCGCCCGGTCGGCACGCCGGCGTCCCGGACGCCTTCACGATGCCGGGTGGATCGAGTGTACGAAGAGACCGAGTCGTGAGTCAATCGAGCGAGCGGCCGCGCTCAGTCCTCGCCGCGGGTCGCCCAGCGACGCGCGCTCTCGGCGTGACGCAGCTTGCCGGCCGCCTCCGCTGCCTCGGCCAGCGCGAGCCACTGCTCCGACGGCGGCTCCTCACCGAGCGCCTGCCCGACCGCGCGGAAGAGGAATGCATCGCCCTCGCTGACGGCGCGGTCCGCGAGCGCCTCGAGCCGGTCACGCGCGCCCGCCTTCTCGAGGAAGATCACCGCCTCGGCGCCCCGCCCCTCGGCCAGATACGCATCGGCCAGACCGATCGCCTTCTCGTCGGACAGCTCGCGTTCGATCAGATGTCGGCGCTCGAGGGGACCGGGGATCTTTTCGCTCGCCATGTCTGTTCGTGTCTCCTGAGGGCCCTCGAAGGCCCTGCCTGGGTTCGCCGCCGGACCCGGCGACTCAGTATCGCGGCACCGAGGGATCGACGGTCAGCGACCACGCCTCGATCCCGCCATCGAGATGCTCGACGCGCGAGAAGCCTGCGTCCATCAGCGTCCGCGCACCGAGCTCGCTGCGCCGGCCATGGTGACAGAGCACCACGACGTTGCGTTCGCGCCATGCATCGAGCTCGCCCACACGGTCGGTCAGCTCGCCGAGCGGCACCAGGGTCGCGCCTTCGATGCGCGCGCGGTCGAACTCGTCGGGCTCGCGCACGTCGAGGAGAAGCAGGTCTTCGGCCGCGCCGCGTCGGTGCGCAAGCTCCGCGGCCGAGATCGCCGGAACATGTGGCGCCGCGCCCTCACCGGGCGCCGGCATCCCGCAGAAGCCGTGATAGTCGATCAGCTCGGTGATCGAAGGCGACTCGCCACAGATGGGGCAGCCCGGATCCTTCTTGAGCGTGAACTCGGTGAACTCCATCGAGAGCGCGTCGTAGAGCAGCAGTCGCCCGACCAGCGTCCGCCCCAGCCCCGTCAACAGCTTCACGGTCTCGGTCGCCTGGATCAGCGCCACGATCCCCGGCAGCACCCCGAGCACGCCCCCCTCGGCGCACGACGGCACGCTGCCGGGCGGCGGTGGCTCGGGATACAGGCAGCGGTAGCAGGGCCCGTTCGCCGCATCGAAGACCCCCGCCTGCCCGTCGAAGCGGAAGATCGACCCGTACACGTTCGGAATGCCGAGCAGCACGCAGGCGTCGTTCGTGAGGTAGCGGGTCGGGAAGTTGTCGGTCCCGTCGATCACGACGTCGTGCCCGCGGAACAGATCGAGCGCATTGGCCGAATCGAGCCGCAGCCGATGGGTGTGCACGTCGACGTCGGGGTTCTGCGCGTTCACGCGCTCCGCCGCGACCTCGACCTTGGGCCGGCCGACATCGGCGGTGCCGAAGAGGATCTGCCGCTGGAGATTGGACGTGTCGACGACGTCGTCGTCGATGAGCGTGAGCTGCCCGACCCCCGCCGCCGCGAGGTACTGGGCAAGCGGGCAGCCGAGCCCCCCGGCGCCGACGATCAGCACCTTCGATGCGAGCAGCCGCTGCTGCGCCTCGACCCCGAACTCGGGGAGGATCAGATGGCGGCGATAGCGATCGAACTGGTCGGGGCGAAGGGGTGCGGGGAGTTCGGACATACGACACCTACATCAAGGGCGCTCGGTTCACCGCGGCGAACAAGCCGCCTAACCAATCAGATGCCCGAACGAAGCGACTGAGTCCCGACCGGTGTTCAGCTGCGGACGATCGACCAGCTGGAGGGTCGCCCCGACGAACGAGTTCGGCGGGCCTCCGCGCCGGCCCAGCCCCGAAGGTAGTCCGTCTGCTGCGACACCTGGCAGAAGCCCCTGCGCTCGCCTCCCCTCGGCCTGGAAGCCGAAGCGCCCGCCTCTAGTCATCCTTCGGAGGAAGCACCTCGACTTTGTAGGCTTTGCGGGGCTTGTCGATGAACTTCCACGACACCTTGACCCAGTCCCCCTTCTTCAGGTGCTTCCACTCCGTCTTGCCTTCTTCCGTCTCACTGCTGACCTCGACGTCGTCGGCGGGCACGAACGAGACTTTATCGCCCATGCGGTTGTCGACGATCATCTTGCTCTTGCTGATGCGGTCGATGCGGCCCGAGAACTCCCGCATCTGAGCGGTGGCGAGGGACGGCATGACGAGGGCAGTCGCAGCGATGAGCGCGAAAGCGATGGCGAGGCGGCGGATGACAGGCTTCATGGTCGGAGGACTCCTCTCTCTTCGATCGGGCACGTTGCCGGGCTGGCTCGCCGCCCGGTAGGCCCGCCGGCTCGCTGGGAGCGCGGCTCGTCGTTGTGGCTCTACTCTTCTCTTCTTTCGGGTCCGGCCGGAGCCGGACGGTTCGGGGACGGCTTCGCGAGTCGATCCCCTGGTGCTCAGACGGCGCTCACGTTGGACCGGAAGTGTTGGGTGCCGGAGGCGGGACTCGAACCCGCACGATGTCACCACCGGGCGATTTTGAGTCGCCTGCGTCTACCAGTTCCGCCACTCCGGCAGGCAGGGGGGGCAGCATACCAAGCCGAATTCGCGTCTGCCGACGACGCTCCGATCGGGGTGTCGACGACCTTTGACTCCAGGGGAAGGTGGGTTAGTTTCCCGACCCTCGTGGGGCCGTAGCTCAGTTGGGAGAGTGCTTGAATGGCATTCAAGAGGTCGAGGGTTCGATTCCCTCCGGCTCCACCACCCCCGCCTCTCCCGCCCTCCTTCATCGCCGATTCGCCGCAAACGCACGCGCCCCGGCGCAGCCGCTGATGTACGCCCGGCGCTCGGTCGCAGGTGCTGCGCGCCGCCCTCGCGCGCGCCGGCGCGACCGCTTCCACGTTCAGCCACCCTTGTCGGCGCATTAGAACGTGTTCTAGCATCGTCCTCCGCCCGCGGCCTCGCCATCGCACGGCGTCGCGCGGGCGCACCCGACCCAATCGAGGGAGTTCGAGATGAGTGATGCCAGCGCTTCCGGCGGCGAGACGCTCCGGTCACCGCATCGGCTCGAGTACACGTACAAGCGATCGCTCGGCGACGTACTCGGACGCTTCTTCACCGGCCTGCGCGACGGGAAGATCGAGGGCGTGAAGACCACCGACGGGCGCGTGCTCGTGCCGCCGGCCGAGTACGACCCGAACACCGGCGACGCCACGACTGGCGAGTGGGTCGAGGTCGGGCCCGGCGGCGTGGTCGAGTCGTGGACCTGGATCTCCGCGCCCCGCGCGAAGCACCCCCTCGACCGCCCCTTCGCCTTCGCGCTCGTCAAGCTCGACGGCGCCGACACCGCCCTGCTCCACGCCGTCGATGCCGGCGACGAGGGCCGCATGTCCACCGGCATGCGAGTCACGGCGAAGTTCGCCGCGGAGACCGTGGGACAGATCCAGGACATCGCCTGCTTCGTGCCGGAGGACGCGTGATGAGTGAAGACAAGACACCGGTCAAGGTCATCTCGACACCGGTCGTGCTCGACTACACGTACGGCCCCGGGATCGCCGCCAATCGCTTCCTGCTTGCGATCAAGGAAGGCCGCATGCTCGGCCAGGGCTGCGAGCAGTGCGGGCGCGTCTACTTCCCGAGCCGCGGCTCGTGCCCCCGGTGCGCGAAGCCGACGACGAAGGAGGTCGAGGTCAAGGACACGGGCACGGTGATCACGTTCTCGGTCGTCCGTGTGCCGAGCGAGAACATCGAGGTCGAGCTGCCCTACTGCGCGGCCAACGTCCTCTTCGACGGCGCCGACATCAGCACCACCCTGCTCGTGCAGGAGTGCCCGATGGAGGACATCCGCATCGGCATGCGCGTGAAGGCCGTGTGGCGCCCCAAAGAGGAGTGGGACTACACGCTCTCGAACATCAAGTACGTGAAGCCTCTCGACGAGCCGGATGTGCCCTTCGACGAGATCAAGGAGTACTCCTGATGCGCGACGTCGCAGTCATCAGCTATGCGCAGAGCAAGAACGTGCGCAGTGAGCAGCGCCTCAACGAGGTCGAGATGCTCATGCCCATCATCGAAGAGGCGGTGAAGGGCTCCGGCATGGACCGCCACGACATCGGCTTCACCTGCTCGGGCTCGACCGACTACCTCTCGGGCCAGAGCTTCGCGTTCGTCGCCGCGGTGGACGCGGTGGGCGCCTGGCCGCCCATCGTCGAGAGCCACGTCGAGATGGACGGCGCGTGGGCGCTCTACGAGTCGTGGGTCAAGATCCAGTGCGGCGAGGTCGACTCGGCGCTGATCTTCAGCTTCGGACGCTCGTCGATGGGCGAGACGGCCGAGACGCTGACGCTCCAGACCGACCCCTACACGATGGCGCCGCTCGGCCCCGATGCGATCAGCATGGCGGCCCTGCAGGCGCGGGTGGGCCTCGACAAGGGGCTCTACACCGAGCGCGACATGGCCGAGGTTGCGGTGAACAACCGCCGCAACGGCAAGTCGAACCCGGATGCTCAGCTGACGGGCGACTTCGACGTCGACAAGCTCCTCGCCGAGCCCTACATCGCCTCGCCACTTCGGCGGCACGACTGCCCGCCCGTGACCGACGGCTGCGCCGCAATGGTGATCGCCGCGGAAGACACGGCCCGGCAGTACAGCGGCAAACCCGTGTGGATCCGCGGCCTCGAGCACCGTTACGACTCGCACCAGCTAGGCGGGCGCGATCTCTCGACCTCCGCGTCCACCGAGGCGGCGGGCGAGGCCGCGGGGGTCGGCGACGTCGACTTCGCGGAGCTCCATGCGCCGTTCACGCACCAGGAGCTGATCGTGCGCAAAGCGCTCGGCCTCGGAGACGGCGTCGCGATCAACCCGTCGGGAGGTCCACTCTCCGCCAACCCGATCATGACGGCCGGGCTCGCGCGCATCGGCGAGTCGTTCCGTCACATCCAGGCCGGGAACGGTCGCCGCGGCGTCGCCCACGCGACCTCGGGCCCCTGCCTGCAGCAGAACCTGGTCTGCGTTCTCGAGGGAGGTGAGTAGTCATGGCAGAGCACGCCGCCGTCATCGGCATCGGCCAGACCAAGTACGACGCGAAGCGCATCGACGTCTCGCAGGTGGGGCTCGTTCGCGAGGCCGCGAAGCGCGCCCTCGAGGACGCGGACCTCGATTGGAAGGACATCGATGCCGTCGTGATCGGCAAGGCCCCCGACCTCTTCGAGGGCGTCATGATGCCCGAGCTCTTCCTCGCCGAGGCGCTCGGCTGCGTCGGCAAGCCCATGCTCCGCGTCCACACTGCGGGCAGCGTCGGTGGCTCGACCGGTATCGTGGCCGCGAGCCTGGTGCAGGCGGGCATCCACAAGAAGGTGCTCACCGTCTGCTACGAGAAGCAGTCGGAGAGCAACGCGATGTGGGCGCTCTCGATCAAGATGCCCTTCGCCCAGGCGATGGTGGCGGGCGCCGGCGGCTTCTTCGCGCCGCTGATCCGCGGCTACATGACGCGCTCGGGTGCGCCCGAGGACACCGGCATCCGCGTCGCGCTCAAGGATCGGCTCAACGCGCTCAAGAACCCCTACGCGCACCTCCAGCTGCCCGACGTCACGTTCGAGATGATCGAGGGCTCGCCCATGCTCTGGGATCCGATCCGCTACCTCGAGACGTGCCCGTCGAGCGATGGCGCCTGCGCCATGGTGATCGGCGACGCCGAGGCAGCGAAGGCCTCGCCGGGCAAGCCGGCCTGGATTCACGCCACGCAAATGAAGACCGAGCCCACGATGTTCGCGGGCCGCGACCAGGTCATGCCGAAGGCGGGCATGGAGTGCGCCGCCGAGCTCTACAAGAAGGCCGGCATCACGAACCCGCGTGAGGAGATCGACTGCGCCGAGATCTACGTGCCCTTCAGCTGGTTCGAGCCGATGTGGATGGAGAACCTCCTCTTCACGCCGATCAACGAGGGCTGGAAGATGACCTACGAGGGCGCGACCGCGCTCGACGGCGACCTGCCGGTCAACATGTCGGGCGGCGTGCTCTCGAGCAACGCCATCGGCGCCTCGGGTCTCATCCGCTTCGCCGAGGCGGCGATGCAGGTGCGCGAGCAGGCCGGTGAGCATCAGGTCGACGGCACACGCAAGGCGCTCGGCCATGCGTACGGCGGCGGCTCGCAGTACTTCTCGATGTGGATCGTGGGCGACCAGCCGCTTCAGTAGGCCCGCCCCGCTCCGCACGACCATGCAACGTGGGCCGCGGGATCGTCTCGCGGCCCATGTTCGTTCAGGAGACCCCCATGTCCGAGCTCGGATTCTGGAACCTCGCGCAGAAGCGCCCCGACGTCCTCGCACTCGTCGACCCGAACGGCCATGAGTGGAGCCGCGGCGAGCTGCTCGCGGAGGCCAACAAGATCGCGAATGGCCTGCGCGCGCAGGGCCTCGGCAAGGGCGACTGCGTCGCTCTCGTCATGGAGAACTGCGCCGAGTTCGTCCAGATCAACCTCGCCATCACCCAGATCGGCATGTACATGACGCCGATCAACAACCACCTGACCGGCCCCGAGATCGCGTACATCCTGCAGGACAGCGGCGCGAAGATCTTCTTCGGCTCGGCGAAGTTCGCCGACGAGTGCAAGGTGGCGCGCGACGAGGCCGGCTTCGCGACCGATCAGTGCTACTCCGTCGGCACCCTCGAAGGGTTCCAGGACTTCGAGGCGATCAAGGAAGGCCAGCCGGACACGCTCCCCGACGACCGCGCCGCGGGCCAGGTGATGAACTACACGTCGGGTACCACCTGCAAGCCGAAGGGCGTTCGCCGACCCCTGGCGGACATCTCCCCGGACCTCGTCGCGACGATGACGACGGGCTTCCTGTCGATGTTCGACCTCACGCCCGAGGACGACAACGTCCACATCTGCGGCTCGCCGCTCTACCACACCGCCGTACTGGTCTTCCTCTCGGCCTCGCTCCACATGGGCCATGGCGTCGTCCTGATGGAGAAGTGGACGCCCGAGGACATGCTGAAGCTGATCGACCAATACAAGGTCACCCAGAGCCACATGGTGCCGACGCAGTTCAATCGGCTGCTCAAGCTGCCCGCCGAGGTGCGAGCGAAGTACGACGTCTCGAGCCTGCGCGCCATGGTCCATGCGGCGGCGCCCTGCCCGATCGAGACGAAGTGGAAGATGCTCGAGTGGTGGGGCGACTCGATCTACGAGTACTACGCGGCCACCGAGGGCGGGGGCACGCTCGCGAAGCCCCAGGAGTGGAGGCAGCACCCGGGCACGGTCGGCAAGGCCTGGCCAAACGCCGACGTCAAGATCTACGACGACGACGGCAACGAGCTCGGACCGAACGAGGTCGGCACGATCTACATGCGACTCGGCCAGGCCGACTTCGAGTACAAGGATGCGGCGAAGAAGACGAAGGACAACCGCATCGGCAACTACTTCACGGTCGGAGACGTCGGCGAGCTGAACGACGACGGCTACCTCTTCCTCCGCGACCGCAAGATCGACATGATCATCTCGGGCGGCGCCAACCTCTACCCGGCGGAGATCGAGGCCGAGCTGATCCAGCACCCCAAGGTCGCCGACGTGGCCGTGTTCGGTATCCCGAACGACGACTGGGGCGAGGAGATCAAGGCCGTCATTCAACCCGGCGACGGTGTCGAGCCGGGCGACGCGCTCACCGAGGAGATCTTCGCCTGGTGCGAGGGGCGGCTCGCGAAGATGAAGCGGCCGAAGTCGATCGACTACCTCTCGGAGCTGCCGCGCGATCCCAACGGCAAGCTCTACAAGCGCAAGCTCCGCGACCCGTACTGGGAAGGCAAGACCAAGATCTGACCGAGAGTCCTGTTTTCGATTGGAAACGGCGGGCCCCTGATCATCCAGGGGCCCGTTCTCGTTTCTAAGTGATGCACTCGAGCTGCCGACACAGCTTGGTTGACACCCGAACGCCCACCCCTGTAAGACGGTCTCTGGAACTCGAAGCCGCGAGGGGACAAGATGACCGAGCAAAAAGCGACTCCGCCGCCGCACCCGACCACTCGCCGTGGGTCATCCGCCCATTCGACACCGACGAGCACCAGAAGCCGACATCGCATCGGGCTCGTCGCCCTGCTCCTCGTCGCCGCGCTCTCGCTCGGCGGCACCTGCAGCAAGAGCCCCAAGGTCACGATCACGAGCCCCGCGAACGGCGAGTTCATCGACGCCGCCAGCGTGCTCGTCATGGGTGTGGTCGAGGACGTCGCAGACGAGAAGCTCGTCGACGTCACCGTCAACGGGACATCGGTGCTTCCGCTCGCGGGGGACGGCTCGTTCGCGGTGGTGGTGCCCCTCGACGCGCTCGATCCGCTGAACGCGCTCGTGGCTGCGGTGACGACCAGCGACGGCGGTCCCACGCTGCGCGACCGCGTGACCGTCGTGGTGGGCGACGCCGTCACCGATACCGACTTCAACGTGGACAGCGTGGCACTCCGCCTGACCGAGGCGGGGCTCGACGCGATCGAGCCGACCGTCACGAGCCTGGTCGACATCGACCTCGCCACGCTGCTGCCGCCCGGCACCCTCGTGATCAACGACTTCTGCTACGAGGACACCTTCCTCGGCTGCATCGGGCGAGTGGACGTCACGATCCACGGCAGCCCGCCTCCGTCGATCGGCAGCTACTCGATCGACGTCGACCCGCAGACGAACTTCGCGGAGGGTGACGTCCGACTGAACGATCTCGACCTGACGGCGAAGGTCCGGGCCGTGACGGGCATCGGGTTCACCTGCTACATCGACATCCACGCGAACACGACGGACATCTACGGCGACTACACGCTCTCGCCCGATGCGGTCGACCCGAGCGAGATCGACGTCGACCAGCTCGGTGGCGTGGCCGTCGCGTTCGGTGGGTTCAGCGACAGCACCGACTGCGACGGCTTCCTCGGCTTCATCGTCGAGGCGCTCGTCAGCCTGTTCGTGGGTGACGTGCAGGACCTGATGGAGCCGGCCTTCGAGGACTTCCTCAATACGCCCGACGCCCTGGGCAACACCCCGATCGCCGGTGCCATCGAGACGGCGCTCGCCGGGATCGAGATCGCCGGACAGATCGGCGGGCCGCTCGGCGTCGACCTCGAGCTGCCCCTCTTCGCCGTCGATGAAGACACGGGCGGCATCACGTTCGGCAGCGACTCGAGGGTGACGGCGCTCGCGCCGGACCCCGAGGCGCCCGACCCCACTGCCAGCCATCTCGTTGCCGAGACGTTCCCGAGCTTCGGACCCAGCGCTCCGAACGGCCTGCCCTACCACGTGGCGATGTCGGTCTCGTCGACCGCCTTCAATCAGCTGCTGCGCGCCGAGATCGAGAGCGGCCTGCTTCGGATGACGTTTACCGAGTTCGACTTCGGCGGCGGCCTGCAGCCGATCACCGCGGGGCTGCTCGCGGCACTGGTGCCCGAGTTCGGCTTCCTCGAGCCGGACGAGGCGCTGCAGATCGAGCTCGTACCCGGGACCGCGCCGCTCCTGACCGGAGACCCGGGCCCCGCCGGCGAGCTCGCCGTGATCGAGGTGAGCCACCTGCTCGTGCGCGTCATGGACGCCGCCGGCGAGGTCGTCTTCATCGAGGCAGCCATCGACCTGTCGGTCGGGCTCGACCTGATCCTGAACGGCGGTGCACTCGGCGCCGTGATCGGCACGCCGCCACCCCAGGAGATCGACGCCACCGTGCTCGTGAATCGCATGGGGACGCCGGACGTGACGCTCGACACGCTCGTCCCGCTCCTGGTGAGCGTGGCGTTGCCCCAGCTCGCCGGCTCGATCGGGAGCTTTCCGCTGCCGACGTTCCTCGACCTCGATCTCCTGCTCGTCGACGCCGCTCGGAGCGGCGACTTCATGACCCTGTTCCTCGACTTCGCGCCGATCTGATCGCGCGCCTCTCGCCTCTCGGAGCCGATCCGATCACGCGCCTCTCGCCTCTCGGAGCCGATCCGATCACGCACCTCACGCCTCTCGCCGCCGATCGCACACACAGCCGACGGAGCCTGCCGATGCCTCGCCCCTCCCTCTTCCCGCTCTCCCTCCTCGCGGGCACGCTGCTGCTCGCGCTACCGGCCGCCGCCGACACCGGCACCTGGCAGACCGATGCGAACGTCGGTGCGAGCACCGTGAGCTACACGCTCTCGTTCACGTGCATCGGCCCCGCGGCGGTCTGCGATCCCCTGAACGCCTACTCCGACACGCAGGTCTCGACGCTCGGCGACTCCGCGACGCTCCAGCTCGACGACGTGGCCGACACCCTCCAGTTCGATCAGGACAGCTCGCAGGACCTCGACGACGGCATGGGGCCGATCCCGGCGTATGCGACGCTCGCCGGCACCGACATGACGTTCGCGGGGCTCGCCCTCTTCGGCGTGCCCGAGGTCGTCGACCCCGTCGTATTCAGCGCCGACCAGCCGCTCGTACCCGTGACGGGCCTCGAGCTGCTACCGCCCGGCACGTACCCCATCAGCACGACGATGAGCTGGGGCGGCGTCGCAGACGTCGTGGGCGACATCTCGCTGCTCGTGCCTCGCATCGTGGTGACGCCGGCGCCGGTGTCGGTGACGGGCACGCTCGAGATCCTGGGCGACGTCGATTTCGATGGTCTGGTCGAGTACGAGATCCGCGATCTGCAGGCGACGGCGCAGAGCACGGATCAGTTCACCGAGCCCGGTCTCGTCGTCGACATCCACGTGACCGCAGCGCTGGTCGCGAATCTGTCGGGTGAGGTCGCAGCGCCGGCGACGCCGGTGCCCGTGCTCGGCATGCCGGCCCTGCTGGCCCTCGGTGCCCTGCTCGGCGCGAGCGGCATCGCCGGCGCCGCCCGGTCGAGGCACCGCGACCGAAGGGCGTAGCGGCCGGCGGGAGCGGCCTCGTGAACGACTTCGATGAAGCGGGGCCAACACCAGACGCAGAGAGCCCCCCGTCGTCGACCGACGGGGGGCTCTTCGGTTCCGTTCGCTCGGCGAGTCCGATGCGGCGGACGCGCCGGGCAACTCGCTACTTCTGGAGCGTGATGGCCTGGCGCGGGCACAGGCGCGCGGCCTCTTCGGCCTTCGCCTGGAGATCCGCCGACACGTCCTCCATCAGCAGCGTCAGGGTGTCGTCCTCTTCGACCCGGAAGATCTCCGGCGCCGCGTCCATGCACAGCGCGTTGGCCTCGCACAGGTCGTAATCCACCACCACCTTCATCGAACTCTCCTCGACGGATCCTCGTCGGATCCTCGCTGGATCCCACCCTCGCTGGTCCCCGATGTAGTCGGGTCCCGATCCGCGCGGGCCGGGTCTGGCTCGGCCTCGAGGGCCGACATTGAGCGCTCGGGGCCGGTCCGTCCCCGCACGCGCGAAGGCTAACCCATCCCAGGGGGCATCGCCTTGCTGCCTTCGTTGGAAAGCGAACACCATGGAACCGGATCCGGTTGGAGCTCGCGATTCGAACCGCTCTGCAATGCCGACATGCCGCCCGTTCGTGTTCGTCCAACTTGTCAGTGCCGCGGCTTCGCGTCAGACTCGATTAGAACACGTTTCAACATCGCGATCGACGCGCGTGCCCCTCTTCATCGCGCCGATGCGAGAGCCCGAGTTCGCGCGGACGCGCGGTGAGCGACCCCGTGTTGCGTGACGAACGAAGGAGGTCCGATCGATGCACATCGACTTCACGCCCGAGCAGAAGAAGCTGCGCGACGAGATGCGCGCGTACATGACCGAGCTCATGACGCCCGAGCTCAAGGCCGAGCTGACCGGCGGTGGCGAGGGCGGCGGCCCCGAGTACATGAAGGCCATGCATAAGCTCGGCCGCGACGGAGTGCTCGGACAGGGCTGGCCCACCGAGTGGGGTGGCCAGGGGCGCTCGGCGATCGAGCAGTTCATCTTCGCCGACGAGATCCAGACGGTCGGGTTCCCGCTGCCCTTCCTGACGCTGAACACCGTCGGACCGACGCTGCGCGAGTACGGCACCGACGAGCAGAAGGACTACTTCTGCAAGCGCATCCTAGCTGGCGAGGTGCACTTCGCCATCGGCTACTCCGAGCCCGATGCGGGCACCGACCTCGCGTCGCTGCGCACGACGGCCGTGAAGGACGGCGACGAGTGGGTCATCAACGGTCAGAAGATGTGGACGAGTCTCGCCGGCCACGCCGACTACATCTGGCTCGCCGCGCGCACTGATCCGAAGTCGAAGAAGCATCGCGGGATCTCGATGTTCCTCGTGCCCACCGACTCACCCGGCTTCAAGTACCAGCCCATCCACACCGTCGGCGGTGTCACGACGAACGCAACGTTCTACGACGACGTGCGGGTGCCTGCCGATGCGCTGATCGGAGGCGAGAACAACGGCTGGCGGCTCATCACGGGCCAGCTCAATCACGAGCGCATCTCGCTCATGAGCGTCGGCCCGATCCGCCGCAACCTGCGCGACGTCGTCGAGTGGGCACGCGAGGCCCCCCATGGAGCGGGCAAGGTGATCGACGTGCCCTGGGTGCAGAGCAACCTCGCCCGGGTCCACTCGAAGATCGAGGTGCTGCGCCTCATGAACTGGAAGCAGGCCTGGGCCGCGACGCACGGCCAGCCCAACCCGGCCGTGGCGTCGGCGATCAAGGTCTATGGAAGCGAGCTCAACATCGAGGCGTACCGGTTGCTGCTCGAGGTGCTCGGCCCGCAGGCGACGCTGCGCCGCGGCAGCCGCGAGGCCGCGATCGAGGGCCGTATCGACGGCGCGTACCGCAACGGCCTGATCCTCACGTTCGGCGGCGGCACCAACGAGGTCCAGCGCGACATCATCGCGATGGTCGGCCTCGGGATGCCCCACTACAAGGAATGACCGCGTCGCAGCGCCCGGCGGCGCTGCGCGCAGGAGACCCGACATGGACTGGAATCTCAGCGAAGAGCAGACGCAGGTCCGCGACCTCGGCCGGCAGATCCTGACCGACATGGTCACGAACGACAGCCTGAAGGATCACCACGCGGGCAAGGCCGACCTCTCGGGCCCCGTCTGGAAGGCGCTGGCCGACGCGAACCTGCTCGGCATCGCGATCCCCGAGCAGTACGGCGGCGTCGGCATGGACTTCCTCACGCTCGCCCTGCTCGCGATCGAAGAGGGCCGTACGACGGCTCCCCTCGCAATCTGGCCGACGCTCATCGAGGCGGGCATGACGATCCTCGCGCACGGCACCGACGCCCAGAGGGAGGCGTGGCTACCCGCCATCGCCGAGGGCCGGGCGCTGCTGACTGCGGCGCTGACCGAGCTCGGCTCCGACGACCCGATGCGACCGCTCACCACGGCCAAGGCCGACGGCGACGTCTTCGTGCTCGACGGCGAGAAGTTCCAGGTGGAGGGCGCCGAGCAGGCGGCGTGCATCCTCGTGCCCGCCTCGACCGACGATGGACGCGTCGGGGTGTTCCTGCTCGACCCGTCGAGCGCGGGGGTGTCGACCACACCGCTCCAGACCTCCGCTGGCGGCCCGCACGCGAGCCTGCGGCTCGAAGGGGTGCGGGTGCCGGCCACGGCCCTGCTCGGCGCCCTCGACGCCGACGGCAGCGTGCTGCGGACCCTGCGCGAGTACGCCATCGCCGGACTCTGCGCGATGCAGCTCGGCGTCACGGAGCGCGCGCTCGAGATGACGGCCGAGTACTCGCGCGACCGCGTGCAGTTCGACCGGCCGATCGGCAGCTTCCAGGCCGTGCACCAGCGCGCCGCCGACGCGTTCATCCAGACCGAGGGGCTGCGCCTCGCGACCCTCGAGGCCTGCTGGCGACTGTCCGAGGGCCTCGACGCATCCGAGCAGGTGCGGGTCGCCAAGTTCTGGGCGGCCGAGGGCGGTCAGTTCACGTCGTATGCCTGCCAGCACCTGCACGGCGGCATCGGCATCGACGTCGACTACCCGCTGCATCGCTACTTCGAGTGGGCGATCCAGATCGAGCACACGCTCGGCTCGGCCCACGCGGTGCTCGCCGAGATGGGCGCGCACATCGCGGAACACGGGCTCTCGGAGCTCTGAGCCGCGCGCGCGGGCGGCGCAGACCTCGTCGCCCATCCGCTGCACACGAGCTGCGCGTCGGCTGCGGGTGACCCGCGTCCATTCGCGCCCCGTGATCCACCACACACGGTCGTGGGGTCAAGGACACGAGGGTTTCGACCGATCCATTCCTGAGTGAAGACCGGTCTCCGGGTGCGCTCCGCAGCGGAACGTGGCCCGTGGCCGACGGAATGGATGGTCGAGATGCAGCCCAAGAGGATGCAGGCACCGGCAAAGCGGTCAAACCGCTTCCGAGCGCGCGCGCTCTCCGCCGCCGCGGCCGGGCTCGCTGTCTCCGGCGCCGCGAGTGAGGCGTCGGCCACCATCATCTACTCGCCGTCCGGTGCCTCGGCTGGTACGCCCTTCGACATCGACGGCACGATCTACAGCGCGCTCGAGATCCTCACGGACACGGGGATGATGGGCGACAATCTGAGCCTCGACGACATCGACGTCGGGGGCATGGCGCCCACGAGCACCATCGAGTTCGCGTTCTTCCAGCAGGGCGGCGTCGGGCCCCGGTACCTGCTCGACATGAACCCTGGCGTCGACACCGTCGGCGACGCCTTCACCTACGGCCTCGACTATCGCGACCAGGCGTTCCTCAATCGCAACAGCGCACTGCATCCGACCTGGAACGTGGGCGAATCCGGATACGTCGGCTTCACCTTCCTGCAGAACGACACGACGCCCGTCTACGGCTGGATGCAACTCACGTTCGACTCGACCAGCTCTGCCACGGCCGTCGAGTGGGCCTGGGACGACTCGGGCGCCCCGATCGGTGTAGGCGTGGTTCCGGAGCCCGGCACCGCGCTCCTCGTCGGTCTCGGCCTGGCGATGCTCGGCATCGCCGGTCAGCGTGCGCGCGCCGCGCGCCGCGCCGACGCCCATGGCTGAGGCGCCGCTGGTCGACACGCTCGACGGGCTCCAGCAGAGCTACGACGAGACGCCCTATCACGATCAGCGCTACCCCCTCTTCACGCTCGATCGGCTCCTCGGCCACGCCCAGCTCTTCGGTCTCTGCGCCCCCGGACGCACGTCCGAAGGCGCCCGCGTGCTCGACCTGGGCTGTGCGTCCGGCCTGCACCTGAGGCATGAGGCCGCGCTCCACCCCCATGCTTCGTTCACCGGCGTCGACTTCTCGAGTCAGGAGATCGATCTGGGCCGCAAGGTGGTCTGCGAAGAGGGGCTCGTCAACGTCGAGCTCGTCCAGGCCGATCTTCGCGGGTTCGAGGTCGAGCCCGGCGCATTCGACGTGGTCGTCTGCCACGGCGTCTTCTCGTGGGTCCCCGACGACGTCAAGGAGCGCATCCTGCTCCTATGCCGTCAGGCGCTCGCGCCCGGAGGCGTCGGCGCCATCGCCTACCTGACCTACCCGGGCTGGAAGCAGCGCGAGGCGATCCGCGAGCTGCTCACCATGCGCGACCGGTCCGACCGCCCGGCCCGCGAGCGCATCGAGGAGTCGGCGCGGCTGCTTCGCGTGCTGCAGGCCAGCTATGCGTCGCGCGAGGACGACCCCCACGCCGCGGGGCTCCTGGCCGTAGTCGAGAGCATGCAGCAGAGCTCGTCGAACGCGTTCGTGCACGACGAGCTCGGCAGCGTGCACGACCCCTGCTACTTCCTGCAGCTCGTCGAGTGGGCCGGTGAGTGCGGCCTGCAGTACCTCGCAGAGGCCGATCTCGGCTCGATGTCGACCGAGGCGCTCGCCCCTGCCGACGCTCGCATCCTGGACACCCTGGCTCCGAACGCGCTGGAGACGCAGCAGCTCGTCGACTTCGTCGTGAACCGGTCGGGCCGCGCCTCGCTGCTGACGCGCGACGATGCCGCCCCTGCGCGCCAGATCGGCCGCGAGACGTTGACTGCCCTCCACTACGCCACGCGCTGGTGGAACGTGACGCCGCTCAACGCGCGCGACGACGAGGGTGCCCTCTTCGAGTCGCCGGCGGGCCGGCGCATGGAGACGACCTCGTCGGACGTGCGCGCGCTCCTCGCGGCGCTCACGAAAGGCCGCGACCGCACGTGGTCCTGGCCGGCGCTCCGGGCGCGCCTCGGCCTCTCGGACGACGAGCTCCTCGAGCTGATCCCATCACTGCTCGCGAAGGGGGTGATCGAGCCCCGCGCGCCATCGGTCTGAGCCGACTCATTACCAGATGGGGCTTGGCGCCCTCGCCGGCACGGCAGCCCCGACCATCGAGCGCGTGATAGAGTCCACTCGAATCGGTCGGGGGGTCGAGATGCCTTGGTGGGGTTGGATCACGATCGGCGCGTTGATGCTCGCCGCCGAGCTCGCGTTCGTCGACGCCGAGTTCTTCCTCGTCTTCCTCGGCGTCTCCGCGCTCCTGGTGGGCGCGGCCGATCTCTCGGGCTTCCACGTGGCCTGGTGGGCGCAGTGGCTCGCCTTCGCCGGCCTCTCGATCGGCTCCCTCGTCGTCTTCCGTGGGCGCGTCTACACGCTGTTCCGTCCCCCGCCCGAGGAGGACGTGCAGGTGGGCGTCGACGGCGACACGGCCACGGCGGTCGACGCGATCGAGCCCGGGGCGACCGGGCGCGTCGAGCTCCGCGGGTCGCGCTGGACCGCGATCAACGAGGGCGACCGCATCATCGGCGCCGGTGGGCGCTGCACGGTGACGCGCAGCAAGGGGCTCACCGTCCACGTCCGCGCCATCGACTGAATCGAAGAGCCGGCGACTGCACCGGCGGCGGAAGGGGAACTCGAGATGGAGATGAACTTCTTCACGTTCGCCGTGATCGGCATCGTGATCTTCGCGATCGTGCTCGTCGCGCGCACGGCCACCGTCGTGCCCCAGCAGAGCGCCTACGTAGTCGAGAACCTCGGCCGCTACAGCCGCACACTTCGAGCCGGGTTCCACATCCTCATCCCCTTCATCGAGCGCGTCGCCTACAAGCACTCGCTGAAGGAGATCGCGATCGACGTCCCCGAGCAGGTCTGCATCACCAAGGACAACGTGCAGGTCGGCGTCGACGGCGTGCTCTACCTGCAGATCATGGACGCGCAGCGTGCTTCGTACGGCATCCACGACTACGTGTTCGCGATCTCGCAGCTCGCACAGACGACGCTGCGTAGCGAGATCGGCAAGATCGATCTCGACCGCACCTTCGAGGAGCGCGGGACCATCAATCAGAACGTGGTGCGCGAGCTCGATCTCGCCAGCGATCCCTGGGGCGTGAAGGTGCTGCGCTACGAGATCCGCAACATCAATCCACCCTCCGACGTGCTCCAGGCGATGGAAAAGCAGATGCGTGCCGAGCGCGAGAAGCGCGCCGTGATCCTGCAGTCCGAAGGCGAGCGCGACTCGGAGATCAACCGCGCCGAGGGCGACAAGCAGAAGGTGATCAAGGAGTCCGAGGCGAGCCGCCAGCAGCAGATCAACGAGGCCGAGGGAGAGGCCCAGGCGATCCTCGCGATCGCGAGCGCGACGGCCGCGGGCTTGCGCGAGATCGCCGGCGCCGTGAGCGTGCCCGGCGGCAAGGAGGCGCTGGAGCTCCGCGTGGCCGAGCAGTACGTCGAGCAGTTCGGCGAGCTGGCCAAGGAGGGCAACACGCTCATCGTCCCGGCGAACCTCTCCGACGTATCGTCGATGCTCGCCCTGGCGACGAAGATCCTGAAGGACGGGGATGACACGCCGCCGCCGCCGCCGAATCCCCCGTCGGACCGCCCACCGCGCATCGAGACGTTCGACGAGCGCTGAGCGCTGAGCGCAGCAGGGGGCCTGGACACAGAACGGGCTCCGGAGGTCTTCCTGCGGAGCCCGTGTCGTTTCGCTGCCTCTCGCGGCGCTGCGCTACATCGGCGGAACGATGAAGCTGTCCGTGATGGGCTGCTTGTCGGCGAAGTGCTTCGTCAGCACCGAGTCGACGCTGTCGTGGCTCCACGCCTCCTCGTTGTTGAACTCGGCGGCGCGACCCGGGGCCTCGAGCAGCGCGATCTGCTTGCCCCAGACGATGAACAGGTTGCCCGAGATGTTCTGCGAGGCCGGCGATGCGAGGTAGGTGACGAGCGGCGCGGCGTGCTCGGGCGAGAACGTGTCGAACCCCTCATCGGGCTTGGCGAACATCTGCGCGGTGATCCCGCCCGCCGTCATCGCCGTGCGCGCGCGCGGCATGAACGAGTTGGCCGTCACGCCATACTTCGCCATGGCCTGAGCGGCGGAGTTCGTCATGGCCACGATCCCGGCCTTGGCGGCGGCGTAGTTCGGTTGACCGGCCGAGCCGAAGATGAACGCCTCGGAGGCGGTGCTGATGATGCGACCGTAGACCGGCTCGCCCGCCTTGCCCTTGTTGCGCCAGTACTCGGTGGCGTGACGCATGCTGCAGAAGTGGCCCTTCAGGTGCACGCGCACGACGGAGTCGAACTCCTCCTCACTCATCGAGAAGATCATCTTGTCGCGGCAGAAGCCGGCGTTGTTCACGAGGATGTTGAGGTCGCCGAACGTGTCGATGGCGCACTCGATCATCGCCTTCGAATCGTCCCAGCTCGCGACGTCCCCGTAATGCGCCACGGCCTCGCCGCCCGCGGCCTTGATCTCGTCGACGACGCCCTGGCCCGCGGACTGATCCTGTCCGGTGCCCTCGGCCGACACGCCGAGATCGTTCACCACCACCTTCGCGCCCTGGGCTGCCAGGGCGAGCGCCTCCACGCGCCCGAGGCCGCGACCGGCCCCGGTCACGACGGCGACCTTTCCTTCCAGACTCGACATATTCGTGCTCCTCGGCCGCACATCGAGCGCGCGGCCCGTGAATGGTTGGCGTGACCTAGAGGCGCTCGATGATCGTGCCCGTGCCCACGGAGGCACCGCAGCACATGCTGATGAAGGCCGTGCCCTGCCCCGTGCGCTCGAGCTCGTGCAGCGCCGTCACGATCAGCCGCGAGCCGGTGGCGCCCACCGGGTGGCCCAGCGAGATCGCGCCGCCGTTCACGTTGACCTTGTCCATGTCGGGCTCGAAGACCTGCGCCCACGAGAGCACGACGCCGGCGAAGGCCTCGTTCACCTCGAAGAGGTCGAAGTCGGAGATCTGCATGCCCGACTTCTTCAGGATCAGCTCGGTCGCATCGACCGGACCGTCGAGCAGGAAGTAGGGGTCGGTGCCGGCGAGCACGTCGAAGAGGATGCGCGCCCGGGGCCTGAGCCCCAGCGACTCGGCCTTCTCCTGCGACATCCAGAGCACGGCGGCGGCCCCATCCGAGATCTGCGACGCGTTGCCCGGCGTGTGCACGCCGCCCTCGATCACCGGGTTCAGGCCCGCGAGCGCCTCGGCCGTCGTGTCGCGGATGCCCTGGTCCCGGGTCACGAGCTTCGTCTCGCCCGTCGGCTGGCCGTCGTCGCCGAGCACCGGGGCCTCGATCGGCATGATCTCGCGCTCGAAGCGGCCCTCGTCGCGCGCGATCTTCGCGCGGCGCTGGCTCTGCAGCGCGAACGCGTCGACGTCGTCGCGCTTCAGCCCCCGCTTCTGGATGATGCGCTCGACCGCGCTGAACTGATCCGGCGTCGAGTCCCAGGGCCAGTCGGCGGGCTGGAAGAAGCCCGGCCCGTTCATCACGTTCGCACCGAGCCCGACGTGACTCATCTGCTCGACGCCACAGGCGATGCCGCAGTCGATGCTGCCGGCCTTCACCATCGCCGAAACGAAGTGGTTGGCCTGCTGGCCCGAGCCGCATTGCGTGTCGATGCTCGTCGCGCCGACGCGCCACGTGTCGCCCTTGTTGAGCCAGGCGTTGCGGGCGATGTTGCCCGACTGCTCGCCGGCCTGCGTCACGCAGCCGCCGACGATCTGCTCGAGCTCGCTCGCGTCGACGCCCGCCTTCTCGAGCACGCCCCACTGCGCGCGCTGCAGCAGCTGCGCTGCATGGAAGCCCGAAAGGTCGCCCTTGCCCATCTTGCCCCGAGCGATCGGGGTGCGCAGGGCTTCGACGATGACCGCTTCTCTCATTGCTCGTTTCCTCTCAGTTCGGTTACCGGGCGCCCCGGAGCACCAGCTCCGTCGACACACACATCTTGTCCACCAGGGCCGCCTGGCTGTGCTGGCCCCCCGACCACCCGACGAGCAGCGCGAACCACACCTGCTCCAGGGTGTCGGCGATCTTCATCTCGGTCTCGGTCGGCGGCGCCGCGCCGCCCTCCGCGATCCCGGCCGCATCACCGCGCAGAGCCGCGACGATCAGGATCTCCATGTTCGTGTGGAACTGGCCGACCCTCCTGGCGAGCTCGGGATCGCCACTGGCGATGGCCCGCAGCAGCGCCCGCGCCAGATTCGGACGCCGCAGCAGCCCCTTCGTGGCCGCGCTGAAGAAGGCACCCACGCGATCGAGCTCGGTGTCGCCCTTGGCCGGCTTCTGGCGCATCCGGCGCTCGAGGTCCTGGGTCTCGAGCTCGAGGGCCGCGACGAGCAGATCTTCCTTGCTCCGGAACCGGCGGTAGAGGGTGCCGAGCGCCACACCCGCGTGCGAGGCGACGTCGCGCAGCCGCACCGCCTCGAACCCGCCCTCTTCGGCGAGCTCGACGGCGGTCTCGACGATCCGCCGCGAGCGCTCTTCCATCTCCGTCCCGGACTGCGGCTCCACGGCCATATTGAAACACGTTTCACTCTGGAATGAAACACGTTCCACTTTTCAGCCCGGGGCCCGAGACGGCCTCGGGGCGGCCCCGTACGGGCTCAGCCGCGCTGTGCCTCGTAGTCGCGGAGACGCTCCGTGAGCGTGCGAGCGAGGTTCCCGAAGCGCGTGAGATCGGCGTCCGAGAGTGACTCCCAGACGGCGCCGATCGCGCGCTCGCGCTCCGCGTGGACCTCGTCGAGGGCCTTCCGGCCCTTCTCGGTCACGCGATAGAGGCGCTGGCGCGCGTCCCGGGGAGAGATCTGCACGACGACGAGGCGCAGGTCGAGGAGCTGCCGCAGGGTGCGCGAGACGGCTGCCGCGCTGACGTCGCG
>CAYYSY010000308.1:0-3326 GCA_964474355.1 uncultured Spirochaetaceae bacterium | reverse complement strand
CTTCGACATGCCGAAGTACATCGACTTCTACCTCGACGGCCGCCTCTATCTCGACGAGATGATCTCGGCCCGTATCCAGCTCGACGACATCAACGATGCCTTCGATCAGATGAAGAAGGGGCAGGTCGCTCGGCAGGTCATCACCTTCGACTGATCGATTCTAGGGCGAGCGCATTCCGGGGCCGCGTCGACGCGTTCGACGCGGCCCCGTCTCGTTTCGACGCCCGATGAGGCCCGCCGTCCGTCGTCCAGATCCACTCGATTCGGTGTCCGACCCGCTCTCTTGACGTCCGCGGGCGCCGAACGGACCATGTCCGGTCCCGCCCGGCCGTCCTGTCGAGGCCCCAGCAAGAGAGAGGAAGCTCCCCGTGTCCGAAGAGAACCTGGAGGCGTTTCGCACCGAGCTCGAGAGCTGGTTCGAAGCCAACTGTCCCGAGTCGCTGCGCCCGGGCAACGAGTCGACCGAAGCCGATCGTGACGCCTGGAAGCAGGCCTACATCGACCGCGGCTTCACGACGCCGACCTGGCCTCGCGAGTACGGCGGTGGCGGCCTCTCGAAGCAGGAGGATCGCGTCCTCCAGCAGGTGAAGGCGAAGTTCACGACCTGGTCGCCCATCCCGAGCTTCTTCGGCACCACGATGCTGGGGCCGGTGCTGCTCGAGTACGGCAACGAGGAGCAGAAGAAGGAGCACCTCTCGAAGATCGCGAGCTGCGAGATCCAGTGGTGCCAGGGGTACAGCGAGCCCGGCGCCGGGTCCGACCTCGCGAGCCTGCAGACCCGCGCCGTCGACTCGGGCGACCACTACGTGATCAACGGATCGAAGATCTGGACGACCCAGGCGCACGTCGCCGACTGGATCTTCTGCCTGACGCGCACGGACCCGGACGTGCCGAAGCACGACGGCATCAGCTTCATCCTCTTCGACCTGCGCCAGCCCGGCGTCACGATCTCGCCGATCCAGCTGATCAGCGGCGCGAGCGAGTTCTGTCAGGTCTTCTTCGAGGACGTCCGCGCCGAGAAGCGCAACCTCGTCGGCCAGCTGAACGGAGGCTGGACCATCGCGAAGCGCCTGCTGCAGCACGAGCGTTCGATGCTCTCGGGCGGGATGGGCACGGGCGGCGTGCCTGCCGGGCCACGCAAGAAGAAGAAGGCGCCGCCGCCCGCGCGGAAGAGCTTCCTCGCCGAGGCGCTGCGCAAGCATCTCGGTGAAGACGGCGACGGATGCCTGGGCGACGCGACCCTGCGCGATCGCATCGCCCAGTGGGAGCTCGACTCGCTCTGCTTCGGCCTCTCGCTGCAGCGCAGTGGCCAGCAGGCCAAGGCGGGCCAGGGCCCCGGGCCGGCCACCTCGATGTTCAAGCTCTACGCGAGCGAGATGAACAAGCGACGCAACGAGATCAGCATGTCGGCGCGCGGCATCGATGGCCTCGGCTGGGAAGGCGAGGGCTTCACGCCCGCTGACATCGTCGAGACCCGCGGCTGGCTGCGCTCGAAGGGCAACTCGATCGAGGGCGGCACCTCGGAGGTGCAGCTCAACGTGATCGCGAAGCGCGTGCTCGGGCTGCCCGACTGACGCGATCCGCGCCGGCCCATTCGACGAACGACGTTCAGAGAAATGACATGAGAGAACGAGAGAGAAGGATCCGATGAGTCTCGTACTGACCGAAGAGCAGGAGCTGATCAAGCACGGCGCGGCGGAGTTCATGAAGGAGTTCGCCCCCGTCCCCCATCTGCGCGCCATGCGCGACGCCGCCGACCCCACCGGCTTCTCGCGGTCGACCTGGCAGGAGATGGCTGGCCTCGGCTGGGCGGGCATCCCCTTCGCCGAGGAGCTCGGTGGCGCAGGGCTCGGCCTCGCCGACCTGGGCGTCGTGATGGAGGAGGCGGGCCGCACCCTCGCGCCCTATCCCTTCCTGTCGACCGTGGTGCTCGGCGGCGGCGCCGTGGCGCTCGCGGGCAGCGCCGAGCAGCAGTCGGCGATCCTGCCCGGTGTCTGCAACGGCGAGACCCTGCTCGCGCTCGCGCACCAGGAGACGAGCCGCTTCGCGCCCTTCGCGATCGAGACCACGGCGGAGAAGGGCGGCAAGGGGTTCACGCTGAACGGGCGCAAGCGATTCGTGCTCGACGGGCACGTGGCCGATCACCTCGTGGTGGCGGCGCGCACCAGCGGCAGCGCCGGCGACCAGGCGGGCATCACGCTCTTCCTCGTCGATCCGAATGCGAGGGGCTGCTCGGTGGAGCGCACGATCTTGGTCGACAGCCGCAACGCAGCGAACGTGAGTCTCGATGGGGTCGAGGTGGGCGGCGACGCCGTGCTCGGCGAGGTCGATGGGGGAGGCTCGGTGCTCGACGCGCTGTTCGACCGCGGTGCGGCGGCGCTCTCGGCCGAGATGGTCGGGCTCGTCACCGAGGTGTTCGAGCGCACGATCGAGTACCTGAAGACACGCGAGCAGTTCGGCACGCGCATCGGAACGTTCCAGGCGCTCAAGCACCGGGCGGCGCACATGTTCTGCGAGGTCGAGCTGTCGCAGGCCGTGACCCTCGATGCGCTGCGTGCCCTCGACGACGATCGCCCCTACGCCTCGCGCGTCGTCAGCGCGGCGAAGGCGCGCTGCAGCGATACCGCCAGCCTGGTGACGTGCGAGGGCCTGCAGATGCACGGCGGCATCGGCATGACCGACGAGGAGGAGATCGGGCTCTTCCTCAAACGCGCCAAGGCGGCCGAGCTCACCCTGGGCGACGGCGCCTATCATCGCGACCGCTTCGCGCGGCTGACCGGGTTCTAGCGCTTCACGTCGACCGCGGGGGCCTGCCTCTTCCACACGGAGATCGAGACATGAATCAGCTTCTGGGTCCGCCGACCGTGCATCGCGATGAGAAGGATCTGCCCTTCGTCCAGGCCGGGGAGGGCAACGACCTGCAGCTCTTGCAGGTCGATCTCGCCCAGGGCATCTGGATCGTGCGCAACCGATTCGACCCGGGGACGATGGTGCAGACGCACAAGCACACCGGCCATGTCCATGCGTTCACACTCTCGGGCTCGTGGCACTACATCGAGAGCCCCGAGTCGGTGAACACCGCCGGGTCGTACTTGTACGAGCCGGCCGGCTCGGTCCATACCTTGATGGTGCCCGACACGAACACCGAGCCGACCGACGTGTGGTTCACCGTCTACGGGGCGAATCTCAATCTCGGGGAGAACGGCCGGGTCGAGCTCGTGGTCGACGCGCCCTTCATGCTCGAGATCTATCGCGCGTTCTGCAAGGACCAGCACGGCCTCGGGGATCCCCCGGTCGTGATCGTCGAGCCGCCCTCGGGCGAACCG
>CAYYSY010000307.1:0-2731 GCA_964474355.1 uncultured Spirochaetaceae bacterium | reverse complement strand
GTCGTCCCCGAGGTGTAGATCACCATGAGGTTCGTGTCTGGCTCGACGTCGACCTTGGGCGCAGGTCGATCGGCGCTGGCGGCGCCGCACGCGCGCTCGAGCGCGTGGTCGAGCCGCTCGCCCAATGCGATCGAGTCGCCGCCCCCGGTCGGCACCACGAGGAGGTCACTCTCGCCGATGTGTTCGAGCGAGCCCAGCACGGGCTGCACGCGATCGAGCAGCTTCTCGTCCACCACGAGCAGCCGCGAGCGCGACTGGTTGATCACGCCGGCGAGCGTCTCGCCGACGAGGCCCGTATTGATGCCGAAGAGGGTCATGCCCGCGTAGCCGCAGCCGCCGTAGAGCCCGAGCAGCTCGAGGTGGTTCTCGAGCAGCATCGCCACGTGGCCGGGCGCGGCGGCGCCAGGATGGCCGAGACGCGTGAGCAGAAAGTCCGCCATGCGGACCGACTCGGCGCGGAAGTCGGACCAGGTCCACACGCGGTCGTCGTGGACGGCGAAGGGCCGATCGGCGAGGTCGGGGTGGGCGGCGCGCGCATCGAGCTGCGCGCCCAGGGTGAAGGGGGCTTCGACTTCGAGGGGGGAGAAGGGCACGTCGACTCCGGATCAGCGGGCGGGGGCGAGCCGCAGGGGCCGCGCGAGAATCGGCCGAGGATACCGGATGGAGGGGTGTCCGCGCGCGAAGTCGAATCGCGCGTTTCAGGACGACATGGCGCCCGGGGCGCCGCGCTCAGTGCTCGATGATCTCGAGGATGTAGCGCTTCTTTTCCTTGCCGCTCGCCGCCGCCATCAAGGTGCGGATGGCCGACGCATGCGCGCCTCCCCTTCCGATCACCTTGCCGAGATCTTCCTTGGCGACCCGGAGCTCGAGCACATGGGCGTGCTCACCAATGACTTCCTTGATCTGGACTTCACCGGGTTGGTCCACCAGCGCCTTCACGATGTCCTCGACGAGCTGCTTCATGACCACTGTCTCCGCTTCTGCCCATGTGGCCGACTTCGAAACACATCGACATGCGTTCATCGAGCTCGCTCGTCGCGAGGCATCGATCGGCCGGCCCCTTTGTGATTCGTTCCGAGAACGACATGCGGTCGATCACGACCCGAGCGCCCCCGCCCGATCGAACGGAACACATCGGAGCCCCTCGGGGTTTGGACTATCATCTCCTGTCGGTCAACGAGTTGCAACAGGGGAAGCCCCCTCAGCCTTCACATTTCTTTGACGCGTTCTCATGAATTTCGGCACGCTAGTAGGTGGCCCCCCTCAGTCTCGGTCTGGCGGGCGCCAGCGCGCGTGACCGCCCTGTAGCGGCGTACACGGCGTCACGACGACCTCTCGCGCACCACCCAATCGGCCCGGGGTAGTCGAACGTGGCCAACTGATGTACCGAAGGGGGCGCCCGGACGAGCCCGAGACGGCTCGGGCGTGTTGCGGAACCCCCAGCTCAGCTTCTTGCTCGACGCACACCGCACGCGGAGCGCGCCATGTCCACGACGATCCCGACAGCACGGGTCCTGCGGCGACTGCTCGCCAGCGGCGTCCTCGTGCGCGCGGAGCGTCTGCTCGAGCGCGTGCACCCGGCCGATCTCGGTCCCCTGCTCGCCAACCTGACTCCGAGCGAGATCCGGCTCGTCGTCGATCTGCTCTTCAAGCAGCGACGCGCGGCCACGATGCTGCGCGAGCTCCCGCCGGAGCTCATGCCGCAGATCTTCGATGCGCTCTCCGACCAGCGCCTGGCCGAGGTGCTCTCGCGCATGGAAGTCGACGACATGCTCGAGCTCGTCGAGGCCATCCCCGAAGATCGGAGCGAGGCGGTCCGACAGCTCCTGCCCGCATCCAAGCGCGCCGACCTGCGCCACGCCGAGCTCTATCCGCCCGACAGCGCGGGTCGGGTGATGACCACCAACTTCATCGCGCTCGACGAGAAGATGACCGCGCAGGAGGCCATCGACTCGATCCGCGCCGCCGGCGATTCGAGCGATCAGATCCTCTATCTCTACGTCATCGACGAGCTGCGGCACCTGCTCGGCGTGGTCCCGATCAGAAGGCTCGTGGCGGCGCCGCCCGACACGCCCTGCAGCGAGCTCATGATCGCGCATCCCATCAGCACCCCCCCCGATTCCGACCAGGAGGAGGTCGCGCATCTCGTCGCGCGCTACGACCTGCTCGCGATTCCGGTGACCGACATCGACGGCACGATGCTCGGCGTCATCACCGTCGACGACGTGATCGACGTCATCACCGAAGAGGCCACCGAGGACATGTACCACCTCGCCGGCCTCTCGGAGGAAGATCGCGTCTTCAGCTCGGCGCGGCTCTCGATTCGCAAGCGCATGCCGTGGATGGCGCTGAATCTGATCACCACGTTCACGGCCGGCCTCATCGTCTATCAGTTCCAGCACACGATCGAGCGATTCGTCGTACTGGCCGCGTTCCTCCCGATCGTCGGCGGCATGGGCGGCAACGGCGGGATCCAGACGCTCACGGTCATCACGCGGTCGATCGCACTCGGCGAGATCGAGTTCTCGAGCGGCATCCGGGCCGCGCTCAAGGAACTCGCCGTGGGGCTCGCGATCGGCGCCGCCACGGGCGTCCTCGCCGCGGTCATCGCCTATCTGTGGCAGGGGAACCCGCTCCTCGGATTCGTGCTCTTCCTCGCCATGGTGCTCACCATGGCGATCGCGGGCCTGATGGGCGCGGCGGTGCCGCTCCTCTTGAAGGCCCTCGACCA
>CAYYSY010000306.1:0-14726 GCA_964474355.1 uncultured Spirochaetaceae bacterium | reverse complement strand
ATCCCCCTCTGGAGGAGCTATCTGGCGGGCTGCATCCTGCTGGGCGTCGCGCCCTGCACCGCGATGGTGCTCGTGTGGGGCTACCTCGCGCGGGGCAACGACGCCCACACCCTAGTGATGGTCGCCCTCAACTCGCTGACGATGCTCGTGCTCTACGGCGTGCTCGGCGGCTATCTGCTTGGTGTCGGACGGCTGCCGGTGCCGTGGCAGGCGCTGCTGCTCTCGATCGGCGTCTACGTCGCCCTGCCCCTGGTCGCCGGCTTCGCGTCGCGGCGCTGGATCATCGCCGCCAAGGGACAGCAGTGGTTCGAGGAGGAGTTCCTGCACGTCCTCACGCCGATCACGATCGGCGCGCTACTGCTGACGCTCGTCCTCCTCTTCTCGTTCAAGGGCGACGTCATCGTCGACAACCCGCTCACGATCCTCTGGATCGCGATCCCGCTCGCGGTGCAGACGCTGCTGATCTTCGCACTGGCGTACGCGCTCGCCTGGGCGTTCAAGCTCGACTACAGCGATGCGGCCCCGACCGCGCTGATCGGCGCGAGCAACCACTTCGAGGTCGCCATCGCGACGGCGGTCATGCTCTTCGGTCTGTCATCGGGCGCCGCCCTGGCCACGGTCGTGGGCGTGCTGATCGAGGTGCCGCTGATGCTCGCCCTGGTCCGTTTCAGCCTGCGCACGCAGCACTGGTTCCGCGCCCGGCCGGCCCACGCGTGACGCGGCGCTAGCCGGGCCCCGGCGACTCGGCCAGCGCGAGCAGCGCGTCGGCGACCGCGTCCTTGTGGTCGATCATCAGCAGCTTCGCGGTGCTGCCGGGTCCGAACAGAAGCTCGCCGAGCTCGTCACCGCCGCACTCGAGCTGCAGCACGAGCACGCGCCCAGGGTGCCTGCGCGAGAGCGTCTCCACGCGCCGGTACATGCGCTCCGCGCCATCGCTCGCGACCAGCAGCAGACGCGAGACGCGTTGGCCGCGCGTCGCACCGCTCCGGCGATCCGCGCTCTCCATCCCCTGCAGCTCGGCCTCGAGCTTCCTCTCGACCCCCTCGAGGCCCCGGGTGACGCGCCCGCCTGCGTGCGCGCTCTTCAGTGCACGGCGGAGCGGCTCGCTGAAACCGACGACCGGCACGAGGAGATCGCCGCCGCTCCAGATCGGCTGCGTCCGGCCGAGCGCGGCCACCACGCGCTCCGCCCGCTCGTCGAGCTCGATTCGCTTGGGAAGCTTCATGGCTGCAGGGGTCGTTCCCTTCGAGGGCGGAGGCGGGGCCAGGTACCGATCAGCCCGCCGCCGGCACCCAGGAGCCGTGGAAGCCGTTCGGCACGCGCGTGTCGAGCCTGGCCACCGCAACCGGCCCCGCGTCGACGTGCTGTGCGTCGAGGACCGCGAGCTCGCTCGTGTTCGACGCACCGCGGTAGACGACGCTCAGCACCCACCCATCGCCCTCGGCGGCATCGTCGCCTCGCGGCACGAAGACGGGCTCCGACGCGAAGTCGCCCTGCGGCAACGACCACGCCGTGCGCCGCCCCTCGACCAGGTCGTAGTGCACGAGCGTGTCGTAGATGGTGCGCGTCGCCGTGCCGTGAATCGACGCCGCCGCGTACCCGTGGCGGTACGGCAGGCCGTTCACGCGGTCGTCGATGCGCGGGAACTCGGCGGGGGCGTCGTCGAGTCGCTCGGCCCGCCAGCCGTCGCTCTTCTCGGCCGAGTCGATGGTCCAGCGCTCGAGGAAGGCCTCGGCGTCGGAGCGCTTCGGCCGGCTGCCATCGGCGCCCGGGAAGCCCGGCGCGGCGGCGTAGTTCAGCATGTCGAGCACGATCGCGTCGCCATCCTCGAACGCGTTCATGGGGTGGAACACGTACGAGGGGTCGCCCGAGACCCAGCGGATGTCCTCGACCGGGCCATCGCGGCGCAGGATGCCGATGTGGCTCGGCAGCTCGCGGTCGAAGCCGATGAAGGGGCCGCCCTTCATCGCCCGCTTCAAGTCGATCGTCGCGGCGAAGATCGGGAAGAGCGCGTAGTGCTCGGTGATCGCGAAGTCGTGCACCATGGCGCTGTACGGCGCCTCGAAGCGGTCGACCCGCGTGAGCCTGCCCTCTGCGTCCGCCACGTAGTAGCCGAGGCCCGCCGCACCGAAGCCGCCGACGCCATAGGCAAAGAAGTGCAGCTCGCCGGTCTTCGGATCGAGCTTGGGGTGCGCCGTCATGTGACCGGGCAGCTTGCCGTCGAAGTCCCAGGAGCCGATCGAGCGCAGTGTCTCCGCCTCGAGCTCGAAGGGCGGGCTCTGCTCTTCGAGCGCGAGCAGCCGACCGGCGTGCGAGACGATGTGCGTATTGGCGACGTTGTGTGGCACGCCCTTCGCGCGCTCGTCGGTCTCGAAGGGGTTGCCGAAGGCGCCGAAGAGCGCCTCGCCCGCAGCCGCGTCGGCCTCCCACTTCGGCGTCCGCACCCAGCGGTTGCGGTACGACACGCGCCCGTCGCGAATCGTGAACGCGTGCACCATGCCGTCGCCGGTGAAGTAGTGGTAGGCGCCACGCGGCGCGTAGAGCGGGTTCGGCCCGTTGCGATAGAGCGTGCCCTCGAGCCCGTCGGGCAGCTCGCCTTCGATCACCAGATCGGGCGCGTCGCCCTCGGCGCGCACCGGTGCGTAGTTGCCCGTGAGAAAGGGATGATCGGGATAGGGCTTCGCCATGAGGAGCTCCGGGACGTCGACGGAAGTGCAACGCGAGGACGGACTCTAGACCAATCGGGCGCGGCGGCGGTGACCAAGCGGCTAGTTGTGGGACCCGAGCAGCTCGGCGAGCGCGGCCTCGAGTGAGCGAAGCGCCCGCCTCGAAGCGGTCGTCGGCGGCGTCTTGCGCGAGGTGCGGATCAGCTGTCGCAGCTGCTGGCGATCAGCGCCTGGATGCGCGTCGACGAGCTCGTTCACTGCGGCGTCGCCCTCCGTGAGCAGCCGCTCGAGCCAGACCTCGAGCGGCGTCTTCTCGGTCGCCGGCGTCGGCGCGTAGCTCGAGCGGCCGATGCGTCCCAGCCGTCGATCGAGATCGTCGAGGTCGGACCGGCGCAGGAGCCCGTGTACGAACTTCGCCTGCCGACCCCGCGCCGATCCGCTGAGGCGCCCCAGCTCGTCGATCGCGCTGCGCAGATCGGGCTCGAGGTCGGCGCGGTCGAGCTCGTGGGGACGCAGCGAGACCAGGCGCTGGGTCAACACCTCGAGCGCCTCGCGCTCTTCCTTCTTCTCACGGTGGGACCGCCGGCGCGCAGCGCCCGCCTCCTCGGCAGCCCCTGCTGTGGCCGGCTCGGGCGGATCGGATGATCGCGGAGGCCTGATCGTCATGACCGCTGGAGGCTAGCCTTGCGTCCCCACCCTCGCCTCGCGCCGCTGCGAGGCGATCGCAGAGACTGACGAATCCAGACAAGGAGAAGAGAGATGTCCTACCGACTCACCGTGCACTTCGACATCAAGGCAGGCAGCGCGGCCGACTTCGAGGCCGCCGCCGGCGCGGCCACCGCACGGGTCAAGGCCGAGGACGCCGGCTGCGAGATGTATGACCTGTTCAAGAGCGTCGACTCCGACACCCGCTACGTGCTCGTCGAGTCGTGGGCCACGAAGGAGGAGCTCGACGCGCACGGCAAATCACCGGCGATGGGCGAGATGGCGAAGATCGGCCCCTTCCTCGACGGGCGGCCGGTGATGCATCGCTACAACGACTGATTCAGCCCGAGCTCGCGCTGCAGCTTCTTCGTGAGCCCGAGCGAGACGATGCGGTGCGACTCTCGGAGGAGATCCTTCAGCACGGGCGCGTCGATGCCGGGCGCGGCGTAGTGCTGCACCCAGGTCATCCCGCGCGACGCGAGGTACGGCGCGGGCCGAACCCCGGGCAGCGCGGTCAGCATGTCGAAGTCGTCGTCGCTCACCTTGAACGTGAAGGCCGGCTCGGAGTCGGCCCAGCCCCCGATCGCGAAGACCTTGCCGCCCACCTTCCATACGTCGGAGCCGCCCCATTGCACGACATGGGTCGTGGCGGGGAGGGAGGCGCAGAAGGCGTCGAAGGCGTCGTACGAGAGCACTCGGCGAGGATCGCATGCCGGCGGGGGAATGGCTGCAGCGAGGGGCGCAGGCGGGGCCAAGGTTCTCGGGGGATCCGACATGGAGCGCGCTGGGCCGTGCGCCCTAGAATCGATCGATCCCGACGAAGAACGAGGAGGCGCCGCATGGCCCCGAGCCGCTCGATCCATCCCGCCCGCATGGGCGCACGCACCTCACCGTGGTGGAGCGATCTGCCTCGCGAGCACGGCTATGAGGAGCTGCGCATCGAAGGCGAGGTGCCTGCCTCGCTCCGGGGCACGCTCTTTCGCACGGGGCCCGGCCTGACCCAGCGCTTCGGCTCACCCTATGGCCACGTCTTCGAAGGCGACGGAGCGCTGAGCGCGAACCGGTTCGCCGACGGGCGCGTCGAGGGCGCGGTCAAGATCCTTCGCAGCGCAGGCTATCTCGAGGAGGAGCGAGCGGGGCGAGCGCTCTATCAGTCGGCCGTCTCGAAGCCGCGGCAGATCCTCAACATGCTGACGGGTCGCGGCAAGAACACCGGCAACACGAACATCATGTACTGGCACGACGCGCTCTACGCATTGATGGAGAACGCGAGGCCCACCGCGTTCGACACCGAGCTCGAGACCATCGGCGAGAGTACACTCGGTGGCGTCGTGCGCGGCACCTTCTCGGCCCATCCCCACGACGTCGCCCTCCGCCGCGCGACCTACAACTTCGGCATGACCTTCGGACGCAAGACCACGCTCTCGCTCTACGAGCTTCCCTGGGAGGGTGCCGCGCGCGAGATCACTTCGATGCCGCTGTCCCACCCGGTCATGCTCCACGACTTCATGGCGACGAAGAACCACCTGGTGCTGCTCGTCTCACCGTACCGGCTGGTGCTCCACAAGGCGATCCTCGGGCTCGGCGGGCTCGATGACATCTTCGAGTGGCACCCCGAGGCGGGGACCGAGGTGATCGTCGTGCCGATCGACGAGCCTGAGAAGACCCGGCGATTCAACGTCGATGCGTTCTTCCAGATCCACCTCGCTGCGGGCTTCGAAGACGAAGAGGCGATCCACGTCGACGTGATGACCTACCCCGATGCGGGCGCGCTGCAACGCAACGTGGCCGAGATCGATCGACCGCCCGAGTGCGGCGAGCTGATCCGCATGAGCATCCCGCACGGCGCCGACCGCCTCGACAAGCAGCCCCTCGCCGACACCCGCATGGAGTTCGGCGGCACGGCCCCCGGCGTACGGGGAGCGCGTCACACGCAGGTCTACGGCGTCACCGTCGACGAGACACGCTTCGGCACCGCGCGCATCGACCTCGAGCGGGGCAAGGAGCACGTCTGGTGGTATCCCGACGACGAGTGGAGCGGTGAGCCCGTCTTCGTGCCCGAGTCACCCGATGCGGCCGAAGACGAAGGGTGGGTGCTGCAGCTCGTCTACGCCTCGAAGACGCACACGACGCACCTGGCGATCCTCGATGCGCGCCGGCTCGAGGATGGGCCGATCGCGCGCGCCCACTTCGACCACCACATCCCGGCCGGCTTTCATGGGGTGTGGGTGCCAGAGGCGTAACCATGTGCGGCGGGGCGCGTCGAGCCGCGACCCACCGCGGACCCGAACCGGGTCACAGAGTACGGGCGTCCACCGTGCCGCTGCATCGCCCCTTCGCCGGCGTCGAGCTGCCCGCGTAGAGCGCCTCAGAGGGCAGCTCGCCGAACTCGCGCCGATAGTTCATCGCGAAGTCGCCCATGTGCCAGTAGCCCCACTCGTTCGCGATGTCGGTCACGCGGGCCTCGGGCTCGGCTGCCCGAAGTGCGCGGCGCACGCCGCGGAGGCGCACACCGCTGATGCATCGCTTCGGGCCCGTGCCGAGCTGCTCCTGGAAGGCCCGATCGAGGGTGCGCCAGCTCACGCCGGTGGCCTCGCAGACGTCCGCAACCTGAAGGGCTTCCTGTGCGTGGTCGAAGATGTACGACACGGCCGACCCCACGGCACGAGCGCGATCGGTCAGTGGCATCGGCTCCGCATCGCAGCGCGCCCCGGCCACCAGGACGACGAGCTCCTCCACGATTGCACGCTCGAGCACCGCAATCTCTGCCTCCGGAGCCCGAGTCGCCCCGAGCTCGGGGGCCTCGAACATCCGCGGCAGCAGGCGGCGCAGCTCGCGCAGCTCGGCCGTCGCCGATGCATCGACCGCCAGCTCCCCCTGCATCTCGTCGAAGAGCCCGGGATGACCCAGCCGCTCTGCCGTCGAAGCGAGGAGAGTTTCCTCGATGGAGAGCGAGAACACGGAGAACCCGCGCGGCGAGAGACACTGGAACTCGTCACTCGGGTGAAAGCAGAGAAGAGCATCAGGCTCGACCGCCTGCCTGCACCATTGCATCGATGGCCTGCGATCGCGCCGAATTCCGAACGTGCGCATCCCGGCCGGCGGGCCGCCCGCCTGTGCCACCGCCTGGTCGAAGCCGACGCGCGTGACGTTGCTCGATCGGCCCGCGCGCTGCGCCAGATCTGCGCTCAAGGTGCCCCGGTCGAGTTGCCGGAAGTCGAGATTCCAGCCTCGAACGAGCTCGTTGAACTCTTCGATGTCGCCGACCGTCGCCTGGAGGACGCCCGGGGAGGCGGGATCGCCGTGGACTGCGTCCGCGCGATCGGCCTGGCGAGTTTCTGATGTCATGTGACGCCGATCTTGGAGATGTTCTGGCTCCCACGCAACTCGAATTCTCGTGCGCCAGGGCGGGTCGGACGCGCCCGCCGCAGGCGAGGATGGGGTGAGTGCCGGAGGGGCGCACGAATCGCGGCCCCCGGGAAACAGCGCCTTCGATCACGGAGATCCGACATGAGTCAGCGAGCACTTCTCTGCCTGGTGGCCCTCACGCTCAGCTGGGGCTGCAGCGCACCGACGCAGGCGGGTGAGGTCGTGCACGATGCCGAGTACTACATCCTCGAAGCCCAGAACGGTGAGGTGTGGGCCGTCGAGGACGGGAAGCTCGACCAGAAGCTCGCCGAGCTGCGCGAGCGCTACGGCGCGCCGCCGAACATCATCCACTACATGTGGGACGACCAGCCCGTGATGTCCTTCGGCGATCCGGTCTATCAGCAGATCCGCGGCTACGAGACACCGCATCTCAACAAGCTCGCTGAGGAGGGGATGATGTTCTCTCGCATGCTGACCGAGCCGGGCTGCACGCCGAGCCGCGCGGCCGCCATGACGGGTCAGCTCGCGATTCGAACGGGCACCTGGGAGATCGGCTTTCCGATCGAGTACGCGGGGCTCGCCGCGGAGAACGTCACCCTCGCCGAGGTGCTCTCCAAGTCCGGCTACGCCACCGGCTTCTTCGGCAAACTGCACCTCGGCGACACCGAGCCGTCCTACCCCCACAACCAGGGCTTCGACGAGGCCTTCTGGGCTCTCTACAACCAGGTGACGAGCCTCTACAACGACATGGGCGAGGGGGCCAACGCGATCATCGGCATGAGGCAGAATCTGCTCGCCGACAACCCCTACCAGCGCGACCGGACGTTCATCCAGGACGAAGCGTACGTCTTCTATCTCGAGGCGAATAAGGGCGAGCAAGCGCGCGAATGGCGAGACGGCTCGCGCGAGCTGAAGGACTACCGCGACTTCGACGTCGAGTCGCGCGAGCGCGCGTTGGCCTTCATCAGAAAGAGCGCGGAGGCGCAGAAGCCCTTCTACGTGGCCTGGTGGCCACTGTGGATGTCGTTCATCCCGGAGCCGAACAAGAACACGATCCAACGCGGCATGGTGGGCGAGGAGTATCAGAGGATCGTCGAGCCCGACATCGCGGCACTCCGCGAGACACTGGCGGAGCTCGGCATCGCCGAGAACACCCTCATCGTCGCCATGTCGGACAACGGGCCGATGACGCACAACCCGCCGCCGGGTGCTGGGCTCGGTGAAGGCATGTTTCGGGGCGGCAAGGGAGACTTCACCGAGGGCGGCGTACGCGTCGCTGCGGCAGCGCTCTGGCCTGGGACGATCGAGCCCGGCCAGCTGGCCGGAGACATGATTCACGAGGTCGATCTCTTCACTACGTTCGCCCGCCTGGCTGGAGCGACGGAACACATCCCAACCGACCGCGTGATCGACGGCATCGACCAGACGGCACTACTCCTCATGGGCGACACCAGGGGGCGGCGCGACTACAACTTCATCTACCAGGGGCCCGAGCTCGCAGCCACGGTGAAGGATCAGTACAAGATCCACTGGACCTCGAACGACCCATCCCAGGCCAAGGCCGGGCTCACGGCCGTCTATGACCTCTACAACGACCATCGTGAGGTCAATCCGATCGTGGTCGGCGGCTTTCACATGAAGGAGCCCTTCAAGCGGATGCGCGCCCGGCACGAGCTGTGGAAGCAGAAGTATCCCGACAGGCATCACGAGCGCGCACCGGCCTACACCGGGATCGCCAACGCGAGGCCCGAGACGCGGGCGATCTCACAGCCGCCGCCGGCGTTGAAGCTCCTCCCCTACCCCGTCCTCGAATTCATCGACCAGCTAGACGAGCTGCCCTTCGATGCGAGCGGCGACCCGGGGTTCGGGGAGTAGACGGGAGAGGCTCGAGGATGGGCCGATCGCGCGCGCCCACTTCGACCACCACATCCCGGCCGGGCTCCATGGGGTGTGGGTGCCGGAGGCGTAGCGCGGGCACCCGGGCGCAGTGTCAGTGGGTCTTCGAAGCCGGCCCGCGAAGATCGAGGTCCCCCTATCGCCGGACCACCCGGGCCGTGGCATGCTTCGCCGCATGGCACACGACGCAAAGCTCATCCTCGACGAAAACGAACTGGATCTACCGGTCACGGTCGGCAGCGAGGGCGAAGTCGGCATCGACATCTCGAGGCTCCGCCCCGAGACCGGGGCCATCACCCTCGATCCGTCGTTCGCCAACACCGGTTCGTGCGAGAGCGCGATCACGTTCATCAACGGCGAGAAGGGGATCCTCCGCTACCGCGGCTATGACATCACCGACCTCGCGCTGAGTGCGAGCTTTCCCGAGGTCTCGCATCTGCTCATCTACGGTGAGCTGCCGACCCGACCCCAGCGCGAGGAGTTCCGCCGCCAACTCACCTACCACACGCTCGTCCACGAGGACATGAAGCTCTTCTTCGAAGGCTTTCCGTCTTCGTCGCATCCCATGGTCGTCCTCTCGGCGATGGTCGCGTCGCTCTCGGCCTTCTATCCCGAGGACGACACACCGGAGGAGATCAACCTCAACATCATCCGGCTGCTCGCCAAGGCGAAGACCCTCGCGGCCTACGCCTACAAGAAGTCGATCGGGCAGCCGCTGATCTATCCGCGGAACGATCGTTCCTACCTCCAGAACTTCCTGCACATGATGTTCGAGGTGCCCTGCGAGCCCTACTACGTGAACCCGGTCGTGCAGAAGGCGCTCAACAGCCTGCTGATCCTCCACGCCGACCATGAACAGAACTGCAGCACCACGACCGTGCGGACCGTGGGCAGCGGCGGCGCGAACCTCTTCGCATCGATCTCGGCCGGGATCAGCGCGCTCTGGGGCCCCCTGCACGGCGGCGCGAACCAGGCCGTGATCGAGATGCTCGAGCTCATCCGAGACGACGGGTCGAACTTCCAGAAGTACGTCGATCTCACCAAGTCGAAGGATTCGGACTTCAAGCTGATGGGCTTCGGCCATCGCGTGTACAAGAACTTCGACCCGCGCGCCCGCATCCTGAAGAAGGCGGCTGACGACGTGCTCGAGCAGCTCGGCGTGAACGACCCGCTGCTCGAGATCGCGAAGCAGCTCGAGGAGGTCGCGCTCGCCGATCCCTACTTCATCGAGCGCAAGCTCTACCCGAACGTCGACTTCTACAGCGGCGTCATCTACCGCGCGATGGGCATCCCCACGAACATGTTCACGGTGATGTTCGCCCTGGGCCGATTGCCCGGCTGGATCGCCCACTGGCTCGAGCAGCACAATACGCCGGGCACGCGGATCAGCCGTCCGCGCCAGATCTACACGGGCGAGAGCGCGAGGCCCTGGGTCGAGCTGGACGATCGCTGAGCAGGGGGAAGCCGAGCTCGCCTGACCGAGGGTCGAGATGGGCCGCCAGCGGGCCTCGTAGACATCACGAGCCGAGCCAGCGCCTCAGCAACGGCTTGATGATGGGGGCCAGCGTTCTCACCAGTGGGCGAACGAATCGCAGCTTCTGATGCATCTGCTCGCGGAAGTCGTCGAAGCTGACGGTCTGGTACTGCAGTAGCTGCTGGCTCTCTTCGGTATCGAGCCAGTCCGTGTAGTAGGCGCTCGAGCCGAGCTCATCGGCGCGGAACGCGAGCCCTGCCGCACCGAGCGTCGCGTTGATCAGGTCGAGCTGGGTGACCTGGCAGCTCGCTCCCCCGCCCAGGAGCAGCGTCTTCCCCATCGCCTCGTCGTTCCCCACTGCGTTGATCATGGCGGTGGCGACGTCATCGGGGTGGATGTACTCGAGCCGGTTGTCCGCCTTGACCGACAACATGCTGGCCAGCGACGCCTTCTCGGCTCCCTGCAGCGCCACGCCCAGCGAGACCGCGACGCGAAAGATGACGAATGGGAGCCCGCTCTCCATCAACGCCTGCTCGCACTGGAGCTTGTGGTCGGTGTAGTTGTCGGTGGCTCGGGTCGGGTCACCGACGCGCCTGGGCGGCGGCGCGTCGGGGTTGATGCCGAAGACGGTCAACGATGATGGAAAGAGGATCGGGATCGCCCGGCCCGTGCCTCGCACTGCCTGGATGACGTTGAGCGTGCCCCCGACGTTGATGTCTTCGGCCAGCTCGGGTGCATCGTCGGTCACCGGGGGCAGGACGGCGGCGTAGTGGATCACGGCGTCCACGGACTCCATGGCCGCCGTCACGTCATCGAGCTCTCGGATGTCGCCCCAGTGGGCGCGCACGTCCGAGCGACCGGCGAGCTCGCCCTCGAAGAGCTTCCTCGCGACTCGGCGGTTCTGCTTCGCCGGCACGTCGAAGGTGCTGACATCGTGGCCTTGCCTCGCGGCCTCGCGAAGACAGGCCTGACCGAGACGTCCGAAGGCACCCGTGATCAGGATTCGCATGCGTGGATCACCTCCGAGTCGTCCCCGGCCCACCGATCGACCGGACCACAATCAAAGCAGCCGGTCCCCGAAAACGAAAGGGCGGGCCTCGCGCTGGCAAGGCGATGCGGCGTTGATTTCATTGAGGTTTTCGGCCGATCCGATCAGATCGAGTCGTTGCGATCGAGGGTGAGAGAAGCCGGGGATCGGCGCGTCTCCGACTGTCCCTGATGGTCGGCTTGCGCGGGGTGAGCGCAATCGGCGACGGTGGGTCCCAGACGCGTCGGCGGTGCAGTCCGTCGACATGACAGATCGGCGAAGATGAGCCCCTCCAACTTCGAGATCCTCGCCTACGAGGCGACCGCGTTGGGCGACCTGTGCCTGCGCCGACGCGAGCTCCTGTCGAGACCGGGCACGGTCATCACCGAGATCACGCTCGATCACGAGCTGCTGATGAGCAGCTACATCACCGACTCCGAACGCGCGCTGGCCGGAGAGGCGCTCGCGCGCCACACCGGGCGCGATCTGTCCGTGCTCGTGGGTGGACTCGGGCTCGGCTACACGGCACAGGCGGTGTTGCAGTCGGAGCGCGTCGGACGCGTCGAGGTGGTCGAGCTCCTTCCCGAGGTCGTCGGCTTCCTGCGAGACGGCCTGGTCCCGCTCTCCCAGGAGCTGCTGGCAGACCCGCGCTTCGTCGTTCGCGAAGGCGATGTCTACGCGCAGCTTCGTGGCTCGGCGCAGGAACGCTGGGATCTCGTGCTCATCGACGTCGACCATTCACCCGACGACCATCTCGGCACCGCCAACGAGTCGTTCTACACCGAGCCGGGGCTCATGCGCGCAAAGCAGCACCTGTCGCCGGGCGGGATCCTCGCGGTCTGGTCCTACGCGGAGAGCTCGCCCTTCGTCGATGCTTTGCGCGCCACGTTCTCGACCGTCGCAACCGTACCGGTGACGGTCATGAACGATCTCGTCGACGAAGAGCAGACCGACTGGCTGTTCATCGCTCACGACGAGTTGAGCGTGGAGTAGCTCGAACGGCATCTCCATCGCAGCTGCGTGGGTGAGATCATGGATTTCTTCGGTATGTCGCATCTGCATCGACTGTGGCTCCTGATTGCCGCGACGAACCTCGCAGTGCAGCTGCTGAGCTTCTACGACGAGAAGAGCCGACGGCTCTACGTGATGAAGAAGATCACGACGCCGATGCTTCTCTTCGGCGGCCTGGTCGTCGTCACGCTGAGCACCGGGGGATTCCCGTCGATCTCGGGCACGATCTTGCTGGCGATGGGGCTGGGCGAGCTCGGGATCGAGGCCAGTCAGGTGGTCGAGTTCCGGGAGAGCGAGGACCGCACCCGGGCCGGAACGCCATGGACCGTCACGGCTGCAGGTGTCCTCTTTCTGCTCGTGAATCTCTTCATCGGCATCGCCCTCCTCGCCCGGGTCGACAGCCTGCAGAGTGTTCTCCTGGCGGCATTCTCTGGATTCGCCGCAGTGGCGATCGTCGTTGTGGTCATCATCAGAACGTGCCGCCCGACCCCGGAGACTCGCACGCAGCTGCTCGCCTACTCGGGGGGACTGGCCGTTCTTGCCGCAGGAGCCGTATCGAACCTCGCGACCGGGCTCGAGCCCCTCGGCCGAGCTGCGTTGGTGCTGACGGTGTCCGACTCGCTCGTGCTCGTTCGGATGGGCGCGAACTGGGACAAGCGGAGTCAGGCAGGCTTTCGGATCCAGCTGACCTTCCTGGTGATGATCTCGTTGCTCTACTACGCCTTCATCTGGCTGCTCATTCGCGGAGGATGATCGATGCCGAAAAGAGCCGTGACGAGCCTGCTCCTGGTGCTTCTGGTCCTGCCCGGCTGCCTCGCCGTCCACCAGGGCACCTCGCTCGAGCTCGACTCCGGTGCGAGACCACCGGACCCGAGTCCCTCCCTGATCGTCGCCGTCCGTGAGCCCGCCATCGTCCTCGATGCGCCGCTCTACAGGGGTGCGGAGCCCGAGGTGTGGACGAGCAGAGGCGACGTGCAGCGATCCCTCCATCTGATCCGCTCCCTTCGTGCGTCGAAGCGGTTCGAGCTGGTGGACTTCGAGCAGCAGCTCCCGTGCCCGCCCGATCTGGTCCTCATGGCGGTCGAGAATCCCGAGCCTTTCCGTCCCGACGCGGACTCGGCGTGGCTGTTCGTGTACCTGGGCATCATCCCGATCTGGGGGTCCACCGACCGCGGGCACTTCTTCGTCGACGTCGAGAGACCCGACGACCTGTTCGCCTTTCCCTGGAAGCGAACCGAGGTCATCTGGTGGCTCAACCCGGTGCTCTGGCCTCTTCCGGGCTGGGAACGGAAGATCGATCACGAAGCCGGGCTCGAAGAGTTCTCTCTCTTCCTCGGCGAGCGCTGGGAGCGACTGACCTTCGACATCGAACGCAGGAGGGAAGAGTGCGCGATCGAATAGCCAAGCTCGTCATCGTGCTCCTGCTCGGCATCGGTGCGAGCTGTGCCACGGTGCAGCACCTCGACCCGATCCCGGATGAGCCCACGCCGATGGCGACCACGGCCGACGACCCGATTCGCATCGTCGCCGTCCGACCTCCCGAGCTCCGTTACGAAGACCCCGTCGATGGGGGACTCGACGACGAGATCGAGGAGTCTGCCCATCTCATACGGGTTTTACGCAAGACCGGACTCTTCGAAGAGGTTGACTACACCGGCCAGGTGGGATGCCCGATCGACATCGAGATCACGGCGGTGCGAGGCGAGTACCCTCGGCTGACGGAGGGCCCCTTCTGGCTGAACGTCGTCACGCTGTCGGCGGCGGTCATCGATACGAGGGAGGGCGTCTCCTTCCATCCGAGCGACGCCCCCGAAGAGCAGATCGACCTCCCGTACGAGACCCGTCTGTACGTCGGCATCGTGCCGCTGCTGGCCAGCCCTGTATTGGCGACGGGCTTGCTGTCGAGCTGGGAGTTCTTCTGGGCTGGCCCCTCCACCGGCGAGAGCTTGCGCGCAATGGTCCAGGCGGAGCTGGCCGGGCTGGACGGGCATCGGGGCAACGCTGGAGAGGAGTGTGGGGGCCCTGAGGGACGAGGTTCGGGGCGCTGACGATGTGTCTGGCGTCTCCGCCATGGCACATGCGATCGCAGTCGAAACGTGCGCGCGGCGGTGGTTGACACGGCTCGTCCTGGCCCGAGCTTGAGTCAAAACAAGCTCGAGTCGGGCATGACGCGAATATGCGAACAGGAGTTCCGATCGACACGATTGGTTGGGCTGTGATGCTGGGGTCCGATGCAGCAAGCCGTGAGTGATTTCTCTGGCCCCCACTGGAGTCGACGTGGTACATAGCGCCCGAACCGATCTTGCGAGACGCCCCCGTATCTTCCTTCTGACTGTCTTGATGCTCGTGCCCGCGCTGCAATTGCCGGCAGTCGCCCACGCCAGCTACAGCGTGGCGGGCTTACTCTCGATGAACGCCGAAGGCGGGGCGGGGCCGATCTTCCGCGAGAATCCGCCCGCTGCGCTGCTCGAGGTCTCCGATTCGGATACCGCCGTCGGCCCCGTCGGCAATGGGGGGACCGGCAACTACGCCGTGAGCATCTCCACCGCGTCGCTCAGCGCCTCGACCGGCGCGCAGA
>CAYYSY010000305.1:0-19896 GCA_964474355.1 uncultured Spirochaetaceae bacterium | reverse complement strand
AATCCGAATGGAAATCGCAGGCTGGGTTGGGGCAGTAGGGTGGGCGGAAGGCGGCCGAAGGCGACATGCCCCTGCCAGAGAGCAGGAGGCGTGCCAGGTCCAGCCAACGGACCACGTAACTTGTCGTGGGCCGCGCGAGTCCCGAAGGCGGGCGAAGGCGATCGATCGACGTCCAGCCTCGGCTACCGGCAGCTCGGGCGCCAAGGCTGCGTCTCGGCTGTTCTCCGCGCGGCGCAGGGGACGCCTCGGTGGGGGGGGCGCTCTCGACGACAAGGCGCCCTCTTGCGACGCCTGGTGGGTCCGTGCGCTCGCTGGATGGAACATGAAAATTACGAATAGACGAAGGACATCGTCACGTGTAGGGTGTTCTCGAAGCCGCTTTTGGATCGGATTACCGTGGAATTTCAGACCGTCAGCCACGCATGCATGGTTGCTCGACACAATGGTGTCGAGATCGTCGTCGACCCCTGGACCATCGGGTCCTGCTACTGGCGCAGCTGGTGGAACTTTCCGGAGCCGACGCCCGAGCTGCTCGACAGCTTGAAGCCGGACTACATCTACATCACGCATCTACACTGGGACCATTTTCACGGCCCCTCCCTGCGGCGCTTCTCGCGCGACACGACGATGCTCGTGCCCAAGCTCCCTACGACGCGGCGCATGGTCGAGGACCTGAACTGGCTGGGCTTCCATGACGTCGTCGAGCTCTCTCACGGAGAGACGAAGGAGCTCGGCGGAGGCCTCGAGGTCACGGCCTATCAATCCGGGCTGATGGCCGATTCGACACTGGTGATCCACGATGGCCACACGACCATCGTGAACGCCAACGATTGCAAGGTATTCGGTCGCTCCCTGAAGCAGATCGCGAAGCGATTCCCCAAGGTCGACTTCGTCCTTCGGAGTCACTCGAGCGCCTCGCCGGTTCCCTACTGTGTAGACGAATACCCGGAGCGTTTCGGTGAGGTCCGGGCGCCGCAGGAATACGCGGAGGAGTTCATGCGCTTCGCCTTCGCATTGAAGGCGCGTCATGCGATCCCCTTCGCCAGCAACCACTGCTTCCTGCATCGCGAGACCGAGCGGTTCAATTCCCTCGCGATGGATCCGCAGACGGTGCACGACTACACGAATCAGCAGGCCGAGCGCCTCGGTGTCGAGACCCGTGCCGTCCTGATGCCTTCCGGCAGCCGCTGGAGCGACGAGCGCGGCTTCGAGGTCGAGCCCTTCGACTACGGCGCACGGGACGTGCACATCGCTCGGATGAAGGAGAAGTACAAGGACAAGATCGAGCGCTCGTACGCCGAGGATGCCGAGGCCGAGGCGGACGTGGATGCCGCTACGAAGTACTTCGGCGACCTCTGCCAGAGCCTGCCGCCGCGCTGGCTCGCCAGGCGGATGCTCGACTTCCGCGTCCTGTTCGAGGTCGAGGGCAAGGTCACGCGCCGCTTCCTCCTCGACTTCGGAGAGCGCCGGCTGCTCGTCGATCCTCCGATCGCCGACGATGTCTTGAAGGTGCGAACGCCGGCTCGTGTCTTCAACGACTGCTGCACCTTGCGGATGTTCTCGACGTGGTCGGCGTCGAAGCGTCTCAGCGTCAGCGTCCCGGCCGGGATGGATCTCGGCCCCCTGAACCGCTTCCTCGGGATCCTGGACTTCTACGAGCTCGGCGCGCTTCCGCTTCGAAACAATCTGAGCGGCCGGTCGCTGATGCAGCGTCTTCTTCGCTACCGGGAGCCGCTCGATTTCGCGTCCTATGTCTGGCGGTCGCGCACGAGCAAGGACTTCAAGATCGCGGATCTGCTCCCCGCTCCCCAGGCATAGTCGGCTCGCCGAGTGGCGCGGTGTGGGACCAGGGTGGCCCCGGGCCTCGGCTAGCCCGCCGCAGACAGGATCAGCGCGATCGTCTCGTCGTCCACACCGGCCTCGGTGAGGATCTCGAGCGTGTCGGCGCCGAGCGCCGGCGCCGGCGTGGTGCCCGGCATGTCGTGGCCGCTCATTCTCAGCGGCGGTGCGACGGTCTTGAACTCGCCCCACTCGGGATGCGAGACGGTCGGGAAGCTGCCGTACGCCTCGGCCTGCGGATCCTGGACCGCCTCGGCGACGGTCAGGACCGGCGCCCAGATCAGGCGGTGGCCGGTCAGCGCCTCCGTCCACTCGTCCCGGCTCCGCTGCGCGAAGATCTCGTCGAGGCGGGTGATCAGCGCCTTCGAGTTCTGGAAGCGGGGCACGGCGCTCGCGAAGCGCTCGTCGTCGGCGAGCCCGGGCTCGCCGATGGCTTGGGTGAACGTCTTCCAGTAGCGGTCCGACTCGATCATCACGAGGAAGAGCCAGCGCCCGTCGCCGCACTGGTAGTGGTTCCAGAGCGGATTGCGCGCCTCGCGACGATCGTGCCGCGGCGGCGTCTCGCCCGTCACCAGCGTGATCGCGGCGTCGTTGCCCTCGATGTAGAAGCCGATGTGCTGGAGCGACACGTCGATCACCTGACCTCGTCCCTGGCCCGGACCCTCGCGATCGCGCGCGCGAAGCGCCGACAGGATTCCGACCGCGAGCGAGAGGCTCGCGGAGTGATCGCCCATGCCGGGGCGTTGGAAGGGCGGCGGCGCGTCGGGCTCGTGCAGCTGATCCATGAGACCCGTGCGCGCCCAGTAGCTCGAGTAGTCGAAGGCCGGCGCGTTGGCCTCGGGGCCGTCGGGCCCGTAGCCGGAGAGGCGGGCGATGACGAGGTGCGGACGCCTCTCGAGCGGGGTGTCGGGGTCGATGCCGTACTTCGCCTGGCGCTCGGGCAGCATGTTCGTCAGCACGACGTCGGCGTCGTCGATCAGCTTCGCCAGCACGTCGACCGCCTGCGGCAGGGCGAGGTCGAGGGCGAGCGACTTCTTGCCGCGGTTGTCCATGTGGAAATGCGGCGCGCCCTCGAAGTCGCTCTCGAAGCCCGCGAAGCGCGGCTGGCTGTGGCGATAGATCTCACCCCAGGGCACTTCGACCTTGATCACGTCGGCGCCGAGATCGGCGAGCAGGGCGCCACAAGCCGGGGCCGCGACGAAGCTCGCGATCTCGACGACCTTGATTCCTTCGAGGGGGGCTGTCATGGCACCAGCCTGCCACTTCCCCGGGCCACGGACAAGACCGGGGTCGGACCTCGACCGGGCTCCACGGTGCGTCGGCGGCGACGGCGCAGCTCAATCGATCGCAGCGAGGGCCAGGTCGGAGAGCGACTGCAGCCGCTCGAAGTTGCGTGAGTCTTCGAGGATGCCGGTGCTCAGGAAGACGAAGACCAGCTCACGCACCGGGTCGACCCAGAACACCGCAGAGCCTGCCCCGAGCCCGCCGAAGGTGGTGGGGGAGGAAGTGATGCCGAAGGGCGTGACGAAGGTCGAATCGCCTCTCGAGAAGAAGCCGAGCCCGAGGTGGGAAGGATAGGGGCCCCATCCGCGTGACTCGCACATCGAGTCGTAGATGTGGTTCGGCTGCGCACCCGTGTGATCGCGGAGGGTGTAGTCGAGGAGCGTGGTCGAGAGCAGGTGTGCGCCGTCGAGCGCGCCACCGAGGCGGAGCGCCTCGCCCCACCTGAAGAGATCGTGCGCCGTGCCGATCGCACTCGCGCCCGGCATCTCGAACTCCTCGGTCAACATGACGTTGATCGACTCGAGGGCCGCCGGTGGAATGATGCCCGGCGTCGGATCGCGCACGACCGCGGGCGAGCGACGACCGGCGAGGTCGGGGCGCAGGCTGAGATGCGTGTCTCGCATGCCGAGGGGCCCGAAGAGGTCATCGGCCATGATCTCGCGCAGCCGGCGATCGTGTGGATCGAGCCGACGGGCGACTTCGCCGAGCACCGCGAATCCACCGAGCGGGCTGTAGGTGATCCTCTCGCCGGGGCGTGAGATCAGCGCCTGATCGGCGGTGGCGAGTGCGATCGCCGTGGTGTCACCGAGCTGGTGCGGCATGACGAAGGGGAGGTCGGGTGGTAGCCCGCTGCGATGGGTCAAGAGGTGCTCGATCGTGACGCGCTGCTTGCCCTTCGCCGCGAACTCCGGGATCACCTCCGCGACCGGCGTCGTGAGTGCCGCCGCGCCCCGGTCGAGGCATCGGAGCACCGCGATTGCGGTGAAGGTCTTGGTGATCGAGAAGTAGTGGAGGACGTCGTCGGTGGTGGCGGCACGCGCCGACGCTCGATCGGCGAAGCCGACGGCCTCATGGAGGGCGATGTGCCCACGTCGAGCCACCAGCACGACTGCGCCGTCGTAGTGCTCCCTCTCGACGTCGGCGGCGATGGTCTCGGTCACCCGCGCGAGGCGGTCCTGGTTCATCCCATGGCCCTGGCCCTGGTCATTCGCGGTCATGTCCGTGCCTCCGTCCGTCCGCCCGTCCTAGCCCCGCCTTCGAGTCTGTCTCAGCCCATGACGCGATGACAGGGCACACGTGTACACGATCTCGCGCGTCGCCGGCTCGCCCGCGAATCCTCGAGGGTGGTACGCTCCGGTCGTCGCGCCAGGAGGAGGAGACCCCGCATGACCTTCGTCCCCGTCGAGCTCGTCGTCGACACAGAGGAGCTGCCCTGGATCCCGATGGGGGAGGGCGCCTGGGGGAAGATCCTCCGGACCTGCGCAGAGACCGGTGCCTGGACGGTCCTCTTCAAGCAGGCTGCCGGCACCCATGCGCCCCCGCACAAGCACCTCGGGGCCGCGGACTTCTACGTGCTGCAGGGGCGCATCGAGTATCGCGGAGGCGTCGCGACCGCGGGCTGCTTCGCGCGCGAGCCGATCAATGCGGTGCATCAGCGCACCGAGTTTCCCGAGGAGACGATCTACCTCTTCGCGTCCGAGGGCCCGATGGCGATGTATGGGCCGGATGGATCGATTGCCGGGATCATGGACGTGGAGACCTTCGTGTCCATGCGCGACGCTGCCGACGCAAGCGGCTGAACGCGAGGTGGTGTCGGCTAGCTCGCCGTGTCGTCGGGCGACCAGGCGAGTGGGAAGACGCTCGGGAAGTCGCTGAGGGGCTGCCCCGACTTCGGGCTGAACTCGTAGAGCGCTTCGGGATCGGGCACGACCTGCCCCACCCGATGCTGATAGCGGACGTTCTCGCCGGCCCAGAGCGATGCGTGGGCGCGCCGCGGGTTCGGCAGGTCGAACCCGCCCGCGGCGCCGTGCAGGACGTGTCCGTGGAAGAGCAGCACGTCGCCGGGCTCGTACGTCCAACCCAGTACGTCGAACGAGTCGCGATTCACCTCGATGTCGGGGACGAGCGGCAGGCTCATGTCGCGGACGCCGTCCCAGTACGTCCACTTCTCGTGTGCGTCGCGTCCGATCATCGGCGTGTCGTCCCGCGCCGCGTCCTGCTGCTTCCTGGCTTCGGGATCGAGCTCGGGGTCGCGTCCGGCGAGCGGGCGGTAGGTCACGTTCCAGCGATGAGAGCCTCGCACGACCTCGATGCTCGCTTCTCGCGGGATCGGGTCGGGCGAGATCCAGGCGCGGATCAGGTCGTCGCCCTCGAGGTTGTAGTAGCAGGTGTCCTGGTGCCATGGCGTCGCGGGCATGATGCCGGCCGGCTTCGCGAACATCTGGTCACTGTAGAAGCGGACCGGGCTCGACAGGCATCGCCCCACGATCTCCGCCACGGGTGACTCGTTCACGACGCGCGCGAGATCCTTCGCGTGGCTCGCGGGGAACTGATCGGTCCGGAGGTCGGTCCCGACGCCGGAGGAGAGCGGAGTAGGGTGGGCGATCGCGTCTTCGATGCCGTCCTCGAGGACCCGCACCCATTCTTCGGGGAGGATCGCCTTCAGGAGCAGCGCACCGTCGCGGTGGAACACGCGGCTCTCGTCGTCGGTGATCGTCCGGAGGGGCTCGGAGCGCATGCAGCGATCTTACACGATCGGGCGTGCGCAGCGGTAGCGGTGAGCCGCTCGACACAGGAACGTCCGAAACCGGAATGGGAGCGGTGTGGATGCGACATATACTCGCCCGAAACCAGCATCCCGAGGTAGACCATGTCAGAAGTCGAGTACGAGCACGTCGTGGTGGACGACCCGCGAGAAGGGGTGCGCCGCATCACCTTGAATCGTCCGGAGAAGCGGAACGCACTGAACAACACGCTGCGAGGTGAGTACCTCGACGCGCTCCACAGTGCGGATCGCGATCAGAGCGTTCGCGTGAGCATCCTGCGCGGCGCCGGCGAATGCTTCTCGGCCGGCTACGACCTGGCCCAGAATGCTGCGAAGCACCTGCCCTATGAGAGCGCCATGGGCGACGGCTTCTGGCCGCGGCACGTGGTCGAGGGTGCATTCAAGATCTGGGATCTCGCGAAGCCGGTGATCGCCCAGGTGCACGGCTACTGCCTGGCCGGCGGGTCGGAGCTGATGTCGGCCTGCGACCTCGCTTATGTCGCCGACGACGCACAGATCGGGTATCCGCCCGTTCGCCTCATGAGCCCCCCCGACAACCAGTACTTCGCGTGGATGGTGGGCATGCGAAATGCCATGGAGTTCATGCTCACCGGTGACTCGGTGAGCGGCGTCGAGGCGGTGCAGATGGGGCTCGCGAACCGGTCGTTCCCGCGTGAAGATCTCGACGAGGCCGTGCTCGACAAGGCGGAGCGCATCGCGCGGATCCCGTCGGATCTGCAGCAGCTCAACAAGCGTACGGTGCATCGCGCCATGGAGATCATGGGCATGCGTGCGGCGATCCGGGCGGGGACCGAGATCCAGGCCCTGGCCTTCCATCAGCCTTCGGCGCGCGCGTACTTGAAGTCGGTCGCGACCGATCTCAAGAAGGCGCTCTCGGAGCGCGACGGTCAGTTCGGCGACTACCGGGAGAGCGGCGGCGGCTCGAAGGAGGGCTGAAGCCCTTGCGAGTCACCGCACGTGCACCGGGGTCGATCCGTGCCCTTCCTCAGCGCGTCTCGGCGCCAGGCAGGAGGAGCGGCTTGTTCATGGTGAAGCGCATCTCCTCGATCCAGATCGTCACGATCGGCTGGGGCGGCAGGTCGAGGGCCTCGCACTCGCGCGCGATCTCTCCTTCGAGGACGAGCTGGCCCTTGCCCGGGCTCGTCACCATCGAGTCGATCTCGAGGTTCAGCTGACAACGTGACGGCTGGTCGTGCAGTCGCCCGTAGTGCGTGCGCGTCATGGGGAAGTCGGACTGGACGAGGTCCGAGCGGGTCGGGGCCTCGAAGCGGATCGACCCTTCGGTCTCGTGGCTCATCGAGAAGACCGCATCGTCTCCGCTGCGGTCGAGCTCGACCTTGCCCAGCCGGAAGACGGTCGACCCGACCCGGTCCATCTTCTCGACGGCGGCCGGCGTGTTGACCCAGTTCTTCCACATGTACATCTTCGACTCGTTCCGCTCGAACTCGGCCTTGTTCGACTCGAGTGTCGCCGGCTCGTCTCGCTCACGGTTCTCGGTGTAGAACCCCACGTACATCTCCCGGTAGGGGCCGAGGTCGCTCTCCCGGAACTCGCCGGTGCCGATGAAGAAGACGGCCTTCTCGGGGAAGATCTCCGCGACGCGGAAATAGTCGTCGGGCACGACGCTTCGCGCGGCCTCGATCGGGACGAGGAAGAGCCCGGTCGTATACGACGATGAGCCCACGGTCATGCACGTTCGAGTGAACACGGTCGGATCTCCGGCTAGGTGGGGAGGCAGGGCGAGTGGTGTCGTCGACCTGACGAGGGTGTGAACGCGGGCGAGAGCCTATCGAGCCCGAGATCCCCGCTCAATGTCCGATTCGAGGGGGCAGGGTGGGCCGGCCAGTCGGGTATGCTCGACACCCCACTCTGCTCGACAAGGAGGCTCCAGGCGCAATGGGCTGGAACTACGGTGACATCCTCGATGGTGTAGATGCGGTCGTCCCGGGCGATCGACCGGCTCTGATTCACGGGGGGGGCGTGACGACCTGGGCGGACTTCACGAGTCGCACGAACAACCTGGCTGCGCAGCTGCGCGCACGCGGCGCGCAGCCGGGCGACAAGGTGGCCATCTACATGCGCAACCGCGCGGCCTACATGGAGACGCTGGTCGCGTGCTTCAAGGCGCGGCTGGTGCAGGTCAACGTGAACTTCCGCTACCTGGACGCCGAGCTCGAGTACATCTTCGACAACTCCGACGCCCGCTTCGCGGTCTTCTCGTCCGAGTTCCGGGAGCACGTGTCGGCTCTGCGCGGCCGCCTGCCGAAGCTCGAGCACTGGATCGAGGTCACGGAGGAAGGCGCCGACTGTCTCGAGTTCGCCACGCCCTTCGAGGAGCTCGCCGAGTCGGGCGACGGCACTCCGCTCGGGATCGAGCGCTCGCCGCACGATCTCCTCTTCATCTATACCGGCGGCACCACGGGCATGCCCAAGGGCGTGATGTGGGAGGCCGAGGCGCTCTGGGGTGCGCTGGGCTTCGGCGCCAATCAGCCCGCGAACCTCGGCGAGAAGCCGGCCAGCGTCGAGCAGCACGTCGCCAACGTGAAGGCATTCGGGGCTGGACCCAGGCAGATCCCCGCCTGCCCGCTGATGCACGGCACTGGCCTGCTCACCGCGATCGGGACGATCTCGGGGGGAGGCTGCGTCGTCACGCTCGAGGGAGAGCACTTCGATCCGGTCGAGCTCTTCGATGCCATCGATCGTGATGCGGCGGACTCGATCGTGATCGTGGGCGATGCCTTCGCGAAGCCCATGCTCACCTGTCTGGACGAGAACCCGGGTCGCTGGAGCCTCGCCTCACTCAAGATGGTGGTGTCTTCGGGGGTGATGTGGAGCCGCGAGGTCAAGCAGGGGCTGCTGAAGCACCACGCCGGCATGATGCTGGTCGACACGTTCGGCTCGTCCGAGGCCGTGGGCTTCGGCACGTCGGTGACCACCGCCGCGGGCGAGACGGGCACGGCGAAGTTCCAGATCGGAGACAGCTGCAAGGTCTTCACCGAGGATCACCGTGAGGTCGAGCCGGGGAGCGGCGAGCGCGGCTTCATCGCGCGCCGCGGACCGATCCCCGCCGGCTACTACAAGGACGAGAAGAAGTCCGCGGAGACCTTCCCGACGATCGACGGCGTGCGTTACTCGATTCCGGGCGACTGGTGCACGGTCGAGGCCGACGGCACGCTCACACTGCTCGGCCGTGGGAGCGTGTGCATCAACACGGCGGGTGAGAAGGTGTACCCCGAAGAGGTCGAAGAGGCCTTGAAGCGCCACGCGGCGGTGGAGGACGCGCTGGTCGTCGGCCTGGCAGACGACAAGTGGGGGCAGGCCGTCACCGCCGTCGTAGAGCTCCAGGGATCAGCGAGCTTCGACGAGGCGGAGCTGCGAGCCTTCGTGAAAGGCGAGCTGGCGGGCTACAAGGCCCCGAAGCGCGTCTTCGTCACGGAGAAGATGTTTCGCGCGCCCAACGGCAAGGCCGACTACAAGTCGGCCAGGGAGTACGCGGAGCGCGCACTGGCCAGCGATTAGCCGGCTCGGGCAATGCGATCGCAGCCGGGTGGGGTACCGCCTGGCTGCGAGCGAATCGGTGCGCGCGGTGCGATGATCGCAGCATGGCTCGGCGCTCGAATTTCGACCTGTGGATCGCGCGTGGCTGCACGCTTGGTCCGGTCGCGCTGGCCTTTCCCGTCGCCGCCGTGGCCGTCTTCGAGGTGGGCACGGATCGCAACGCCACCGCAGACGTGTTGGCCGTGATCTACTCGTTCGGGCTCTTCCTGGGCTTCACGACTTCACTCTGGCCACTGCCGAGCCTGCGCTCGTGGTCGCTCGATCAGCGCATCCAGTCCCTCTGTCTGCTCTTCATCGCCGTCTCGAGCATCACCCATCTGTCCTGGGAGCTGGTCTGGCTCGTCGCGCACGATGCCATCGCGGCTTCGCGCGACGTCGCCTGGGCCTATCCGTGGTGGGCCTACATCGACGGGGGCGACATGCGCTACGCCGAGGCCACCCCGACCCTGCTGATGATGGAGGTGCTGTCGGTCGTGAACGGAACGATCGGTGCGCTGGGACTCGTGCTCTGGGTCCGGGCAGCGCGGCAGGAAAGGGGACAGGGGAAGAGAGGCGACAGGCGGGCCGTGCTGCTCTTCATGGCCATGGCGGTGGTCCACCTGTACTCGACGTCGCTCTACTATGGCGGCGAGATCCTCTCGGGCCTTCCCAACGTCGACACCTCGAGCTTTCTCGACAGCTGGATCAAGTTCGGGCTCGCCAACTCGCCATGGCTGGTCTTTCCGCCCGTGGTCCTCGTATGGGGGTCGCGCCTGATCCTGGCCGGCGAGCCCGCGCCGCAGGGCCCCTGAGCCTCAGTCACGGCGACTCGAATCATCTGGACAAGTACCTGAGGCCTAGCCGAAACTAGAGCCATCAGGAGGTGCGCCATGCCCGGACCGCTCGAAGGGATCAAGGTCGTCGACGCGTCGGCGGTCGTCTCGGGGCCGCTCGCGGCGATGATGCTCGCCGACCAGGGCGCCGACGTGGTGCGCGTCGAGCCGACCGGCGCCGGCGATCTCCTGCGCCTCGGCGCGTTCCGGCGCGGCGGGCTCACCGCGTTCTTCGCGAACAACAATCGCGGCAAGCGCGCGATCGCAGTCGACCTCATGAAGGACGAGGGAGTCGAGGTCGTCCAGAAGCTCGTGCGCGAGGCCGACGTGTTCGTGCAGAACTGGCGGCCCGGTGCAGCGGAGCGACTCGGCCTCGGCGAGCCCGACCTGCGCGTTCTGAACCCCGACCTCGTCTACTGCTCGATCAGCGGCTACGGCGATACCGGGCCCTACCGCGATCGCCGCGTCTACGATCCGATCATCCAGGCGCTCACGGGGCACGTCGCTGTGCAGCTGAACCCCGAGGTGCCCATTCGCGATCTGGTGAGGAACGTGGTCTCCGACAAGAGCTCGGCGTACACGGCCGCGCAGGCGATCACCGCGGCGCTGTTTGCACGCGAGCGCGGCGCGGGCGGCCAGCACGTACGAGTGCCGATGCTCGACGCCTCGCTCGCCTTCTTCTGGCCCGACGGCATGATGCGCCACACCATGGTCGGCGACGACGTCAGGCGGCCCGGCCCCACGCTCTACGAGAGCTATCACCTGACCGAGACCGCTGACGGTCACATGATGTACTTCGTCGCGAGCCAGGTCGAGTACCACGCGCTCTTCCGGGCGCTCGAGCATCCCGAGTGGTGCACCGACGAACGCTTCGGCACAGTGAAGGAAGTCACGCGGTCGGAGAACCGGGCCGCCCTCGGCGAGCTGCTGCTGCAGGAGTTCGCGGCCCACGGCACCGCCGATCTCGTCGAGCGCCTATCGGCCGAAGGCGTGCCCGCCGCGGCCGTGCTCGATCTCGACGACATCTTCGAAGACCCGCAGATCCTCCACAACGAGGCGGTGTACGAGCGTGATCACCCGACTGCCGGGCGCATGCGCGGTGCGCGTCCGGCGGCGCGCTTCGACAAGACGCCGCAGGCCGCGGGGCCGACGGCGCCCCTCCACGGCGAGCACACGGACGAGATCCTTGCCGAGCTCGGCTACGACATGGCGGCGCGAGCCCGACTGCGCGCGGAGGCTGTCGTCGACGGCGTCGAGTCGTAGACGTCGCCTCTGGCGCCGTCAGGTCTCGCCGGTATGGCCGCCGACGCGGTGCAGCAGGGTGAGATACGTCGCCGCGCCGAGGCCGCCGGAGCCGAAGACCATGCACATCACCATGATCTGGTAGCGGACGGCCACCATCGGCTCGACGCCGGAGAGGATCTGTCCGGTCATCATGCCAGGGAGTGACACGAGCCCGACGGCGAGCAGGGCGTTGATCTGCGGGATCAGCGCAGCCTCGAGCGCCGCGCGGCGCGCCGAAGGCCAGCTCTCGTGGTGCCTCCGCTCGGACTCGTAGCGCTCGGCCGCGAGGCTCACGGTGTTCATCGTGTTGGCGAAGATCATGCCCGCGAGTGGAACGACGAAGCGCGGCTCGTACCAGCGCGGCAGGTCGAGGACGACCTGCGTCACCAGGGCCAGCATCGCGAGGCCGTTCGCGCCCACCGCCGCCAGCACGATCAGGTAGCGCTGCGGCCCCTTGCTCGAGATCGGGCGCATCGCGATCCACGCCGCGACCACCATCATGAGGGCAAAGACGGCGACGACCACCAGGGGCTCGTCGGTCGTGAACACGAACGTCAGCACGTAGCCCACGAGCAGCAGCTGAACGAGCATCCGCAGATTGGCGTAGACGGCCACGCGGGCCGAGACCTGCCACCGCCAGAGCACGCCGATGAGGAGCGCGCTCGGTGCGAAGGCGAGGAGCAGGCTCGCGAAAGGGATGGTCGGGAGCGTGGTGTCCATTCGGGGCTTCTCTCCGTCGGCTGTTCATCGGCTCTCTACCGGCTCCGGCAGACCCTATCAGACGGAGTGATCGCTGATCTCGGGGAGGGAGCGCGGGCGGGCTCCGGTGTACGATCATGGCCAGCGGTCGCGCATTCGTCACCCCGCGCCCGCGACGAGGAGGTGATGCCGTGTCGTCCGAGAAGCCGAGTGGGCGCCCCGATGGCTACTACGAGAACGCACTGTGGGCCTACGCCGACGCGACCAGCTACGCGCCCGGCGACACGGCGACGTTCTTCGTCTCGAGTCCGGTCCCCGACGTGTCGTGCAGCGTCTCGCGGCTCGGCGCCGAGGAGACGAAGGTGCACGAGCAGGCCGGTCTCCGCGCCGGTCATCACGACGTGCCCGACCACGCGTATCGCGATGGCTGCGGCTGGCCCGAGACGTTCGCGATCGACGTGGGCTCGGATTGGCCGAGCGGCTACTACCGCGTGCGGCTCGCAGCCGGCGAGCTCGAGGCCGAGCATTTCTTCGTCGTGCGTCCCGCGAACCCGGGCGCTGGTGCCCGGCACGCCCTCGTGCTCGCCACCAATACCTACCAGGCCTACAACTCGTGGGGCGGGCTCAACCTCTACGGCAACGATGCGTCGTTCGTCGACAGCAGCGATCAGCTCGTGCATCGCCCCACGCCGGCGCCGGTCGTCGCGTGGGATCGTCCGTACTCTCGCTGCCTCGTCGCATCGCCGGCGCCGACGCGCATCCCCGCGCTGGCGCGCCGCGAGATGGGCGGCGCGTTGGGCCTGCCGAACGCGACCGCCGAGCTCGTCGCAGCCGGCGCGTCGGTCTGGGACATGCCGGGCGGGTTCGTGAACAAGTGGGAGCACCAGTTCGTCGCCTGGGCCGAGCGGGAAGGCATCGCCCTCGACTACTTCGCGCAGTGCGATCTCGACCGTGACGCGAATACCCTCGACCCGTATCCCTCGTATCTGAGCGTCGGTCACGACGAGTACTGGACCTGGGAAGAGCGCGACGTGGTCGAGGCGTTCGTCGATGGCGGAGGCCGGGCGGCGTTCTTTTCGGGCAATACGAGCTTCTGGCAGGTGCGCTACGAGCGCGATGGCCTCGCCATGGCCGGCTACAAGTTCACGGCGCCGAGCGACGACCCGGTGCTCGGGACCGATCGCGAGCGACGGGTGACGAGCATCTGGTCCGACCCGCTGATCGGTCGCCCCGAGACCGAGATGACGGGCGTGACGTTCTGCCGCGCGGGCTACTCGCGGGTGGGCTACGCGGGCTCGCGCGCATCGGGCGGCTACACGATCTACCGCCCCGATCACTGGTCGCTCGAAGGCACCGACCTCTTCTACGGCGACGTGGTCGGCGACGAGTGCACGATCGTCGGCTACGAGACCGATGGATGCGCGTTCCGGTTCGAAGACGGACTGCCCGTGCCGACGGGCGAGGACGGCGCGCCGGACGGGTTCGAGATCGTCGGCGTCGCACCGGCCAGCCTCGGTGAGCCCGATCCCACGCCGGCGCCAGGGCTGCTCGGTCAGGACGACGTGCGCTTCATCGCCTCGCGGGTCTTCGACGGTGACGTCGAGCGGGGGCTGAGAGGACACGCGACGTTCGGGAGCTTCCGGCGCGGACGCGGCGAGGTGTTCACGGCGGGCACCACCGAGTGGCCGTGGGCGCTCGCGGAGGGCGATCCGTTCATCGACCGGATCACGCGAAACGTGCTGGGGCGGTCCGACACCGGGGCGTGAGTTCGCTCACGCGGCGCCGGCCTCTCTCTGGTAGGGACGCCACTCGCCCTCGTGCAGCGCCAGCCGGTCGGCGACGATCTCGAGCACGCCGGGGTGGAAGCCCATGCCCGTGTGGCTGCAGCGTACCTGGACGTTCTCGGCCGTCTCGCTCTCGTCCTGCAGGCAGCTCTGCCAGTGGACGATGCCATCGGTCTTGCTGTAGATGCTCGTGGAGGGGACGGGGATGGGCTGCGCGAGCATGTTGCGGATCACCTCGTTCTCGTGCACGGGCTTTCCGCCCGGCCGGATCGCGATGAGCCGCGTGGCGTGCGTGGCCGAGATGTCGCGGAAGGGCGATCCCATCGAGATCACGCAGCGGACCTTGTCGGGCATGGCGCGGGCGAGCTCACGGGCGTAGATGCCGCCCAGGCTCCAGCCCACCAGCGAGAGCTTCCGGTCGTGTCGCTGGTGGAGGTGCACCACGCGCGCTTGCAGCTCGCGGATCACGTCCGCGTTCGGGCCGAGGTTCGCGCCCTGCTTCCAGCCACGGGCGTCGTAGCTGAGATCGCGGAGGAACCCGCGAAGCGGCGCCGTGCTGTAGTCGCCGGCGAGGAAGCCGGGCAGGACCAGCACCGGGTGCCCGTCGCCACGCGGCGCCCGGCGGCGCAGGCGCCGGCGAGCCCGAAAGGCGGCGAACTCGGTCAGGGCGCGAGCCTGCTCCGCCACGAAGAGCCCCATCGGTGGTGGCCCGACCGACTCCCAGCTCTTGTCGTTGCTCATGACGAATCGCCTCCTGGATGAGATGATAGGGGTGTCGGGTCGGAGGCGAGGCGGGGTCGATTTGGCGGCGCAGCGGGTGTCGGGTACGCGACAGGGTGAGGCGCCGATCGACCCGTGAGGAGGATACGGTGGCCATCGAGCAGGACGACGACCTCAGCTTCGATCCCGCATTGATCGGACAGCTCGACGAGTGGCTCCAGCCCATGAAGCGGCTGATGAGCCCGGTGTCGCTCGGCGTCGAGCACGTGCCCCGAGAAGGCGCCGTGCTCCTCACCGGCAATCACTCGATCTACGGCGTGCTCGACATCCCGATGCTCGGGCTCGAGGTCTGGGAGAAGACGGGTCGCGCCGTGCGGGGTCTCGGCGATCACGATCACTTCAAGCTGCCCGTGTGGCGCGATCTGCTCCGAAGCATCGGCGCCGTGCGGGGCACACGCGAAGTCTGTGCCCGGCTCTTCGAGGCGGGGGAGGCCGTGCTGGTGTTCCCTGGTGGCGGCCGTGAGGTGATGAAGCACAAGCACGAGCAGTATCAGCTGATCTGGAAGGAGCGGATCGGCTTCGCGCGCATGGCCATCGAGCACGGGGTGCCGATCGTGCCCTTCGCGTCGGTGGGCGTCGAGGACATGTTCGACGTCGTCCTCGATGCGGACGATGTCATGCACTCGTCAGTGGGGGCGCTGGTGCGGGCGCTCGGCATCGAGGATCAGCCCTGGTTCCGGCACGGCGAGATCATTCCGCCGATCGCGACGGGCCACGGGCTCGGCCCGCTGCCGCGGTTCGAGCGCCAGTACTTCCTCTTCGGCGAGCCGATCGACACCGCGCCCTATGCCGGGCGGCACACGGACCGCGAGGCCTGCTTCGAGCTGCGCACGCGCGTGAAGTCGGCCATCGAGCACCAGATCGAGCAGCTACGCGAGGTGCGCGCGAGCGACCCGGAGCGCTATCCGGTGCAGCGGCTGCTGCGGGCCGTGTCGAAGCGCCTGGGCTGAGTGGCGGGGTGCCTGCGCTCCGATGCACTCGGCCTCTCGGCGAGGAGGCCGGCGAAGCGGTACGCTGACTCGTATTCTGCTCGCGTGCATGGCTCTCTCGACCAGGAGCTCGCCGATGCCCCCGACCCTCACGAAAGCCGACGCCACGTTCGGCGCCTACGTCGAAGACGTCGACCTGTCGAAGCCCGACGAGGTGCCGTGGGCGTGGATCGACGCCGCCTTCCTCGAGCACGCTCTGCTGATCTTCCCCGACCAGCATCTCTCGGCGGACGACCAGGTGGCCTTCGCCGAGCATTTCGGCGAGATCGAGCTGCTCACGCCGAACGCGGCGATCAAGGCCGTCCCTCTCTCGAACGTCACGAAGGACGGCTCGCTCGCGGACGAAACACTCGACTACGTGCAGGTGCTGCGCGGCAACGAGGGCTGGCATACCGACAGCTCGTACATGCGGCTCGCTGCGAAGGCGTCGGTGCTCTCGGCGCGGGTCGTGCCGAGTGAGGGCGGCGAGACCGAGTGGGCCGACATGCGCGCCGCATACGATGCGCTCGACGACGCGACGAAGGCGCGCATCGAGGGGCTCTCGGCGTACCACTCGCTCTATCACTCGCAGGCGAAGCTGGGGCACGAGGCCCGGCCCGGCGTGGGCTATGGCTTCCACGAAGAAGGCGAGCCGCTGCGTCCGCTGGTGAAGACCCATCCCGAGACGGCCAGAAAGGCGCTCTACATCGGCCGCCACGCCCACGACGTCCCCGGCCTCGCACCGGAGGAGTCGGAGGCGCTGCTCGACGAGCTGCTCGACTTCGCGTGCCGGCCGCCGCGCACGCTGAAGCACGCGTGGCGGGCTGGAGACGTCGCGCTGTGGGACAACCGCTCGCTGCTTCACCGCGCCCGTCCCTACGAGCGAAACGAGGCGCGCGTCATGGTGCACGCGCGCGTCGCGGGTGATCCGAAGACGGAGTGGGCCGAGGTCACGGCGTCCGACCGCCACGCCCAGTAGCGGTAGGCGGCGCGCGCTGACCTCCGCGATGCGCCCGAGCGTCAGCTCGCTCGGTCGCTCATCGGAGGAAGACATGCCCGACTCGGCCAGGTTCTGGGACAAGCGTGCGGACGGGTACGCGAAGTCACCCATCAAGGACATGGAGAGCTACGAGAGGACGCTCGAACGAGCCCGGGCGCATCTGTGCGAGCGCGACGTGGCGCTCGAGCTCGGGTGCGGGACCGGGACCACCGCACTCAGGCTCGCACCCAGCGTGCGCCGGCTCGTCGCCACCGACCTCTCGACCCGCATGATCGAGATCGCGCGAGAGAAGGCCGCGGCCGATCGGGTCGAGCACGTGCGCTTCGAGCGAGCGACGGTCTTCGACGACGCGCTCGAGCCCGGCTCGTTCGACGTCGTCCTCGCCTTCAACCTCCTGCACCTGCTCGACGATCTTCCCGGCGCCCTCCGACGGATCCACGAGCTGCTGAAGCCAGGCGGGACGTTCGTCTCGAAGACCGTCTGCCTCGCCGAGCAGAGCCGGCTCTGGAGCCTGCTCCTGGCCGTCATCAGGCCGCTCGGCATCGCCCCGTCAGTCCGGTGTCTGAAGATCGACGAGCTCGAGGGCATCGTGACGAGCGCGGGCTTCGAGATCGTCGAGGCCGACTGCCTTCCTGCCTCACCGCCGAGCCGATTCATCGTCGCGCGCAGGGTCTGACCGCGACCCCGCTGAGTCGGGGAGCGGGCCACCGACGAGCCTGTGGGCTCCTCGGCACCCCTACGCGACGAGCACGCGGCCGGGCGCTATACCGAGAGGGCGGGCGTCGCAGGTCGCGCCCGCTCCGTTCAACCGATCGAAGCGAGCCCGGGAGTAGACGATGCTGGACGATCCGCGCTTCGAGGGGACCATCCGTTTGCGCGATGGCCGGCGGCTGGGGTTCGCCGAGTTCGGACCCATGGGCGGTCGGCCGCTCCTGTGGTTCCACGGCACGCCGGGGGGCCGCCGGCAGATCGCGCCCGAGGCGCGCACGCTCGCGTGGGAGAGCGGCATTCGCATCGTCGCGGTGGAACGGCCAGGGATCGGTGACTCGACCGCCCACGCCTACGAGTCGATCGTCGATTTCGCCGTCGACATCGGTGAGGTCTGTGACGCGCTCGAGATCGACCGCTTCGCAGTAGCCGGGCTCTCGGGTGGCGGACCCTACGCCCTGGCTTGCGCTCATGAGATGCCCGAGCGTGTGACGGTGGTGGCCGTGCTCGGGGGTGTGGCTCCCGCCGCCGGTCCGGACGCGGTCGGCGGGGGCGCGAACGGCCTCATCCGCACTCTCTCCCCTCTGCTGCGGCAGACCTGGCGTCCGCTGGGCCTCGCGATGCAGGGGCTGGTTCGCGTGCTCGAGCCCGCCGCGGACACCGCCATCGACCTCTTTGCCCGGGCGATGCCGCCCGGCGATCAGCGCGTGTTCGAGGACCCGCCCATTCGCCGGATGTTCCAGGACGACCTGATCCTCGGGAGTCGCCAGAACATGCACGCGGTCTGGCTCGACGGTCTGCTGTTCGGACGTCCCTGGGGCTTCCTGCTCGAGGACGTCCGCGTGCCCGTGTTCCTGCGCTACGGCGACGCCGACATCATCGTTCCCGTCGATCACGGAAGGCACCTCGCGTCGCGATTGCCCGACGCCGAGCTCAGCGTCCATCCGGGCGAGGGGCACCTCGGCGCGCTCGGCGCATCGCGCGAGATCTTCGACGCGGTCCTCGACCGCTGGTCCGAGCCCGACGCCCGCCGCGCGAGACACTGAGCCCGAGGGCCGGGGCCAGACGCTCCTCGCCGCCCGCCGCCGACTCCGGAAGATGGGTGTCACGTCGAGCGCCGACAGGGCTAGGCTGCCGAGGCCGATCTTTCGACCAGCTCAGGAGCGAACGCGGCCAGACGGTCGCGATCGCTCACGACCTCCACGAGGAGCCCTTCCGTGCATACCGACCTCTGCGATCTGTTCGGCATCGACGTCCCCATCTTCGCCTTCAGTCATTGCCGCGACGTGGTCGCCGCCGTGACGAACGCGGGTGGCATGGGCGTGCTCGGTGCGCTCGCCTTCTCGCCCGAGCAGCTCGAGATCGAGTGCACGTGGATCGACGAGCATGTCGACGGTAAGCCCTACGGCGTCGATACCGTGATGCCCATGAGCTACGCGGGCAAGGACGAGGGGCTCGGCAAGGCCGACGCCGACACGGGTGAGGTCGATGCGAGCGTCTTCCAGAACATGATTCCGGAGGAGACGAGGCGGTGGGTCGAGTCGATCCTCGAAGAGTACGAGGTGCCGCCCCTGCCGGAAGAGGCCGATGAAGGCGACCCCGGCGTCGGAGGTGGGAGCAGCGGGCTTCTCGGCTGGACCGAGGGCGGGGGACGGAACCACGTCGAGGTCGCGCTTCGGCACCCGGGCGTGAAGCTCCTGGTGAACGCCCTGGGCCCTCCGCCCAAGGACATCATCGACCTCGCCCACGAGCACGGCGTGAAGGTCGCGGCGCTGACCGGCGCGGTCGACCACGCACAGCGCCAGAAGCAGGCAGGGGTCGACATCATCGTGGCCCAGGGGACCGAGGCCGGCGGACACACCGGCGAGATCGGCTCGATGGTCCTCATCCCCGACATCGTCGACGCGGTGGCGCCGACCCCGGTGCTGGGCGCCGGGGGCATTGCAGACGGGCGTCAGGCCGCTGCCGCCATGGCGCTGGGTGCGTCCGGGATCTGGACCGGGTCGGTCTGGCTCGGCGTGCGTGAGGCCGACGTATCGCCCCTCGTGAAGGAGAAGCTCTTCGCTGCCCGCCCCAAGGACGCCGTGCGTTCGCGCTCCCTGTCCGGCAAGCCGGCCCGGCTGCTGCGGACCGCCTGGACCGAAGCGTGGGAGCGGGACGACTGCCCCGGAACGCTCCCGATGCCATTGCAGTACATGGCCTGCTCGGAGGCGCAGACCCGCATCGGGCTGGCGGCGCGCAAGGAGGGTGCGAAGGCGCGCGATCTCGTCGGCATGCCCGTGGGCCAGGTCGTCGGCCGCATGACCGAGGAGATGAGCTCGGCGGACGTGATCTACCGGTTCATCGACGAGTTCGTCGAGTCGGTCGAGCGGCTTCAGCAGAGCCTCGACGCGGC
>CAYYSY010000304.1:0-17159 GCA_964474355.1 uncultured Spirochaetaceae bacterium | reverse complement strand
TGCTCTACGACCGCGCGCCCGTCAGTGCGAGCCCCTCGAACTGTGTCCAGAGCGAGTCGTCCCGGCGGTCGTAGAGCAGGAAGTTGCAGCGGTGGATCAGGCCCGAAACGCCGAAGCGGCCCCGATCGGCAGCGGCGTCTTCCGGCTCGCTCACGCGGTACGCGCGAGCGACGTCGATCAGGGGATCGTACGTGACGACCACCCGAGCAGGGCCGAAGCGGTCGTTCACGACCTGATGGTGCTCGAGGAGGTGCACGGGGTAGGCGCGCGCGTCACCCCCGATCTCGACGCCGACGATCGTGTGCTCGCCGCGCGCCCAGCGCGAAGCCTCCGCGACGTCGGCGAATCGGGGCGCGTCGACGCTCGCGATGCCGTCGCGGCTCGGGCCGCCCGCGAGAATCGATGCGCGGTCGACGCGGAGACCTTCGGCGGGGAAGCCGCCGGGCAGCGGCCCATCGGCGTCGGGTGCGGGCGCATCGCCCGCCGCAGGCGCATCACCTGTCGCAGGCGCATCACCTGCCGCAGGCGCATCACCTGCCGCAGGCGCTCCACCCGCCGCAGGCTCATCGCCCGCCGCAGGCGCTCCACCCACCGCAGGCGCTGCACTCCCTGCGGTCGCACTCGCGAGCAGCACCAGCAACACGGCGCCGACGGTGGCTGCATGTGCGCCGATACGCCGCAGAGCACGTATGTGCGCCCTGCGGCGGTGGCCGCGCACGGCGGCTACAGGATCTCCTTGGCCAGCACCTCGTAGGCCTTCTTGCCGCCGCCGCCGATCAGCATCGCGCCGACGTGCTTCTTCGCACCTGCTTCCTTCCAGGCGCCGAGCTGGTCACGGATGCGATCGGGCGGACCGACGAGCGCGACCTTGTCGACGTACTCGTCGGGCACAGCGGCTGCGGCCTCGGCCTTCTTGCCGTCCAGATAGAGGTCCTGGATCGTCTTCGCGGCCTCTTCGTAACCGAGGCGCTTCGTGTAGTCGTTGTAGAAGTTCTTGTCGCGCGCACCCATGCCGCCGATGTACAGCGCGAGCTGGTTCTTGACCGGCATGCGGCACTTCTCGAGGTCGTCGCCCATGATGGTCGTCACGAAGGGCGCGACCGTGAAGTCGTCGAGCGACTTGCCGCCACCCGCCTTCGCGAAGCCTGCCTGTAGATGCTCCTCGAAGACGTCGAAGCGCGTCGGATCCATCCACACCGGGAAGACACCGTCGGCCACCTCGCCGGCGCAGCGCACGCCGTTGGGCGAGATCGACGCGGTGTAGATCTGCATCGCCGGATCACCGTGCAGGATGCTCTTGAGCGGCTTGCCGAGGCCGGTGGTGCCCGGACCCGTGTTCGGGATCTGGTAGATCTCGCCGTCGAAGCTGAGGCGCTCCTTGCGCTCGAGGATCTTGCGGATGATCGCGATGTACTCGCGCGTGCGCGTGAGCGGCTTGCCGTAGGGCACGCCGTGCCAGCCCTCGACCACCTGCGGGCCCGAGGGGCCGAGGCCCAGGATGAAGCGGCCCTTCGACAGGCTGTAGAGCGTCATCGCCGTCATCGCGGTCGCGGCCGGTGAGCGAGCGGGCATCTGCATGATGGCCGTGCCGACGTTGATCTTCTCCGTCTGCGCGAGGATCCAGGCGGCGGGAGAGACGGCGTCGGAGCCATACGCCTCGGCCGTCCAGACCGAGTCGTAACCGAGGCTCTCCGCGAAGCGGATGCTGTCGATGTCGATGTTCATGGTGGCCGGCGAGTAGCCGGAGAGGATGCCGAGCTTCATGGCTGGGGGGTTCCTTCCTTGCTCCGTGAGTGGGCGAAGGAGTCTATTGATCCGAAAGGGCAGCGTCGAGGGGCAGATCGATCACGAACGACGCCCCCTCGCCGGGCTCCGAGTGCGCCAGGAAGCGGCCCCCGTGGCGCTCCACGATGCCGTGCGAGAGGGACAGGCCGAGGCCCGTGCCTTTGCCGACCTCCTTCGTGGTGAAAAATGGATCGAAGATGCGGCTTTGGACATGCATCGGAATCCCCGGGCCGTCGTCCGAGAACTCGAGCCGTACGCCGAGGTCGCTGCGCTCGCTCGAGATGCGAATCGTGCCGCCGGTCTCGTCGAGCGCATCACAGGCGTTCATCAACAGGTTCAGGAAGACCTGGTTCAGCTGGCCCGGGTAGCAGCGCACCTCGGGGATGTCCCCGTAATCGCGCTCGATCTTGATCTTGTTCTTGAGCCGCGGCTCCATGAGCCCGAGCGTGCGATCGATCTCCTCGTGCAGATCGGCCATCTGGCTCTCGGCCTGATCCATGCGTGAGAAGGTCCGTAGATCCTGCACGATCTTCTTCACGCGCTCGGTGCCCTCGCGACTTCGCGTCAGCAGCTTCGTGATCGACTCGCGCACGCGCTCGGTGTCCCCACCCGAGGCCTGGGCAGCGGCGAGCTTTGCGATGAACTCGTCGAGCAGCTGCAGGTTCGCGTGCACGAACCCGATCGGGTTGTTCAGCTCGTGGGCCACGCCGGCCACGAGCTGACCGAGCGAGCTCATCTTCTCGCTCTGCATGAGCTGCGTCTGGGTCTCACGGAGCTCCTGGGTGCGCTCCTCGACGCGGGCCTCGAGCGACTCGTTGAGCTTCGCGATCTCGTCGAAGGCCTTGGCATTCTCGATGGCGATCGAGCTCTGGTTCGCGAGCGTGCGCAGCAGCTGGCGATCGTCGGGCGTGAGCCGCTCGCCCGAGAGCTTGCGGCCGACCACGATCACGCCCAGCAGATCGACGCCGAACAGGATGGGCACGAGCAGCTCGACCTCGAGCGTGTCGTAGATGTCCCAGCACTCCTCGCGCGCCTCGGCGTCGGGCTCGTCGTCGAAGTCGGCGCGCATGAGCTCCTCGCGCCGCATCCACAGGTGCTTCCAGATCGGGTGCTCGCTCGGAATCTCCGACTGGATGTCCTGCTCGTCCCAGTCGCCCCGCCATGCGGTGGGGCGCAGCACCTTGTCGTTCTCGTCGAAGAGCAACACCATCGCGCGCTCGACGCCCATGGTGTCGGTCACTGCGACGAGGATACGGTCGCCGATCTCGCCGAGGGACAGCATCGACACCATCGCCTCGGAGATCTCACGCACTGCCTGGCGGTAGCGGGCGCGATCACGGTCGAAGAGCCGGTCGACGAGCCCCTGCATGCGCTCGCGCAGCGGGTTGAACGCGAGAATCGCCAGGAAGAGCAGGACCACCTGCACGCTGCGCACGTTCACGCCATAGCGCTGGATCAGCTCGTCGGCGAACGTGATCGAGAACGCGAAGATGCCCGTGATCGTGAACGTCGCGGCGCCATAAGCCGCCGATGAACGCGCGACGATGCGGAAGTCGAAGAGCTGCTTGCGCAGCATCCCGTAGCCGACCGCCAACGGAAAGAAGCCGACCCAGAGCATCGCCATGTACCAGGGGACGGGCGTCTTCAGCACATACATCGAGCCGACCATGACCAGCATCGGCACGAAGCTGACGAGCCCCGCCAGGAGCATGAGATCGACGCGCTCGCCGACGCCGGCATCGTGGGCGCGGCGGCGCTGCGCCGCGAGCACACCGATCGAGGCGAGCGAGACGCCGACGCCGTAGAAGCCCGCCACCGAAGCCATCAGACGCGGCTCGACGCTGCCCGCCTTCACGCCCACGATGCCGAGGAAGATCACGAAGGCGAGCAGGTAGGGCACCGCCCGCGTCCGCCGGTAACGCACGATCCACGGCGGCTCGATGGGATAGGTCGTGAAGAGGTGAAACGTCGTCGCCCCGATGAAGGGCAGATTCGCGAGCACGCGCGAGTACGACCACGGCACCTCGTCGGCGCGAATCGTCGTCGAGATCAGCACCGCCATCGTCGAGCAGAAGAGCAGCAACGCCCACGCCTCGGCGGTGCCCGGCTTGCTCCACCAGACCGCGAGCCCCACCGCCACGTAGAGCGCGGCGACGATCAGCAGAGCGAGGTGGAGCAGCACCTCGCCGGGCCGGTCGTGGGCGCCGGGGGGCTGCGGCGCGAGCGCGACCTTCAGCAGGCGGCCGTCGCGCTTCTCGACCTCGTAGACATTGACCCGGTCCTGCACGAGCCCGCTGCGGCCCTCGCCCATCATCCGGATGACCGGCTGACCGTCCATGGCGACCCACTCGTCGCCGGGCTCGATGCCCGCTGCCCGCGCCTCGTCGCCCGTCGCGTGGATGATGGCGACGCCGGCGACGAATGCGCTGCTGAAGGGGAGGGAGGGCACGTCGGCGCGCGGGATCAGCGCGAAGGCCGACAAGGCCACCGCGGAGATCGCCCAGAGCGACGCCAGGGTGCCGGTCAGGCGCCGGACTCGAAGGGTGGAAACCGGATCCATGTTCTGGTCCCGAGCACCAGCGGCTCACACGGCCGCGGGCGACGTCCCAACGTTCGCACTCTGCCCCAGAAGCGGAGAGGATCGCACAGATCGGATCGCCGTGACCCGGCCCGGGATGGGGCGCGGATCACTCGAAGACGCAGGTCTGCTGGAGTTCGATGGTGCCGGCTGGAGGCCGGCTCAGCGGGCTTGCGGGACCGGGCTCGGGGTCGGCTCCCCGGGGCTGCGGTAGTTGTACCCGCTGCCGTTCAGCACGACGACCTCGGGAGCGTCGCCGGCTGCTGCCCGCGCCTGGGCCTCGGCGATCATGCGTGCCCGCATCCTCATGATCGCCTGTTGATGGGCCATCTCGGCGGCGATCGGGTTCTGCGCGTTGCAGGTCGGGCCCGCACTCTCGACCTCGACCGAACGACCCTTGCCCGCCATGTGACTCGCGAAGCCCTCGAAGCTCGCGTTGGCGGGCGGACCTTCACTGACGCTCGGCTGCTCGTCGTCGGCGCGCACTGCGTGAATGCCGGGAAGCGAGAGCGCGAGGGTGCAGGCCACCGCCGCGAATCCGACGCCTCTTCCGATCCACTCGAGCCAGCTGCGCATGATGAGTCCTCCGGCCCACGGTTCGGGCCACCGTTCTCATCGGCGCATTCGGGGCTGCACTTGACCACGCGCCAAAGCTGCAGCCTGGCTGCACGTGCGCTGCCGGAGGGGCAAGCGGGGCGGATGGCGGAGGCGCGGGCGGGCGGAGGAGGGACCACCGAGGGCATGCCTCCGGCTCAGATGCCGAGGCCGCCCTCCTGCTCGTCGGGGACGTGGAGGCCGCACTCCCTGGTGTCCTCGTTCTCCCACCACCAGCGGCCGGCACGAGGGTCGTCGCCGGGGCCGATGGCCCTGGAGCACGGTGCGCAGCCGACGGAGGGGTAGCCCTCGGAGTGGAGGCGGTTGGTCGGCACCCTGTGCTCGCCCACGTAGTCCATGACGCGCTCGTGAGTCCAGTCGGCGATCGGGTTGATCTTGACCAGCCCGCCGTTGCCGACGTCGAGCTCGACCTTGGGCGTGTCCCTGCGCGTCACGTTCTGGTCGCGGCGGAGCCCGGTCACGTAGGCGTCGAAGTTCGCGAGATGGCGCCGAAGCGGCTCGACCTTGCGGAGACGGCAGCAGAGCTTTCGGCTCTCGAGCGACTCGTAGAAGGGGTTCATCCCCTTCTCCCGGACCATCGCCTGCACGGCCTCGGCGTCGGGGAAGACCACCTCGATCTTCTTGTCGTAGCGGTCCCGCACCCGGTCGATCAGGTCGAAGGTCGCCTGGTGGAGCCGCCCGGTGTCGAGCACGAAGACGCGGCTCGAAGGGTCGATCCGGTGCATCATGTCGAGCAGCACCATGCCCTCGGGCGCCCCGAACGAGGCGCTGAGGGTCAGCCTCGGGTGATATTTCCCGATCGCCCAGGTCAGGATCTCTTCCGCGCTCGAGCGCTCCATGGCCTCGACGTCGAAGCTATGCAAATGCCTGTTTTCACTCGAATCGTCGGACACGGCGGCCAGAACCGGGCCGGGGCCGGACGAGAGGTCGGCGGCACTCATCGGGGAGGCTCCTGCGGGCGCGGAGGGGACCGCCCGGGAATTCCTGATTACCAGGCTGGGGAGTTGGATGCAAGAAACCCTGCGGAGGGATCATGTTTTCTCGCGGGTCCGGCCGACCCCCTCTTCTCCACCCCAGTGGCCGGCGGAGACGGCATCGAGCCGGTCGACGCGTTCGCGCCCCGGCACATCGGCCTCGAGCTCCCCGATCGATCGACCCAGCGTCGGATGGACCACCTCGCCCGCTACCTCCGCGAGCGGCATCAGCACGAACGCGCGCTCGTGCAGCCGCGGGTGCGGCACGTGCAGGCCCGGCTCGTCGATGCACCGATCGCCCGCGAGGAGCAGATCGAGGTCGATCGTGCGCGGCCCCCAGCGCACGGCGTCGGCGCTTCGGTCGCGCCCGAGCTCGAGCTCGATCCGCAGCAGCAGCTCGAGCAGCTCGCGGGGCGAGCGGTCGGTCTCCACCACGACCGCGGCGTTCAGGTAGCGCTCCTGGTCACCCGGCCCGACTGGATCGGTCTCGTAGACCCGGGACGCGGCGACGACCGACGAGCGCGCATCGGTGTCGATGGCCGCCCGCGCCGAGCGCAGCATCGCCAGGCGGTCACCGAGATTCGAGCCGAGGCCGACGCAGGCTCTCATCACGACCCCACCACAGCGAACGGGAGCGCGGCCATCGACTGTGGGCGAATCGGCATGGGGCGGACTCTAGATGCGCGGCCAGCGGGTCGCCCGAGACCGTCGCTCCACGATGCCTTCGCGCCCACGGCTACACTCTGCCGCCATGTCCACCGCCGCGACGCCGACCGCCGCCTGGCCCGAGCAGCTGCTGCCCGACCTCGTCACCGAGGTGCCGGGGCCGCGCTCGTGCGCCCTCGCCGAGCGGCTCGGTACGGTCGAGAGCCGCAACGTCACGCATCTCGGCCCGCCGGTGCCGATCTTCTGGGCGCGGGCGTCGGGCTCGAACGTCTGGGACGTCGACGGCAACCGCTTCCTCGACCTCGGCGGCGCATTCGGCGTGGCGAACGTCGGCCACGCGCACCCGGCGGTGGTCGAAGCCATCGCGCGGCAGTCGGCCGAGCTGCTGCACGGCATGGGCGACGTGCATCCCTCGCAGGTCAAGGTCGAGCTGCTCGAGGCGCTGTGCGCGCGCTTCCCGGGCGGGGGCACGGCGCGCGGCGTCCTCTCGTCGTCGGGCTCGGACGCGGTCGAGACCGCGCTCAAGACCGCAGCGCTCGCCACCGGCCGCGCCGGCGTGCTCGCCTTCGAGGGCGGCTATCACGGCCTCGCCCTCGGCGCGCTCGACGCGACGCACCGCGACGACTTCCGAGCCCCGTTCACCGCGCGGCTGCCGGGGGAGACCGTCTTCGCGCGCTTCGGCGACGCGGGCGACGTGGTCGCGAAGCTCGACGCGCAGCCGTCGGTCGGCGCGATCCTCGTCGAGCCCGTGCAGGGCCGCGGCGGCGAGCGGGTGCCCCCCGACGGCTTCCTGCGCGCACTGCGCGAGCTCTGCGACGAGCGCGGCCTGCTGCTCGTCGCCGACGAGATCTACACGGGCTTCGGCCGCACGGGCCACTGGTTCGGCTGCGATCACGAGGGCGTGGTGCCCGATCTGCTCTGCGTGGGCAAGGGCCTGTCGTCGGGGATGCCGATCTCGGCTTGCCTCGGTCGCGCCGAAGTGATGGACGCCTGGCCGCCCTCGACCGGCGAGGCGCTGCACACGCAGACGTTCCTCGGCCATCCCGCGAGCTGCGCCGCCGCCCTCGCATCGATGCGCGTACTCGACGAAGAGGGGCTGGTCGCACGTGCCGCCCGGGTCGGCACACGCGCGCTCGATCTTCTGAACGCGCGGCTTCGCGACTGCGCGCGCATCACCGAGGTCCGTGGGCGCGGGCTGATGCTCGGCATCGAGTGCGACGAGCCCGCACTCGCGCATCGCGTCTGTCAGGTCGCGCTCGAAGAGGGGCTGATCCTGCTGCCCTCGGGCGAGGGCGGACGCGTGCTGTCGCTCACGCCGCCGCTGTGCATCGGCGAGGCTGCGCTCGACTTCGCGATCGATCGGCTGGCGAAGCTCGTCGAGAGCGACCGCGGCGGCTCACACCGCGGTGCGGCATGAGCGCGCGCCCGGCGATCGAGCGCGAGCTGCTCGCGTGGATGGGCGAGCCCGACAGGGCCGAGTGGCGCGCGGACGATCCACGCTTCGAGCGCCTCGCCCTCGAGCTCTTCGCCTTTCAATTCGAGGCCAACCCGGCATACGGGCGCTTCTGCGCCGCGCGCGATCGCACGCCCGCCGACGTGCGCTCATGGCGGGATGTCCCCGCCGTGCCCGCCGGCGCGTTCAAGGAGCTCGAGCTCCGCTGCTTCCCCGCCGAGGCCACACAGCACGTCTTCCGCACCAGCGGGACGAGCGGCGCAGGTGGCCAACGCGGCGCGCTCCACCTCGACACCCTCGCGCTCTACGAAGCATCGCTTCGACCGACGCTTCGCAGGCTGCTGTTTCCGGACGTGACCGCTGCGGGCGAAGGTGGCGCGGCGACGACGATCCGCGTGCTCGCGCCCTCGCCAGAAGAGCTGCCCGACTCGTCCCTCTCTCACATGTTCGGCTGCTTGCTGGACGACCTCGGTGACGAGCACAGCGGGTACGACGTGGTGGGTGGCGAGCTTCGCAGCGATGCGCTCGCCCGCGCGCTCGACGATGCGTGCAACGAAGGCAGGCCGGTCGCGCTCTGCGGCACCGCCTTCGCGTTCGTGCACCTGCTCGACGGCTTCGCCGATCAGGGCCGGCGCTTCGCGTGCGCGCCCGGCTCGCGCATCATGGAGACCGGCGGCTTCAAGGGCCGCTCGCGGGAGCTGTCTCGCGACACGCTCCACGCAGCGCTGCACGAGACGCTCGGCATCCCGCCCGGCCACATCGTGAACCAGTACGGCATGACCGAGCTCGGCAGCCAGTTCTACGACTCGGTGGTCGTCGACCCGGCCGGCCCACGGCGCAAGCTCGGACCGCCCTGGGCGCGGGTGCGGCTCGTCGATCCCGAGACCGGTTGCGACGCCGAAGGCGATGCGCCCGGGCTCGTCGTGATCCACGACCTCGCGAACACGGGCAGCGTCGCTGCGATCCAGACCGCCGATCTCGGCCGCTGGATCGACGCCGCAGAAGACGCGGAACACCAGCGCGGGTTCGAGGTGCTCGGGCGCGAGCCCGGCGCCGAGGCGCGAGGCTGCTCCATCGCCGCCGACGTGATGCTCGGAGGCGATGCCCGGGCCGACGAGCGGGCGCCGCGCCTTGGGTGATCTCACGATCGAGTGGCCCGACGCGGGCGCAGAGCGCGTGGCGGAAGCGAGCGGCCGGCTCGCCGAGGCGCGGGGTGCGCTGCTCGCACGCCCGCTCGAAGACGTCGTGGGCGTGGTCGGCCGCGTGATCGAGCGCTTCCGCAGCGCCGAGCGCGACTTCGGCGCGCGGCTCGTCGAGGCGCTCCCCGCGGCCACGGGCTTCACCGCCGAGACGGTGGCCAGCGGGCTCGAGCACGCGCTCGCGCACTGGGATCTCGACGCCGTCAAGGCGCTCGTCGATCTCGAGCTGGGTCCGTCGCTGCGCGTTGGCCGCGTGCTGCGCCCGCATGCGCAGACGAGTGTGGTGCTCGCGGGCAGCATCCCGATGCCGACGCTCGTGGCGTGCCTGACGCCGCTGCTCGTGCGCTCGCCGGCGCTCGTCAAGACGGCGTCACGCGATCGTGTCACCGCGCATCTGGTCGCTGAGTGCCTGCGCGACGTGGACGCCGAGCTCGGCGCCTGCATCGAGGTGCTCGACTTCGACGGCGACGACACCCCCACCCTCGACGCGTTTCTCGACGCCCCTTGCGTGCTGGCGAGCGGCTCCGACGAGGCGTTGCGCGACATCGCGACCCGGGCGCCATCGGGGCATCGGCTGGTGGGCTACGGCCATCGCCTCTCTCTAGCGGTGGTCGACGCCCTCGCGGTGGTCGACGCCGCGGGCCCCGACGGCGATGCGCTCGAGCAGGCCGCCGCCGCGTTCGCGCTCGACGTCGCCGCATGGGATCAGTCGGGCTGTCTCTCGCCGATCTGTGCGCACGTGATCGGCGGCGCGCCGGACGCGGCCCAGCGCTTCGCCGCCTCGGTGGCCCGAGGGCTCGAGGCCCTGGCCCGGGACATGCCGCGCGGCGAGATCGCGCCGGAGGTCGGCGCGCGGATCCGCAGCGAGCGCGACGAGGCGGCGATGCGGGCGGCGGCGGGCCGGCCGGTCGAGGTCTGGTCGAGCGACGACACGGCGTGGACCGTCGTGCTCGAGGACGGCGCCGACCTGCGCGCGGCCCCCCTCCACCGCTTCGTGCGCGTGCACCCGGTCGCCGACCTCGAGACCTGGGCGGAGACGATCGAGCCCCTCTCGACGCATCTCTCGACCGTGGGCTTCGCGGGTCACGGTGATGAGCGCGACCACCCCGCGCTCGGTCTCTTCACGGCGCTCGACGCCAGCCGCGTCTGTCCACTCGGCGAGATGCAGGCGCCGCCGCTCGACTGGCCTCACGACGGCGACCCGGTGCTGCTGCCGCTGGCGTGTTGGAGCGGGGTGGCCGAGATCCTCTGAGCAGGCACTCCCGCCGCCTTGGAGCGAGGAATCTCCCCTCCTCTCTGACTTCATCATGCCCCCTGGGGAAAATCAGAAAAGCCGAATCCATGCGCCGGCTTGGTGCATCGGAGCAATTCGGACACCAATGGTCCGATATTTACAGGAGTAGATCGGTCCGATATCCTGCGGCGCACCGCGGGGACCCCGCCGACTCGGCCGACCCCGCGATCGCTGGCCAGACCACGCAGCAGCCCCGACCCGAACCGACCTACGCCACCCGCCCCGCCCAATCGGCGACGCGGACGCGACCGGGCGAGTCGGGAGCCGGCCGTGGTCGAGAGCATGAGATAGAAGGACCCGGAGCCGACCATGTTTCGACTCAGCCGCATGACGGACTACGGGATCGTGCTGCTCGCGCACCTCGCCAGCCTGCGCGAGCGCAGCCCCGATCCCCAGGCGCCGCAGAACGCGCGCGAGCTCGCGGCGCAGGTCGACCTGCCGCTGCCCGTCGTCAGCAAGGTGCTCAAGCAGCTCGCACGCAGCGGCATCCTCGAGAGCCATCGGGGTGCGAAGGGCGGCTTCACGTTGACGCGGCGGCCCGAGGATCTGAGCGTCGCCGACCTCGTCGCCGCGCTCGACGGCCCCGTCGCCCTCACCCAATGCGCCGTCGATCCCGGCGTCTGCGATCACGAGCGCACCTGCGCCGTGCGTTCGCCCTGGCAGGTCATCAATCAAGTGGTCGAGAACGCGCTGGCCGAGGTGAGCCTCGCCGACCTCGTGAACCCCGCCTTCGCCGCGCAGCACGCGCCGCTGGCGCTGATCCAGCTGCCCACGCCTGCTGCGTCCCCCGCACCGCCCTCGGCACCGCACGCCGCAGAGGAGATGAGCTGATGTCCGAGTCGGGACCCGATCTCGAGAAGCTCGCGAATCAGGAGTACAAGTACGGCTTCGTGACCGACATCGAGGCCGACCAGGCCCCGCCCGGTCTGAACGAGGACGTCGTGCGCCTCATCAGCGCGAAGAAGAAGGAGCCGGAGTGGCTGCTCGACTTCAGGCTGAAGGCGCTCGGCCGCTTCCTCGAGATGCTCGAGCACGAAGCGGAGCCGACCTGGGCGATGGTCGACTACCCGAAGATCGACTACCAGAAGATCATCTACTACTCGGCGCCCAAGCCGAAGAAGGAGCTCGAGAGCCTCGACGAGGTCGACCCCGAGCTCCTCGCCACCTACGACAAGCTCGGCATCCCGCTGCTCGAGCAGAAACGCCTCTCTGGTGTGAAGGTCGCAGTCGATGCGGTGTTCGACAGCGTCTCGGTGGCCACGACCTTCAAGGACGAGCTCGAGAAGCAGGGCATCATCTTCTGCTCGTTCAGCGAAGCGGTGCACGAGCATCCGGAGCTCGTGAAGAAGTACCTCGGCTCGGTCGTCCCCTACAGCGACAACTTCTTCGCGTGTCTCAACAGCGCGGTCTTCAGCGACGGCTCCTTCGCGTACATCCCGAAGGGCGTGCGCTGCCCGATGGAGCTCTCGACCTACTTCCGCATCAACTCGGCGGGCACCGGTCAGTTCGAGCGCACCCTGCTCGTCGCCGAGGAGTCGAGCTACGTCAGCTATCTCGAGGGCTGCACGGCGCCCCAGCGCGACGAGAACCAGCTGCACGCGGCGGTGGTCGAGCTCGTCGCCCTCGATGACGCCGAGATCAAGTACTCGACCGTCCAGAACTGGTATCCGGGCGACAAGAACGGCAAGGGCGGCATCTACAACTTCGTGACCAAGCGCGGCGCCTGCCGCGGCGACCGCAGCAAGATCTCGTGGACCCAGGTCGAGACCGGCTCGGCGATCACCTGGAAGTACCCCGGCTGCATCCTGCAGGGCGACGACTCGGTGGGCGAGTTCTACTCGGTCGCGATGACGAACAACAAGCAGCAGGCCGACACCGGCACGAAGATGATCCACCTCGGGAAGCGCACGAAGAGCACGATCATCTCGAAGGGCATCTCGGCGGGGCAGGGCGAGCAGTCTTATCGCGGCCTCGTGAAGATCGGGCCGAAGGCCGAGGGCGCGCGCAACTACTCCCAGTGCGACTCGCTGCTGCTCGGCGACGAGTGCGGCGCCCACACCTTCCCCTACCTCGAGGTCGAGAACAGCTCGGCCACCGTCGAGCACGAGGCCACCACTTCGAAGATCGGTGAGGACCAGCTCTTCTACTGCCGCCAGCGCGGCATCAGTGAAGAGGACGCCGTCTCGATGATCGTGAACGGCTTCTGCAAAGAGGTCCTCCGCGAGCTCCCGATGGAGTTCGCCGTCGAGGCCCAGAATCTCCTCTCCGTCAGCCTCGAAGGCAGCGTCGGCTAGCCAGGAAGAATCCCATGCTCAAGATCGAGAACCTCCACGCCACCGCCGACGGGACCGAGATCCTGCGCGGCATCGACCTCGAGATCGCGCCCGGCGAGGTGCACGCGATCATGGGCCCGAACGGTTCCGGCAAGAGCACGCTCTCGAACGTGCTCGCCGGCCGACCGGGCTACGAGGTGACCGAGGGCAAGGTGCTCTTCGAAGGTCAGGACCTGACCGCGATGGAGCCCGAGATCCGCGCGCGCGAGGGCATCTTCCTCGCGTTCCAGTACCCGGTCGAGATCCCCGGCGTGAACAACCGCTACTTCCTCAAGGCGAGCGTCAACGCCGTGCGCACCCATCGTGGTCTGCCCGAGCTCGACGCGATGGACTTCCTCCAGCTCTCGAAGGAGAAGATGAAGCTCGTCGAGATGCCGGCCGACCTCATGAGCCGATCGATCAACGAAGGCTTCAGCGGCGGCGAGAAGAAGCGCAACGAGGTGCTCCAGATGCTGCTTCTCGAGCCGAAGCTCTGCGTGCTCGACGAGACCGACTCGGGCCTCGACATCGACGCGCTCCGCATCGTTGCTTCCGGCGTGAACTCGCTGCGCTCGCCCGACCGCTCGATGCTCATCATCACGCACTACCAGCGCCTGCTCGACTACATCGTGCCCGACCAGGTGCACGTGCTCGCGCGCGGCCGCATCGTGAAGACGGGCGGCAAGGAGCTCGCGCTCGAGCTCGAAGAGAAGGGCTACGGCTGGGTCGAGGAGCAGGCTCCGTCCGGCGCCCAGGGAGCTCCGGCGTGAGCACCACGAACGACGATCCTCCGATCACGGCGCACTACCGCACCGAGTTCGACGCGTTCGCGACCGGCGACGCCGATCGTGACGGCAATGGCCTGCGTGCGCTGCGACGCGAGGCCATCGAACGCTTCGGCGCGCTCGGGTTCCCGACGCGCAAGGACGAGGACTGGCGCTACATCAACCTGCGCTCGCTCGAGCAGGCCGCGTTCTCGCGGGTCGGCAACGCTGCAGTCAAGATCGGTTCGGACGAACTCGCCCCGCTCATGCCCGAGACGCCGCTTGGGCCGCGCCTCGTCTTCGTCGACGGGCGCTTCGACGCGAGCCTGTCCGACGCGCTCGAGCTCGAAGGTCTCACCGTTACGCGTCTCGCTGACGTGCGCGGCGACGACGCGGCGCTCGAGGCGTGGCTCTCCGCCGGCGACACCGACGAGCACGACGATGCGTTCACCTGTCTGAACGCTGCCTTCGTCGAGGACGCCGCACTCGTCACGGTCCGGCGCGACGCCGAGATCGAGTCGCCCCTGCACCTCGTCTTCGTGGCGAGCGGCGCACGGGGCGCCAGCTATCCGCGCGTCGAGATCGTCGCCGAGCAGGGCAGCCGCTGCACCGTGCTGCAGGATCACGTGGACCTCACCGGTGAACCGGGGTTCACCGACGCGGTGACGCGCATCGAGGTCGAGGCCAATGCGCGGCTCGACCATGTGCTGATCCAGCGCGAAGGCGGCGAACGCTTCCACATCTCGAGTACCCGCGTGCGACAGGCGCGCGACAGCTTCTTCTACTCGCACGTCTTGACCCTCGATGGCCGCCTCGTCCGCAACGCGCTCGAGATCGAGCTCGCCGAGCCCGGCGCCGAAGTCCGGCTGGATGGAGCGTTCACCGGCGGTGGTCGACAGCATCTGGAGAATCAGACCCTCGTCGTGCACGCCGCGCCCCACTGCGAGAGCCACGAGCTCTACAAGGGCGTGCTCGGCGGCCGCTCGCGCGGCGTGTTCCGTGGCCGCGTCGACGTGCAGCCCGGGGCGCAGAAGACGAACGCCACCCAGTCGAATCCGAACCTGCTCGTCACCGACCGAGCCGAGATCGACACGAAGCCCCAGCTCGAGATCCGCGCCGACGACGTGAAGTGCAGCCATGGCTCGACGGTCGGCCGGCTCGACCACGAGGCGCTCTTCTTTCTTCGCGCGCGGGGCCTGGCCGAGCCGGACGCACGCGCGCTGCTGACCGAGGGCTTCGCAGCCGAGGTGACCGAGCGATTGCCGGGCCGGGCGCTCGAAGACTGGGCGGGTGGGCTGCTCGCCGCGCGGCTCCATGCCGAGAACGGCGCGCTCGCCGGAGACGACGCATGAGCGCTCGATTTCACAAGGTCGTGGGAGACGACGCATGAGCGCTCGATTTCACAAGGTCGTGGGAGACGACGCATGAGCGCTCGATTTCACAAGGTCGTGGGAGACGACGCATGAGCGCGGGTCACGACACCATACGCGCGGCCACGGCCGAGCCCTGGGACGTCGACGCCATCCGCGGCGAGTTCCCGATCTTCGAGACGACCGTCCGGGGCAAGCGGCTCGCGTTCCTCGACTCCGCCGCCAGTGCCCAGAAGCCGCGCGCGGTGATCGAGGCGATCGAGGACGTGTACTGCCACGCCTACGCGAACATCCACCGCGGCGTCTATCAGCTCTCCGCGGAGGCGACCCGCCGCTACGAGGAGGCGCGCGCGAAGGTGGCCGCCCACATCAGCGCGCCCGAGGCGCGCGAGTGCGTCTTCGTCCGAAACACCACCGAGGCGATCAACCTCGTGGCGCGCACGTGGGCCGAAGAGCATCTCGATGCGGGCGACCAGGTCGTGATCACCGAGCTCGAGCACCACGCGAACATCGTGCCGTGGCAGATGCTGCGAGACCGCAATGGCATCGAGCTCGTGGTCGTGCCGATCGAGGACGACGGCTCGGTCGACGTGGGGCGCTTCGCCGCCGCGCTCACCGACCGCACGAAGCTCGTCTCGGTCGCCCACGTCTCGAACACGCTCGGCACGGTGCTGCCGCTCGGCGAGATGATCCCGCTCGCGAAGGAGCGCGGCGCGTGCGTGCTCGTCGACGGCGCCCAGGCGGTCCCGCACATGGGCGTCGACGTCGCAGCGGTCGGCTGCGACTTCTACGCGTTCTCTGGTCACAAGCTCTTCGGGCCGACTGGGGTCGGCGTGCTCTGGGGCAGGAGCGAGCTGCTCGACGCGATGCCCCCCTTCCTCGGCGGCGGCGGCATGATCGAGACGGTGACGTTCGAGAAGACGACGTACGCGCCCGTGCCCGAGAAGTTCGAGGCCGGCACCCCCGACATCGCGGGGGCCATCGCGCTCGGCGCGGCCGTCGACTGGGTCGGGCGCGTCGGCATCGACCGCATCGCCGCATGGGAGCACGAGCTGCTCGAGCACGCGACGGAGGCGCTGGAGCGGATCCCCGACCTCCGCATCTTCGGCACCACGAAGGACAAGGCCGCGGTGATCTCGTTCGTCCTCGACGGCGTACACGCCCACGACGTCGGCACGATCCTCGATCAAGAGGGCGTCGCCGTGCGCGTCGGCCATCACTGCACCCAGCCGCTCATGAAGCGCTTCGGCGTGCCCGCCACGGTGCGCGCGTCGTTCTCGGCCTACAACACACACGAGGACGTCGAGCAGCTCGTCGCCGGCCTCGACAAGACACGGGAGCTCTTCGGCTGATGGACTCGGTGGGAGAAGAGCTGCGCGAGCTCTACCAGACGATGATCCTCGATCACAACAAGAACCCGAGGAACTTCGGTCATCTCGATGCGCCCACCGCGAGCGCCGACGGGCACAACCCGCTCTGCGGCGACGAGCTCACCGTCGAGCTCCTGGTCGAAGGCGACCGAGTCGTCGACGTCGCGTTCGACGGCTCGGGCTGCGCGATCTCAACGGCCTCGGCGTCGCTGATGACCGAGTTCGTGAAGGGCAAGACGCTCGAGGAGGTGGAGGCCGGCTTCGAGCGCTTCCACGATCTCGTCACGGGCCCCCCGAGCGAAGAGGTCGACGCGCCGGATCTCGGCAAGCTCGCCGTGTTCTCCGGCGTCCGCGAGTTCCCCGTACGCGTCAAGTGCGCGACGCTCTGCTGGCACACGATGCGCTCCGCTCTGGCCGGCGATGCCGATGTCGCGAAGACGGAGTAGCGCGATGAGACCGCCCGATCGCCTCCAGGTCGATCAGCGCACCACCGGCGACGCCGAAGTCGCGAAGACGGAGTAGCGCATGTCCCTCTTCGATCGCTTCCGACGCAACACCGACGACCCCGGCCCCGGAGACGGGCACGCCGAAGGAACGACGCCGATGTCTGAATCGAACGCACCCGCCCCCGCGCCGGAGACCGCCTCGGCGCCGTCGAGCGAAGCGAGCCCGGCCCACGCGCCGTCCAACCCGCCCGATCCGAACGGAACGGTCGACGTCGCGGCCGTGCGAGACGCCGTGATCGCCGTGCTCAAGACCGTCTACGACCCGGAGATCCC
>CAYYSY010000303.1:0-3844 GCA_964474355.1 uncultured Spirochaetaceae bacterium | reverse complement strand
GAGGCGGGTGCCACCGGCCTACTCCTCGACGAGGACACCTGCGCCAAGAACTTCATGCTGCGTGACGCGCGCATGCAGGCGCTCGTCGCCGACGAAGACGAGCCGATCACACCCTTCCTCGACCGCGTGCGCGCGCTGGCCGACGAGCGCGGTGTATCGACGGTGCTGGTCATGGGCGGCAGCGGCGACTACTTCGACGTGGCCGACACCGTGATCGCGATGCGCGCGTATCGACCCGAGGACGTGACTGAGCGCGCTCGCGCCATCGCACACTCGGCGGCGACGGGCCGGCACGCGGCACGGGTAGCGGCGCCTTCATGGGGCTTCGCACGCCGTCCGCTGGCAAGCAGCCTCGACGCCCGCCGCGGCCGCCGCGAGGTCGCGGTCAAGGTGCGTGCCCGCGACGCCATCTCATGGGGCGAGCGCGAGATCGAGCTTCGCGGCGTCGCGCAGATCGCCGATTCGAGCCAGACGCGCGCGATCGCAGGGGCGCTGCTGCGCGCGAGCGAGTCGCTGATGAAGGGCGCTCGCGCCGACGGCGCGGCGCAGACGATCGCCGAGCTGCTCGAAGCGCTCGAAGCGCTGATCGACGACGAAGGCCTCGACGGCCTGGCGCTCGACGCCCGCGACCGGGGCGGCGCGCACCCCGGCGCCCTCGCCCGGCCGCGGCGACACGAGATCGCGGCGGCACTGAATCGTCTGCGCGGGCTCGAGGTCGACTGACGGCGCGTGCGCGGTGCGCCCCAACACCAGCCGGCTAGCCCGAGATCAGCTCGATCCCCTCGTGGTTGAGCTCGATCGACTCGATCGCGACCTCTTTTGCACTCGCGTTCGACACCGGCCCGGTGAGCTTCGAAGGCCAGACGTCGAGCAGCTTCCAGACCGCGACCCGCTCATGGCTCTCGTTCATCAGCTCGATCGTGACATCCCGACGCTCTACGGCGCCTCTCCGGGCCTGACCGACCCACTTGGATGCCTCGTCGCCGATCGTCACCCCCCGCTTCAGCGTGACGCTTCCGGCTCTGTGCATGCCGGAGGGCTTCCGGATCTCGTAGTCGTTGCCATCCCCCTCGCGATGCTCGACCACCTCGACTTCGGTGTTCAGCCCGGTGACCTCGGAGAAGACCAGGCGTACTCCTCCGCCGAAGTCGACGTCGAAATTGAACACTGGATGCGCGTGCGACATCCCTCGCGGCTCCTCTCGCTACGCGGAGCGCAGACGAAGCCCGGCCATACCGGCAGACTCCGATCTGCGCACCGTTTGACGAATCTCGAATACGACGAACTCGGCGGGGCAGACCGGCGCCATGCCGACATCGACGACCAGACGCCCGGCGAAGGTGTCTCGGCGCGTCATCGTTCCGCGCCGATCGACCGTGACCAAGAATGCCTCTTCGAGCGTCTCCCCTGCCAGCCCACCCGCTCGCCACTCGCGGCAGAGAGAGTCGAAGACCGTCGCGTGCACGCGCGCCCACAGCCCGGAACCATTAGGCCCGAACACGACCCACTGAGTCGCGTTCTCGAGCGACTCCTCGATGAAGCGGGAGATGCGGCACACGGGTACGTAGCGCCACTCGCGGGCGCCCTCTTGGGTGGGCGGCGCGACTCGCCCGCCTACCACCCAGCCAGCGTCGCCGCCTGCTCTCGGGTCGCGCGTGGCTCCGACGACGTCGCGGGGCGTCATCGTTCCGCCGGCGCAGCAGCGATCTATGCCCGCAAGTTCGACCGCGTTCCAGCGCCGCCGCCGCGGGTGGCCCGTGCCGCCTCCAACGAGACCGGGTCGGAGCTCGTCGCGTCGCTCGCACCTTCACCGCGCGCCTGCGCCCGAAAGCCGAGCTCGGCGCCGATGCAGACGACATCGCCGAAGGGCTCGATGCGCGCACGACTCGGGCGGACGACGAGGATGATGTCGGCGACCTCGACCGGGACGTCCTCGAGCGTCCAGACGTCGAGCTTCAGCTCACCGAGCGCGCCAACCAGCAGAGGCGTCACGAAGCCGACGGCGGCCATCGCCATGCGCAGGAGCGCGTTCGATGCGGTGCGCGCGATGAAGTCTCCGGTCGCGGCCAGCCGAAAGCCGAACGAGTCGAGATCATGGACCGCAGCCTTCACCGTCGCCCCGTCGACGTAGAGCCGCACCCGCGCATGGGGCTTGGGCTCGGGGTACAGGTTGTAGCGTGCATTCAATGCGAGCGGGCTCTTCAGGCCGGCCTCCGCATGACCGACGACCTGGGCCGTCACTCCGAAGCTGTCCGGACCGCTCAGAGAGAGCTCGACGTCCGAGATGCAGATCTCCGCCGTGGCGGCCACGCGCGCGAAGATCAGATCGAGCTCCCCGTCCTTCGTGAGCGTCTTGTACTGGCCTTCGACCAGGGCCCGCGCCGCGTGCAGGCGGAAGCGGTCGCTCACGAGCAGCATGTAGCTGGGCGTGCGCTTCGGCAGGCGTGCGGGCAGCTTCGGCGGGCCCTTGCCCTCGAGATTCGCGGCCACGACGATGTGGTCGCCCACGATGCCGACCGCAGACGTCGTGAGCGCGATCGACGAGAAGCGAAGCGCCGGCACTCGGATCTCGCCAATCAAGCTGCGCACGAGGCCGAGAAGCGCGGGCAGCAGCACGCGGTTCAGGCCACGCTCGATCAGCGGCGGCACGTCCTCACAGTCGATCTCGACCTCTCCGGCCTCGATCGTGAGTGTCGCGTCCGACTCGTCGACGACGAGGCGACAGGTCGCGCGGACGCCGACGTCGAGCGTCCGCGAGAAGATCTCACTGCGGATCGCGAGCTCGAGCTCACCGAGCCTGAGGACGACCACGGTATCGGCAGAGCCGGGGAGCGGGTCGAGCATCGAGCCGGGCGACGACGGCGCATCGAACTCGACGGTCGGGGCCGTTCGCAGCCGGTACCCCAGATCGACCGATTCAGCCTGCAGGTTCTCCGCGAACGCATCGGACCCGAGCGAATCGAATACCGATGCCAGCGCCGAGTTGATGGCCTTTCGGCTCACACCGGCGCAGACGTCGAACTCGGTCATCATCGTGCCTCTCGCATGGCGGCCGCCCTACCACCCCGCCAGCGTCGCCGCCCGCTCGCGGTGCACCGCCGGCGTGCCGAGCCAGGCGCGGTCGAACATCGCGCGCTTGAACCAGATCTGGACGTCGCACTCCCACGTGAAGCCGATGCCGCCGTGGGCCTCGACCGCGTCGCGCGCGATCTGCATCGTGCGGTCGGTGATGTGCGCCTTCGTGACCGCCGCAACGCGCGGTGCCTCTTCGGCGACGTGATCACGGGCGTGGGCCGCGTACCAGTAGAGGCCACGGCTCGGCTCGTTGGCGATCGCCATGTCGGCGAGCTGATGCTTCAGCCCCTGGAAGTGGCCGATCGTCACGCCGAACTGTTCGCGGGTCTTCGCATACTCGACCGCCATCTCGACGCACCGCGAAGCTCCGCCGAAGGCGTCGGCTGCCAGCAGCACGAGGCCCGCGTCGCGCACGGCGATCGATGCGCCCGCCTCGGCGAGCCCATCGCAAGCCACCCCCTCGAAGCGGACCTGGTCCAGACGACGCGTGCGGTCCACCCCCGTATAGGCTTCGATCTGCACGCCGGCAGCTTCTCGCTCGACGAGCACCAGGCCCCCGCCCGCAACGCCGACGACGATCAGATCCGCCGCGCTCGCGTTCGGGACATGCAGCTTCTCGCCCGAGATCGTCGCGTTCGCTTTCGTCTCCCACTGGTCCGGGAGCCACCGGGCGCCCGCCTCCGCGAATGCAATGGTCGCGAGCGCCTCGCCCGTCTGGGTGCAGTGTTCACGCCCGGCAACCCCCGCAAACCGCGCGCCTTCGTTTTCC
>CAYYSY010000302.1:0-6192 GCA_964474355.1 uncultured Spirochaetaceae bacterium | reverse complement strand
GAGCCGACGACCGACGAGCCAGGCGCGCCCATCCCGCCGCCGTCACGGCTCACGCGGCTGCTCGCCCTGCGTCACCGCGACCACACCCAGGGCAGCCTGCTCGTCTCGCTCTTCGCGCTCGCCCTGCCCCTCATCGGCATGAGCCTCTTCGGCGGCGTCGTGTTCCAGATCGTCGATCTCAAGCTCGTGAGCGGCATCGGTGAGGACGCGACCACGGCGGTGGTCGTCACCAACCAGAGCATCCGGCAGATCTTCTTCATGCTGGTCATGGGGGCGAGCTTCGGCGCCCAGGGGCTCGTCAGCCGGCACGTCGGTGAGGGCCGCACCGACTCGGCCGATCACGTCACCGGCCAGACCCTGCTGCTCGGGTTCGGGGTGGCGGCGTTCGCCGCGACGCTCGGCATCGTGTTCGCGCGCCCGCTGCTCGAAGCCATGAACGTCTCGCCGACCGTGCTCGAGGAGGGGATCCCGTATGTGCGCTGGGTGCTCGGTCTGTCGATCGGCTTCATCCTGACCAACCTCGCCAACGCGATCCTGAACGGCGCAGGCGACACGACGACCCCATTCATGATCGCCATCGCTCAGACGATGGTCGGGCTCTTCGCCGAGTGGGTGCTCATCTACGGCCGCTTCGGGCTGCCGGCGCTCGGCATCCACGGCGTGGCCCTCGGCGCCGCCTGCGGTCAGCTCGCGGGGCTCCTCCTCGTGACCCGGGTCATCACCACCGGCAAGGCGCGCGTGCACCTGCGCGCCCGGCACCTCGTCCCCGACCCGCCGCTGCTGCGCCACCTCGTCTCGCTCTCGTGGCCGCCGGCGATCCAGCTGATGGGCGGCTTCCTCGTCACGATCTTCTTCATCCGCTGGATGGGCGACTTCGGCCCGAAGGCCCAGGCCGCCTACTCGATCGGCCTGCGTCTCGGCATGACGGTGCCGATGATCTGCTTCCCGCTCGCCGGCGCCATCGCGACGCTCGTCGGCCAGGCCATCGGAGCGGGCAACGTGAAGCGCGCCTGGCGCGCCATGGGGATCGGCATCCTCGTCCACGGCGGCCTCATGTGGAGCCTCGCGCTCTTCTTCTATCTCTTTCGCTTCGAGGTGCTCGGCTTCTTCACCGACGACCCCGAGGTGATCGACATCGGCGCGCGCCTGCTGGTCTGGCAGGCCGCCGGCTACGTGTTCCTCGCCTTCTACTTCGTCTTCTTCCGCGCCCTGCAAGGCGCTGGCGACGTCCGCGTCCCGATGCTGATCTCGGTCGGCGGCAGCCTCGGCTTCACCCTCCCGCTCGGCTGGCTCCTCGCCACTCACATGGAGATGGGCCCCGACGGCCTCTTCATCGCGAGCTTCGTCGGCGCCGTCGTCTCGACCGTGGCCACCGGCGCATGGGTCGCCACCGGCAATTGGACGGACGCACGCACCCGCGACCTCGAGAGCCCGACCCCACCCGCGCGCGTGTGAGTGCTCGGCATTCGCTGGGCGCGCGCGTTGCTTGGGTGCCCGGGCCGGGGCGTCGTATTTCGACTCCGACTTCCTCTTGCCTGGCTGTGCGGGCCGTTGCGGCGCGTCTCCGGGTACCGGTCGCCTCCGTTTCTCGCGAGCAATCGCGCCGCGCGGCGAACGGGCGTTCGCGCAGCTCGGCTTCCGTTGCGTAGATGACGGTCGCTCCGCTGAAACACGACCCCCCGACCCCGTGACGTGGGGGGTGCGCGGCCAGCGAATGCCGAGCACTCACGCGCGCGCGGGTGGGGGCGGTCCGACCTGGTCACAGGAGAAGACGTGCTGGGAGGAGACGTTTCGAAGAGCCCGGGCAGGTAGTTGGAGCCTTTCGCCCAGCGAAGGCGTCGTTGCGACGGGCGACCTCGGCACGAGGCCCCGCGAAGCGCGAGGCCACTGGGTCGGGGGGTCGTGTTTCAGCGGAGCGACCGTCGCCCCCGACGCGGAGCCCGGGTAGCACCGACGTCGGCACGCAGCGCGGCGCGACGGTTCGCGACGAGCGGGGCGACCGGTACTCGGAGGCGCGCCGCAGCGCCCCGCATAGCTAGGCAAGAGGGAGTCGGAGTCGAAATACGACCCCCCGACCGTGGCACCAAGCCCGCGAACCCGTCCTAGCTACAAGCCCGCGCTCAGCGACCCGGAGCGTCCCCCATGTGCATGAGCGGGAGCGGGTTCGGGCTGTCCGAGGAGAGGAAGTAGAGCTTCGCCGCCGGGTCCTTCGACATCGACTTCAGGGCCTCGATGGCCTGCAGCTGGATGTAGGCCGGGTTCTTCTGGATCGCCTCGTTGATCACGGTGATCTGGTAGGCCTGGGCGTCGGCGAGGATGCGCTGGCGCTTGGCATCCTCCTCGGCCGCCTCGCGATTGGCCGCGGCGGCCGCGACCTGCTGCTGCTGCTCGGTGCGGAAGCGCTCGAGCTCGGCCTTCTGGCGCTCGACCGCCTGCTCGCGCTCCTTCTTCTTCTCGATGGCGTCGGCGAGCACCGGGGGCAGGTTGATCGCGCGCACGAGCACGGTCTCGACGATGATGCCCTTGGCCGCGACGTAGTCGCTGATGCCCGCTTGGAGCTCGAGGGCGAGCCAGTCGCGGGTCTCCTCCTTGAAGAAGTCCTCGGCCCGTTCGACCTTCGTGCCGAGCTCGCGCACCAGTGAGCGCAGCTTGGGCATCAGGTGCACGGCGACGACGCGCTCCTCGTCACCCGTCTCCTTGAAGATGCTCGGGGCCTTGGAGCCGTCGAGCCGGTACTGCACCGAGAGGTCCATGCGCGTCAGCAGCTGGTCGCGGGTCGGCACCTCGACCTGGGTGATCTTCGCGGTCTGCTGCCGGACGTCGAAGTCCTTCCAGCGGAGGAACGGGTTCACGATGTGCAGGCCTTCGGGATAGGCGACCTCCTCCACCTCGCCGAAGAGGCTGGCGACGCCTACGTGGCCCACGGGTACCTGGTGGAGGAATTGCCGGCCGAACAAGAGAATGGCGAGCACGACGACGACGAGCGCGGTGGTCCGGGCATTCAAGGTGGAACCTCCCTGGGTGCGTTGGATGTCTGGGGCGGGGCGACGAGCGCGAGACCCGCTCCGTCGGCGCCAATGGTACCTTCGCGGGCCCGCTCTGCCCCGCTCTTCTCCCACGGCTCTCAGCTAGACGTCAGCCCTCGATCGAAGGACCGAAGCCGAAATGGCCCGACCGCGCCTCCTCGCACTGGATCTGGACGGCACCCTGCTGGAGCCGGGCGGCTCGATCAGCGATCGAAGCGCCGAAGCGGTGGCGAAAGCACGCGCCGTCGGGGTGCAGGTCGTGGTCTGCACCGGCCGGCGCTACCGCACGACGGCGTGGGTGCTCGAGCACCTTGAGCTCGATGGGCCGGTCGTCGTCCACAACGGCGTCATCACGAAGTCGGGGGCGAGCGCCGAGACGCTGGCGGCGCACTACCTCGAAGGATCGCTCTACGATCACGTGCTCGATCTGCTGCGCGGCGTCGCCCCACCCATCGTCTACGTCGACCGCTACCACGAGGGCCTCGACATGCTGGTCGAGCCCCCCGAGCGCAGCCACGCCTACCAGCAGAGCTATCTCGCCGACTACGCCGACGTACACCGCGTGGTGCCGCAGCTCGAGGACGAGGCCGGGCACGACGTCGTGATGATGAGCCTGATGGCCGACCACGACACCCTGGCCGCCCTGCGCGAGCAGCTACAGGAGGAGCTGCACGCGGACGCCCACACCAACTTCCTGCAGAACAAGAACTACGAGGGCTACATCCTCGAGGTGACCTCGAGCCGCGCGAGCAAGTGGTCGGCGCTGCGTGAGGTGGCGGCGGAGATGGGCCTCGCGCCCGAGGAGATCATGGCGATCGGCGACGACCGCAACGACGCGTCGATGATCGCGGGCGCGGGCCTCGGCGTCGCGATGGCCAACGCGGTCGACGCGGTCAAGGCCGTCGCCGACGACACGACGGCCGCGAACGACGCAGACGGCGTCGCACGGGCCATCGAGCGCTTCCTTCTCTGAACCACGCCTGGCAGCCCACAAAAGGAAAGCGGGGCCGAGCTTTCGCTCGACCCCGCTCGGGTCCTACGGCTTTCCAGCGTGAGCTAGAAGACCGACTGACCGTCACCCTGGTTGCAGGGACCCACAACGTTCAGCTGGGACGCGGCAACGCCGTCCCAGGTGCCCGTCGCGGCGCACGGCGTGGTACCGAGCACGCCGGCCACGGCCGCACCGGCCGAGTTCGGGTGCACGTAGCCCCACGACTGGAACGTCGCGTCGGCGTCGATGTCAGCCTGAGCGTCAGCCGTGTAGCCGGTGGTGCCCGAGAGCGTCACAGCGTAGTTGAAGAAGACGTTGCCCTCGGGAGCCCAACCGATCGTGTTGAAGTCGGCGCCGGGAGCGGCGACCTCATTGAACACGTCCTTCTGGCTGCGGGAGGCCGCGGCCCAGACCGGGTTCGACGAAGCGGCGGCGATGTACGTACCGTACTCAGCGTAGTAGGACTCCTCGGCCGTGCGGATCGCGGCGAGGTTGACTTTGCCTTCCGAGCTCTTCGACTTCAGCTGGAAGCGGAGGAAGTTCGGGATGGCGATGGCCGCCAGGATGCCGATGATCGCGACCACGATCATCAGCTCGATCAGGGTAAAACCCTTCGTGCTCTTGTTGCGCATCATAGTTTCGGTTCTCCAGATGGTGGGGAGTGCGACCACGCCCCGACTCGAATGACTCAACTGGCCAGTTCCTAGAGCAACCCTGATGCCAAAAGGCAACGTGCCATCTCCAGGAGGTGCAACTCCTTCGTCAACCCGGTCGTCAGTCCGAAGAACTTTTTTCGCAACACGGACCTGTGCTCTCTGGCCCACCCGAAGTCACGACCGGAAAGTGACGCTCCACGACACCCTCTCGCGCGCGGGGCGTCACACCTCTTCTTGCCCGAACAGAAGCTTCGAAGCTGGGCGGACGTGAGGACGCGGCGCGAACGGGGTGCCAGGCCGGGGGGAGCTTCGCGTCCGAAGGGCCAACCAGGGGTCGTCGGTCCCGTTCGCGGCCGAAGGCCGCGAACGCCTGCCCCCTCAACGACGGGCGGCGGCCGTTTTCCGCACCCACCCCGAAGAGCGAGCACGCACAGCCAAGTTGCTCTCGGGGCACGCGACGCACCCGGTCACTGGGAAGGGGGTGGGTTTCCCGCGCAGCGACCGTCGAGCAGTCGCGGGGCAGCGCTGTGCTGAGGCGGAGCTACGCCGTTCAGCGGCGCAGTGCGCGGCGCTTGGCAGATGAGTCGGGTGCGTGAGACGCGCCGCGAGCGGACCGCATGACATGGGCCCCAAGGGAGACGGAGGCGGGAATCCCACCCCCTGAGACGACGACCCGGCTCGCGCGCGGTGCCTCGCGGCAGGCTTCAGTCGAGGTCGAGGTCGTCGAAGAGGCCGCCGAGGCCGTCGTCGTCGTCTCCGAACTCTTCTTCGAAGCCGTGGGCGCCCAGGTCGTCGTCGTCGAGCTCGTCTTCGAAGTCGTCTTCGACGGGGACCTCGGCGCGGCGGCCGTACTCGGGGGGCTCGGGATGGTCGAGCTCCCCGGCCTCGATCGAGGCCGTGACGTCGTCGGGCAGGGCCTCGACCAGGCGCTCCTGCTGGGCCTCCCAGCAGACGCGCAGTGCCCCCTCCTCGGTGTTGCCGACGAACTCGGCAACGGCGTCGACGTCGGGGAAGTGGCCCGGGTCCTGGAAGAAGCGGATCAGCTCGCCGAAGGCCTTGTACGCGAACAGCAGATCACGCACCGACACCTCGACGACGCGGTCCTCGTCGATGTCGTCGATGCCGTACTCGACGACCTCCTGGACGGTCGTAAAACGTGCCATGTGACTCTCCCGAGAGCGGCGAAGCCAGGGGGGGGCGGGCGCTCGCGAAGTGTGCGCGGCCGCCCCGCGCGAGGCAAGAAAAAACGCGGTCACGTGCGACAGAGCACGACCATGCAGGGACCGTTCCAAGAGACGGCTCGTGCCAGCGGGATTCAGGCCGCTCGCCCGCGTTCCGCCACGATCCCCCCGGCCGGACCTGCGCGCCGCTGCTAGGCGATCGCCTTCGCGTCGCGCAGTGCTGCGATCGCGTCTGACGAGAAGCCGAAGTCGCCGAGCACCTCGTCGCTGTGCTGGCCCGCGTGGGCCGGCGGCCGCGAGATGGCCGCCGGGGTGCGGCTGAAGCGCGGTGCCGGCGC
>CAYYSY010000301.1:0-3875 GCA_964474355.1 uncultured Spirochaetaceae bacterium | reverse complement strand
TCGGTGCAGGGCTGGGTCTGGATCCTGCTGCTGTATTCGTTCGTCGCCTCCGTCCTGCCCGTCTGGCTGCTGCTCCAGCCCCGCGACTACCTCAACAGCCATCAACTCGTCACGGGGCTCGTCGTGCTGACGGCCGGCCTCTTCGTGCTGCAGCCCACGATCGTGGCGCCGGCGATCAACGCCTCGCCCGAGGGCGCGCCGCCCATGATCCCGTTCCTCTTCGTCACGATCGCGTGCGGCGCGATCAGCGGCTTTCACGGTCTCGTCTCGAGCGGTACGACCTCGAAGCAGCTGGCGTGCGCCACCGACGCGCGGCCCATCGGCTACGGCGGCATGCTCGCCGAGGGCGGTCTCGCGCTGCTCGCCACCATGGCGGCGACCGCGGGCTTCGCGAGCACGGCCGACTGGACGTCGCACTACGTCAGCTGGGGCGCCGCCAACGGGCTCTCGGCCAAGCTCGGCGCGTTCGTGTCGGGGGGCGGCACGTTCGTGGCGGCGCTCGGCATCCCACGCGCCGGGGCCGAGACGTTCATGGCGGTGATGGTGATCGCGTTCGCGGCGACGTCGCTCGACACCGGCGCCCGCATCCAGCGCCTCGTCATCAGCGAGCTCGGCCATGCGTACGGGATCAAGTCGCTCGACAACCGCTTCCTCGCCGGCGCCCTCGGCATCAGCGCCGCACTCCTACTCGCCGTCACCCAGGGCGGCGGCAAGGGCGGGCTCGCGCTCTGGCCGCTCTTCGGCACGACCAACCAGCTCGTGGCGGGCGTATCGCTGCTCATCATCACGATCTGGCTGCAGCGCCAGGGGCGCCCGATCGTCTACACGCTCGTGCCGATGCTGCTCGTCAGCACGGCCACCGCGTTCGCGATGCTCGGCAACCTCATCGGCTACTACGAAGACTTCGGCGACCTGTGGCTGCTCGCGCTGTCGGGCACGCTGATCCTCGCCCTCGATCTATGGATCACGTTCGAGGGCCTGAAGATGCTCGTCGACGAGCGCGGCAGTATGAGGCAAGAGGCGAGCGGGGCGTCGGTCTAGTTCGACGCGTCCACGCGAAACGTCAGCGGAGCCCGGCGCGCTGCGCACGATCACGCGCCCATGCGGCATCGATCGCTGCGACCCGACGCTCGAACTCGGCGAGCGTCTCTCGGTTCGGTCGATTCCCCTTCGCATCGAACTCCGGCAGGCTCGCGCTGTAGCTCGTGACGCAACCTGGGTCGGGCGATGGCTCGAGGCCGAAGCTCTTGATGACGGTGCCGAGCACCTGCTTTGCCGCACGATGTGCGACCACGCTCGTTGAGGTGGCCCCGGCCTCGTATCGCTTGTACGAGATCACAGTGCCCCACTGCCAGGTCGACGAGAAGACGAAGTTCGCGCCGCCGCTGTAGACATCCTGATTCGATAGGAGCACCCACTTGATCGGCGCTCGAGGCGGACGCCCGATCTCGCGAAAGAACTGCTCCGCGAGCGTCGCGGTGTCCCACTGCGATCCGAACACCACACCCCTCGTGCGGGAAGGCGGCGGCAACGAGATCGTCGCCTCTGCCAGACATGCGGGAAGCCCGAGCTCGCGCTCGATCACGTCGACGACCGCAGCCACCACGCTGCCGGACACGCCTTCGAAGGGCACGACCACGACCGTCGTACGTGGAACCGAGGTCAGGCTGACATCGATCGCGCACGTCCGCGGCACGGGGGCGGGGGCACCGGCCTCCCAATAGGGCTGCCACGTGCCCTCATGGGTCGTGGCCGGCGTGTCGCCCTTGGCCACCGAATGATCAGAGCCCAGGCGTCGTTCGAGGGCCTCGAGCCGAGCATGGGCGTCGCCGGAACGAGGAGCGAGTCGCAAGCCTCGCCGATAGAGCTCGGCGGCCTCTTCGGCTCGCCCTTCGTCCTCGACCATGGCGGCATACCGGAAGACCCAGTCGGCATGGATGCCCGCGGTGACGTTGTTCGTGAGAGAGAGGACCTTCTCGGCTGCCAGGCGCTCGTGGTCCTCTCTCAGTGGATCAAGGTAGGGGTGGCGCACGCCGACGCCGTGGATCACCGCAAGGAGCGCCGGGAAGAACGGCGCGACCCACCAGATCGACCTTCGATCGGTCGCGTCGCCGGATCGCATCCAGATGAACGGCACGGCGTACAGAGCGACACACGCAGCCGCTAGAAGAGGCATCAGCCATCCCTGCTCGGGGCGCGACGACACGAAATCGCGCGTCTGCAACAGCACCGCCGCCGGGAGCAGGATCACGTAGCCCGACAGCCCGAGCAGCTCGAACGCCAGCTCACGATGCGAACGCGGTGGCACGTAGGCGGCCCGCTCGAGCTCGATCTCGGTGCGCGCGATCTCTTCGACGGAGGCCGCTTCGGGCAGTCCGAGTCTCGCAGCCTTTCCTACGTGCTCGTCGGGCGACTCCGTCTCGAGCTCGCTGGTTCGGCGTTCGACCGCGACCTGCCAGTCTGCCTCGGTCGGCGGACGACGCAGCGCCTCACGGCCGACGAAGGCACACCGCGCCGACGCGAAGAGCAGAACGAGCCACGCCAACGACGTCTCGGGCACGACGCCATACGCCACCAGCGCGAGCGCGAGCAGGAGCCCGAGTCGGATCCCTCTCTGCGAAAGGAACTGCCCGATCATCTCGGCCAGTCGCGCGAGGTGCTCGATCATGGCAGGGCTCCCGATCACGCGTCCCGGTGCTCGCGCATTCAGAATGCAGCCGTACGATCCACTGCCGCGCGGCGCGCCGCCTCGTTCAGAGCGGCCCCACCCGCTCCGCCTCGACGCCCGGCTGGCGCGCGGTGAGCGCGCGCTCCATCGAGACCTTCAGGGCGCTCGCGTTCTCGGGCTCGGCGTCGGGGAGCAGCGCGCGGACGAAGCCCAGGTGCGTCACGATGATGACGCGCTCGTGCGGGTGCTCGGCGGCCATGAGGGCGATGCGGTCGCGCGCACGTTGCCGCAGCTCGGCGCGCGTCTCGCCGCTGCCGGGGCGCACGTTCGGGTCGCCGGTCTCGAACTCGGCGAGCAGCTGGGGCTCGCGGTCGTGGATCTCTTCTCGGGTCAGCCCCGCCCAGCGCCCGACGTCGAGCTCGCGGAACGCGGCGTCGGTCTCGATCGAGAGACCGAGCCGCTTGGCGATCGGCTCCGCCGTCTGGCGAGCCCTCTGCAGATCGCTCGCGTAGATGCGGTCGCAGGTCACCTGGTCGGCGAGCTCGTCCGCGAGCTTGGCCGCCTGGTCGTGGCCGAGCGCAGAGAGCGGCGGATCGGCGTGGCCCTGCCAACGGCCGGCCGCGTTCCACTCGCTCTGCGCATGTCGGATGAGGATCAGCTCGCCGCGGTGCCCGTCACTCATGGGGCGCGCATGCTAGCTCGCCCGCCGCGCCATGGCCCGGTCTTGGATCAGCTCCGGGCCCTGTAGCGCCAGATCAACGCTCCGACGCCGCCCACGAGCGCCGCGGTCATCAGGGGAAACACGTAGTGGCCGAACATGACGTGCCACGCGCCCTGGGCCGGACACGTCACGTGCACGGCGATGCAGCCGAGCGCCGCGCCGCTCGTCGCCGCAGCCAGCGACGTCACCACCGGCCGCCCGCGCCAGCCGCCGAGCGCCACCGCGAGCAGCACGCCCGCCGGCACCGTCCCGAGCAGCGCCGCGTGCACCAGGCAATGCGTCTCCATCGCGAGCGAGAAGCCATTGGCGCCGTCCCCGGCGCGGACGACGAAGGTCGCGACCATGGCCGCCACGCCGACGAGGCCGAGCGCCAGGGCGCCGTGTGCCATGCGATCGCGGCCGGGCTCGCGCGCGGCGAGGGCGGCGCCGGTCGCGCCCGCGATGCTCGAGACGAGCCCCACGAAGAAGCCGTCGGTCACCACCTCG
>CAYYSY010000300.1:0-3519 GCA_964474355.1 uncultured Spirochaetaceae bacterium | reverse complement strand
TCGAGCTCGCCCGGGTCGAGGGTCGATGCGAGATAGGTCGCGCGGATGCCGAGCGCTTCGAGCGCCTGCACCTGATCCTGCATCAGCGCGATGAGCGGCGAGATGACGAGCGTCGTGCCCTCGAGGAGCAGCGCCGGGAGCTGGTAGGTGAGGCTCTTGCCGCCGCCCGTCGGGGCGACGAGCAGCATCCGCCCCTCGCGCAGCAGCGTCTCGATGGCCTCGCGCTGACCGGGCCGGAAGGACCGGTGGCCGAGCTGCTCGAGAGCGCTCTGCAGGTCGGGCTCGACGTCGTCGGCCGGGGCGGCTTCGTGGCTGTGCGGTGCGTCGAAGAGCGACAGGGCGCGGCTCCGGCTGGTCGGGATGCGGGGCCACGGTACCCCGTCCCCACCGCGAGCGCCGTGATGGACGGCGCATTCGCGCCCGATGCGTCACGATCGTCATGGGAGTCACGACGAGAGGAGAGGGAGCAGGTCATGGTCGAGATCGCAACTGCGTACGAGGGTGAGCTTCGGACCACGTGCGAGCACGCACCTTCGGGCACGCGGCTGCAGACCGACGCACCCGTGGACAACCGCGGCCGCGGCGAGTCGTTCTCGCCCACCGATCTGCTCGCGACGGCGCTGGCGTCCTGCATGGTGACGACGATGGGGATCCGGGCCGAGGACGAGGGCTGGCCCTTCGCCGGCACGCGCGCGCGCATCGAGAAGCACATGGCGGCCGATCCGCGTCGGGTCTCGAAGCTCGTCGTCGAGCTCGCGCTGCCGGTGGCGCTCGACGCGGCCGCCCGAGAGACGCTCGAGCACATCGCCTGGACCTGCCCGGTCAAGCAGAGCATCCACGCCGACATCGAGCTCGACCTTCGCTTCGACTACGTCCTCTGAGCCCGTCCTCCGAGTACGTGCCCTGAGCCGCGCCCGAACGAGAAAGGGGCCCCGAGCGATCGCTCGAGGCCCCCGTCTCTCGCAGTCGGCCGACCAGCCGAGGCTCAGTTGGTCTGGCCGTATGCCGTCTCCTGGTGCTCGGAGAGGTCGAGGCCCTCGTGCTCGGCCTCGGCGTCCACGCGGAGATCGCCCATCACGAGCCTGAGCACGTAGAGGATCACGAACGAGAGGACGCCCGCATAGACCAGCGTGAAGACGATGCTCTTCACCTGCAGCCAGATCTGCTCGCCGTAGCCCACGCCCTCGGTGACGCCCCAGGGCGCGATGAAGAGCGCGGTGGCGAGGGCGCCCCAGGTGCCGCCGACACCGTGCACGCCGAAGACGTCGAGGCTGTCGTCGTAGCCGAAGCGCGGCTTCAGCCATGAGAGGGCGAAGTAGCAGATCAACGCTGCGCCGAAGCCGATCGCGATGGCGCCGCCGGGGCCGACGAAGGCGCACGCGGGGGTGATCGCGACGAGACCGGCGACGGCGCCGGTGGCCGCGCCGAGCACGGTAGGCTTGCCGTTGTGGACCCACTCGATGACCACCCAGGAGAGTGTCGCCGTGGCGGCCGCCGTCTGCGTCGTGAGGAACGCGAGGCCTGCCACGCCGTCGGCGGCGAGCTCGCTACCGGCGTTGAAGCCGAACCAGCCCACCCAGAGCAGCGATGCGCCGATCACGGTGAGCGGCAAGCTGTTCGGCGGCATGGGCTCCTTGCCGTAGCCCCTGCGCGGCCCGATGAAGAGGCAGGCGACGAGCGCCGAGTAGCCGCTCGACATGTGCACGACGAGGCCGCCGGCGAAGTCCTTTGCGCCATCGGCCCCGAGCCAGCCGCCGCCCCACACCATGTGCGCGAGCGGGATGTAGACCACGAACAGCCAGATCGTGCAGAACGCGAGGTAGACGCTGAAGCGCATGCGCTCGGCGAATGCGCCGAGCATGAGTGCCGGCGTGATGATCGCGAACATGCCCTGGAACATGACGAACACGTAGGTCGGGATCGTGCCCGACACGCTGTCGGGCGTGATGCCGTTCAACATGATCATCGAGAAGTCGCCGATGAAGGGCGCTGTAGCGCCGCTGCCCTCACCGAATGCGAGGCTGTAGCCCGCGATGACCCAGAGCACGCCCATCAGGCCCGCCGAGATCAGGCACTGCATGAGCACCGAGAGGATGTTCTTGACCCGCACCAGGCCGCCGTAGAAGAGCGCGAGGCCCGGCAGCGTCATCATCAACACGAGTAGCGAGCTCGTGAGCATCCAGGCGGTATCGCCGGTGTCGATGGTGTCCTCGGCGAGCGCGAGGCCCGGGGTCAGGATTGCGACGAGCGCGACGAGCGCGACGAGCGGGGCAGCCGCCCACGAGTGGCGAGACAGTGCACGTGACATGGATCGGCTCTCCTCGGATGGGTGGGCACCGAGCATCGCGCGCGACGAGAAGGCGGGGTCCGGTCCTGCGCGGGATGCGACGCCCGAGTGGGCTCTTTATTGCGCGATCGCAACGATCGAGTCAACGGATGCACGACGCGGGCGTCACCGAAGAGGTGTGCCTGTGCCGTGAGGCGCACACATCGGCATTCAAGAGCGCAGGGATTCCACCCGGGGCGGGGGGAGCTGGCCATGGCCCACTGGGCCATGCGGACAAGAGACGGCTCGGGGCTAGGTCTCTTCGAGGGCGTCGAAGGCGGCCTGCACGCGCTCGGCGTCGGGGTGCGCGGCGATGCGCTCGCGGAAGAGGGCGCGCTGCTGCTCGGCGGCGAGCTTCGGCTGCTCGACGGTCGCCCAGTGCGAGATCTCGTCCCAGAACTCGTCGACGATCTCGTGGCCGGGCATCGTGCCGCCGTCGGTCGTCTTGAATGTCAGGCTGCGAATCTCGCCGAGGGCGAGCCGCAGCGAGCTCACGTGGATCTCCTCGTCGCGCCGGATGCGCCGCACGATCTCGGCGGCACGCTCGGCCTCGGGGCGAAGATCGGTGAAGAGCTCGGGGTCCATCAGCAGCTCTTCGGTGAGCGAGAAGCCCCGCTCGGCGCGGAACTCGATCAGCAGCAGGTTCAGCAGGAAGTAGATGAGCCGCATGTGCGGGTCGCTGATCGGCGGCGTCCTGCGAAGATCGTTCTCGGGGCGCGCGATGTTCTCGGGCTCGAGCGGGTCGGTGTAGCCGGAGTCGGGAAACACGAGGTCGCGCAGCGCGAACCACATGACGTCGTGACCGCCGATGCCGCGGTCCGGCTCGCCCCCCTCGTCGAGGCCGTGAGCCTTGAGCATGCCGGTATTCAAGTGGCCGAGCATCGTCTCGGAGATGTCCTCGACGACGATCGGCTGGAAGTCGGGGAACTGCATCTCGGCCAGGATGCGGCCGCGCGCCTCGATCTTCCCCGTGATGGTGAGCGTGTTGTAGAAGCTCTGCCCGAGGCCTTCCTGCAGCAGCAGCTTCATCTGCGCGGGGCTCGGGTAGCGGATACCCGCGAGAAGACCGCTGTCGGCCTTCATCGGCTCGCCGCCGCGCGCATGCAGTGCCCCGGTCCATGCCTCGAGCGCGGGCTCGCGTACGAGCGTGCGCGGCGACACGTAGCGGCCCTCGGCGTCGAAGCCGCCATGCA
>CAYYSY010000299.1:0-2767 GCA_964474355.1 uncultured Spirochaetaceae bacterium | reverse complement strand
CACGTCCTCCAGCCGAATCAATACGTGGCCGGCTCGAAGCCGATGTCGGCCGCCGAGGCGGCGACCGCGATCGGGAAGGGGCGCTTCGGCGACGCGGTGCGCCTCGGCTACCCGATGCTCCTCGATCGCGTGACCGCGCTCCGCGCGGGCGGGGTCGAGCTCGTCGATCTGACCGGGGTCTTCGCCGAGCACGAGGAGGCGCTCTACGTCGACGACTGCTGCCACGTCAGTCCCCGAGGCTACGCGCTGGTCGCCGAGGCGATCTGCGGAGCGCTCTGAGACCGGCGCAGACGGGACGCATCGGCCCAGGCTCGCAGACCCGCGGGGAAAGTTCCGCGGACTTGCGTGCTTCAGATGCGATCTGAATCACCCGATACCGCTCGAGACCGGCCGCGTTCGGCGCTCGTCTCCGTGCGCGTGCATCGGTATGCCATAGACTCACGCGCGATCGAGGGCCGGGATCCGGCAAGAAGTCGCGCAACGTCCGGCCACGTCTGGGGGAAAAAGCTCGGGATGCTCTCCGGGTTCAACACCAACTTCCGCTATCGAGGTGTGCTCTTCCACGTCCAGACCGAGGACAGTGGACGGAGCAACCCGCACGTCATCACGCACCTGTTTCACGGGGGGAACATCATGACCTCCGTGAAGGGCGCCTACGCTGACAAGCTGGACCTCGATGACGACGCGCTCGAGATCGAAGTGAAGGCCCTCATGGAGGGTCAGCACAAGGCGATGTTGAAGAAGCTCAGCAAGGGCGGCTTCGACGACACGATCTTGCAGCGCCTCGGTCCGGACGTGTTCGCCGAGACGGTGGCGGACGTGACGGACGACGCGGAGGTGCTCGCGCCCGAAGATGCAGCAGCAGCTGCAGCCTCGGCTCTCCAGGCCCGGGCTGCCAAGCCCGCGCCAGGCACGCCGGTCGACGAGAACGAGTCGACGCAGGACCGGATCAGCCGGGCCTTCGGCAAGGGCGTCGTGAGCAACAAGCCCCTCGACGAAGTGGTCCTCGATTTCCTGGTGGAGAACGCGCGCAAGCGAAAACGCTCCGCCAAGTGAGCCCCGAGCCCACTCGTCGAGGCTCCAACCCGTGAGCCCCCGGACCTCATCCACCGGGTCGGTCTTCGACGCACGCGGCGAGAGCCCCGTGCGCATGTACCACGTCTCCAAGTCGTATCTCGCGGGCACGTACGCGCTGAAGGACGTCTCGCTCGAGATCGACCGCGGCGAGCTGGTGTTCCTGACGGGCTCGTCCGGCGCGGGCAAGACGACCCTGCTCGAGCTGCTCTTCGCCGCCGAGCGGCCCAGCGAGGGCCAGATCCTCGTGCTCGGCCGCAACATCGCCCGGCTGCGCGACGGCGCCATCCCGGCGCTGCGAAGGCGCGTGGGCGTCGTCTTCCAGGACTTCAAGCTGCTGCAGGCACGCACGGTCGAAGAGAACGTGAGCATGTCGCTCGACGTGGTCGGCACGTCGCGGCGCGAGGCGCGCTCGCGGGTCTTCGCGATGCTGAAGCAGGTCGGGCTGCAGCAGCGGCGCTTCCATCACCCGATGTCGCTCTCGGGCGGCGAGCAGCAACGGGTCGCGATCGCACGTGCCCTGGTCGCCGAGCCCGAGATCCTCCTGGCCGACGAGCCCACCGGCAACCTCGATCCCGAGCTCACGATCGAGATCATGGATCTCATCGCCGCGGCCGCGACGCGCGGCACGACGGTGATCGTCGCGACCCACGACCACTCGCTGATCGATCGATACCGCAAGCGCACCCTGCGCCTCGAGGCGGGCAGGCTCGTCGAGGACACGCCGGCGGCGGGGGTCTTCGGATGAGCCGCGTCGGCGTGATCGTCTACCTGCTCCTGCGCTCGGCCGTGCGCGGCCTGCAGACGAGCCCAGTGACGACGGCCATTGCCACGATCACGATCGCGATCTCGCTCGTGCTCGTCGGCGCCTTCGGGCTGCTGGTGGGCAACATGCAGGGCCTGCTCGACGGCTTCGGCCGCGACCTCAAGGTCACCGCGTATCTCGACGCCGACCTGGGCTCCGACGAGCAGCGCGCGCTGGCAAGGCAGGTCGCGGGTCTCGACGGCGTCGAGGACGTGGAGCTGGTCGACGAGGCCGCCGCCCTCGCTCGCTTCGAGCAAATGCAGGGCGGGGCGGCGCTGCTCGAGGGCCTCGAGGACAACCCGCTCCCCGCCTCCCTCGAGATCGTGCTCGACACCGAGCGCCGCACGGAGTCGGGCCTGCGCGGCCTCGAGGCGGAGCTGCTCGTGATCGCCGGCGTCGCCGAGGTGGCTCACGGCCAGGAGTGGATCGAGGGCTACTCGCGTGCAGCGCGGGTCGCGCGCGGCGTCGGCACCTTGCTCGGCGCGGTGCTCGTGCTCGCGACCCTGCTCATCGTGATGAACACGATCCGGCTCGCGGTCTACGCCCGGGCGGATGAGCTCGACATCCTCGCGCTCGTCGGCGCGAGCCGGACCTACGTGCGCGTGCCCTTCCTGCTCGAGGGGACGCTGCAGGGCGCCGTGGGCGGCGCGCTCGCGGTGGCGCTGCTGGCGCTCGGCTTCCAGCTCTTCGTACCGCAGCTGCGCGAAGGGCTCGTCTTCTTCCTGGGCAACGCCGCGCCGCGGTTCCTCGATGGCGGCGAGATCGTCCGCGTGATCGTGGGCGGCGCCGGGCTCGGGCTGATCGGCTCGTTCGCCGCGCTGCTCGGGGAGCGGAGCTGACGTGCGCCGCGAGCGACCGCGCCTCGTGCTCTCTGCGCGCATCGGCGCC
>CAYYSY010000298.1:0-26187 GCA_964474355.1 uncultured Spirochaetaceae bacterium | reverse complement strand
CGATCGTCGGCAGCGCGCCGGAGTACCCCCTGATGTGAGCCTGAAGCTTGGCGTCACCGAGCCGATCGCCTCTGACGGTGACGATATGACTCCCGTCTTCCTCGAGAGTCACCTGGGATATGACCTCCAGGCCACCCGTCGGATCGATCCAGGTCACGTGATCGCGCGGTATGACCGGAGTGACTTGAATTCGGAATCGAGCCATCCCACCCAGCTCGACGACACTGGGGTTGTAGAGAGGGAAGTCGACTCGCTGGACGTCGCTCGCATCCTGGCCAGCCGCGGGAGACAGGATGGGACGCACGGTGATGGGCTCGAGCCGGATCTCCCCCACCTTGAAGTTGACCTTGTCTTCGAAGGTTTCCGAGCTCGTAGTCATCGTGAGAGTCAGCTCGTTCACCGCACCTTCGTCGCCCAACAGCCCCTCGACGAAGAGACGATCTGGCATCTCCTTCGGAGACCAGCTCAGCTGGGCGAGATCGCCGTTCTCGTCCCAGATCCGCACCGCATAGCCACCCGTGATGTCGAGGGTGATGTTGGCGCCGATCTTCTCGAAGTACTCGCGGCTCCCGACCTTGAGCCTGATCTCCGCGAGATCGTCCTCGTCATCACCGAACTTGTTCTGCGTGTAGTCCGTGTCCCCATCCGAATCGTCATCGTCATCGTTGAGCAACACCAGCCCACCGATCGTCTCTTCCTCGGCATCAGGGACGCCCCGGATGTCCAGATCGAGCGGAAGGCATGACTGCCGCCACGGATACTTGAGCTTCTCGTCCTGACAGCTCCCGGTCACCGCATCACCCGAGATCGACACCAACGGGGGGTGGGCGGCCTCGCCCTCCTCGTGCAAGGGTGAACAGACGCGCGTCTCCACCACGCTGACGCCCGCCTCTTCCGCTAGAACGACCAGATGGTCGCGATTGGCGTTGCCGTTGTAGCTGACGGTCGACCCGAGCCCTTCCACCTCGAACGGATCCTCGAGCAGACCGGGATCGTTCAGCTCGATCGGTCTCTCGGGATCATTGAAGTCCACGACGTGGAACTCGCCGTTCGGACCGTGCAGGTAGGCGAGCCCACGGCACTCGTCGATGGAGATGTTGCCGAACGCCTCGAGCAGCCTGCTCAACTCGACGGGGGACTCGGGATCGGTCACGTCATAGATCGCGAGCTGCTTCACAGGTCTCGGAACCGAGACGAACGCGAGGTCCTTGACGCGACGTACCTTCGCCTCCCCTTCTTCGTACTCGAAGCCCGACACCGCTCCCACGCGCCCGAAGTGCGCCTTGGACATCGGGATCGTGGAGAGAGTGGGATCGGCCCTAAAGGGATCGGCCACGTCGTCGGTCGAGACGAAGCGCACCTCGTCACGCTGAAGGACCGCAGCGAATGGGCGGCTCCCCTCAGAGCCTTCGAAGAACGCCGCATCGTGGAACTCGTCGACCGCCACGCACTCGGCATCGCCTTCGCACTTCCAGAAGGGCGGGTAGTTCCTCTTCGGGCAGAGCGCACCGTCCTCGGGCCCACCCTGGCAACGACCTGCACGCAAGCCCGGCCCCCAGATGTTCTCGACCACGCCAATTGACGAGAAGGGGGCATCGAGCTCGAAGAACTCGACGTTGTCGAGCATGTTGAGGACACCGACGCCGCGTTCGGTGATCTCGACGCGAGTCGGCAGTGTGTTCGGATCCCAGTAGTCCGCAGATGCCCCGAAGTTGATCCACCAGCGGCCCTGGGTCGCGGGCTTGCTGGGATCACTCAGATCGAAGACCTCGAGATTGGACGGCGGGCTCGGCCCGCCAGTCCGCCTGTAACCGAGGCTAGGCTCGTAGCCCGTGTGCAGGATCCCCGACCCGACGTTGAAGATGCCGTAGAGGTTCTCCGTATACGACACCGTCCCTTCGAGGAAAACGATGTCGCCGATCCAGGCGTTCCCGACATACGCCCGGCTACCGTCGATCGCCAGGCTCCAGGGGTTTCCGTTCGCCTTCGCTGAGCCCAGTAGAGGGGGCTCGAACAGCAAGAGCGCCGGATCTTCCTCGTCTCGAAGCTGGTAGAGCTGTATGTCGCCGAGGCCCTCCGATCCGAGCGGGTAGCTCACGGCGACGAGGACGTCCGTCAGCAGGTCTTCGCCCCGCCGGACCTCCTCCAGGAGCGCGACGTCGGTGACGTTGGAGAGCTCCAGAGTCGCCCTTCCTGCGGCCGTCTGGACCTGGAAGGGCGGCGGTACCTCGAATTCCTTCTTCACCCTTCGCGGCTGGCCGGTCCCATCGCCCCCACCCTGACCCACCGGCTCACCGTCCGTGTCGAGGACGTTGTCGGCTCGGAGCTCGTACTCGGCACCGAGTCGCAGGTAGGCGAGCGGAGCGATCCGAATGCACGAGTCGCCGAACTCCGTGCTCAGATCGACGTCGACCGGTGCCCGTTCGGGATCGATCAGCTGAACGGTCGAATCGTTCACCGTCGAGGGGTCGAGCGGCTCGCTGAAGCAGAGCACGATCTCCCCGTCGAGCGAAACCTGGGTCGTGGCCGGCGAGCTGCCCGCAGGCGGTGCTGTATCGGCTTCGGCGCCATCGCTGCCCGGCGGCTCTATGAGATCGGGCGGACGATTCGGATCTGACGCAGGCGGTACGATCGCCCCACCGACGGTCAGACTCACGACCAGGATGGTTCGATCGACGAACGTCGTATTCCCCGTCCGGTCCTGCGCCCTCGCGCGCAGCTGGATCACGCCCGGGGCGAACGCGAACTGCGAATAGGTGCCGTCGGGCCCGAGCGCGACCGACTCGAGCCCGCTGCCCTCGTCGACCTCGAGGCCAACGAACGTCACCTCGTCGTTGTCCTCCGCCACGACCGAAATCGTCAGCAGATCGCCGAGCGCCGCATAGCCCTGGCCGAGCGAAGACCCGGCGAGCTGGATCTCGACCGTCGGCGGCTCGACGTCGCCGAGCACGTCCACCACCGCGGTGGGCAGCTCGGAGGGCAGCACGAACGGCTCCTCGAGGTGCGCGATGGTCGTGCCGGGCGGCGCCGGCGCGCCGACCACCCCGCGTACGTCGCGGCGAATCACCCGAACGAAGAGCGGATCGGAGACGTCGAGGCGGCTCGCGACGACCGCGCCCTCGACCCAGGAGCCACCGGCCGCCTCGTCGGCGACGACGAAGCGGCCTTCGTCGTCGGTCACCGCGACGAATGGCGCCGTACCGATCGCTTCGGGGAGGCTCTGCACGACGGCGCCCGATACGGGCCGGCCCGCCACCGTGTCGCGCCGCACCTCTCCGCTGAAGAAGGTGAGCGGCACCGCCGGCTCGAGCACGGTCAGCGTGCCGGGCTCATCGATCCCGCCGAACGGCGGCGAGTCGGTCGAGAGCACCAGGCTCGTGCCCTCGCTCTTCACCGTGGCCGAGTCGACGATTTCGAGTCGTTCGACCGCACGCAGGGGGTTCTCGCCCGCGGTCAATCCTTCGATCCGGTCGAGGTCGGCAAGGGCGCCACCGACGGTGACGAGCCGCGAGCGCGCGACGATGAAGACGTCGCCCTCCTGTGCGCCCGTCGGCGCCGGCAGCGAGAGCGTGACCGGCGACGAGAAGCGCGGCGCGGTCGACTCGATCTCAATCCGGTCGATCACCGTGAACAGGCTCTCGAACGCCGCGACGATGGCGGGCTCGGTCAAGAGGTCGTCCGGCAGCGCGAACGGCGCATCGTTGCGCGAGACCGCGATCTCGGCCGCGCCCGCCACCGCGCCGGTCGGCACGTCGAGTGCGATCCCCTCCGGCCCCTCGACGACAGCGCCGTCGCGGCTCACCACCACCGCGAGCACCTCGCCCGTCGTCGGATCGCGGCGCACGAAGCCGCCGACGTCGGTGGTGACCTCGTTGCCGTAGGGATCGAGCGAGATCAGCTGCAGCCGGTCCGAGGTCGCTGCGGGGATCTCAGCGCTGAAGCTGCCATCGGCCTCGACGGCCGCGACCGTGACGAAGCCGGTGAACTCGTTGAGCACGAGCACCGTGTCTTCGGGGTTCACCGAGCCCAGCGAGCCGGTGACGGTGACGAGACCGTCGTCGTTCGGCACCGACGCCTCGATGTTGCCGGCGTCGATCGGTCCGGGCGGCGTGAGATCCTGCGTGCGGATGCGCTCGACCACCGGCGACGGCGTGAGTGCGAGGCCGTCGCGATCGACGATCGTGTCGTCGAGCGTCACGCGGTACAGCGCGTCGTCGGCGAGCGGCTCGAGCGGGCGCAGCCTCGCCGACGCGGCGTCGGGCGCGACGAGCAGCTTGGCATCGACGGCGACCGGGCCCCCGGCGTCATCGAGCGTCAGCGTCAATCCGCCCTCGAGCGACGCCCGGTCGACCGGCTCCGAGAGCTCGACCGTGATCTCGCTGTCGACCGGCACGTTCACGTGCTCGGCGTCGAGCGGCAGCGAGAAGAAGAGGTCGTTGGGCCGACCGCCCGACGCGCTGAAGCGCGAGAGCGTGTAGCGGAGCGCGGCCGGATCCGAGGCCGCGGGAATGTCGATGACGAAGGGCCCGACATCCACCGGCACGTCGGGTGCGAGCGTCTCGATCGGCAGGCTCGAGGGCGCGACGGGTGCGGCGCCGGCCGGGCCCCGCACGTCGAGCAGGAAGAGCCCGTCTTCGACGGCCACGGTGCCATCGTTTCGCACCGTCACCGTGAGCTCGATGCGCTCGCCCGCGTCGATCACGCCGTTGCCGTTGCCGCTGCTCGCGCCACTCGCATCGTCGTCGACCTGCGGCGCGGGGCTCCCCAGCAACACGACGGGGCCGGTGAAGTTCCCGTCGACCCGCGGCGGCCGCACCGTCACCCGCTCGACGCGCGGCGGCGTCGTCGTCACGACGACCTCGGGGAGCGGCACCCCCGTCGTCCCTGCGACGCTCACCTCGTCGAGATTCGACGCGCTGGTGGCCACGAGCGTGAAGTCGCCCACCGGTGCGACGGCCACGAAGCGACCGCTGGCGTCGGTGAGCGAGACGAAGGGCAGGCCCTCGACGCGAATCGCGAGCCCCTCGCGATTGCCGACCTCGTCACGCGCCGTGCCTTCCAGGAGCGTGATCGGTTCGGACACGAGATAGAAGGCGTAGCGTCCGCCTTCGGCCACGCCCGGGAGCGAGGTGCCACCCAGCTCGGTGAACGTCGTGAGGTCTTCGCCGTCGACGCGGGCGAGCGCGACCGGCACGAGCACGGCCTGGCCGCGAAGGGTCTCGATGCGGGCGACCACGACCTGCCCGCCCGTCGGCACGTAGGTCGAGCGACCACCCAGCGTGAGCGGGAAGTCGCTCGTCGGTGTCACCCCGGCGAGGTCGAGCTCGAGCCCGCCGAGGTATCTGAGCCCGTCGGGCGTGCCCACGCCGAGCTCCTGCTCGGCGACCTGCGCGAGACGCAACGGCACGTCTTCGGTGAGTACAGCGGGCGGGACGACGACCCGGCTCCCCTCCTCCGTCGCAACGCCGCCACCCGCCACGCCCACCACGTCGCGCGCCAGCAGCAACCGCCGGCGCATCGTGACGGTGATGCGTCCCTCGGTCGCTTCGAGCTGGCTGAAGGTCGTCGAGGGCGCGATCGCGAAGCGCGTCCCGAGTGTCTGGCCATCGGGGTCGTCGAGCGATCGATACACGACCAGGTCCTGCGAGGTCGCGAGCGGCGAGGTCTCGCCGCCCTCGCGCAGCACGAAGAGCTCGAAGAAGTCGCCCTGCAGCAGGGTGCCGCTTCGAAGCGCCGAGCCGGCCTCGATCGTCACCTCGGCCTCGGCCGGCGTGGCGTCGCTCACGAGCCCGACCGGCGGTGTCACGAAGCCCGTGCCGTCGGCGTCTTCGGGGAGCGGGATCTCCGTGCCCGCAGCGAGCGGTACACCGGCGACAGCCGGCGCAGGCGCGCCCTCTCCCGCATCGGGGATCAGCAGCGCGAACTGACCGCCGCCGCTCACGTCGCCGACCACCACGGACCCATCCGATGGCAGCGTCACGTCACCCATCGCGAGCCACGACGCCGTGTCCGCGTCGTATCGCGCGGCGACCGCCTGCCTTCCCGCAGCGAGGCCGCTGCGATCGACCATCGACAGTGTGGCCGGGGGATCGAAGGGCTCCGGCGCCGAAACGTCGAGGATCGCGATCGGCGCCCACCCAGACGGGAAGCGCATCCGGGGCCCCTGCGGCCCGATCTCCGTCAGCCGGACGTCGCCGTCGGCGTCGAAGGCACCGGGCGGGATCACGAGCAGATCACCCGCGGCGGTGGAGATCTCTGCTGGAAGCACAGCCTGGACGGGCTGCGCCTCGCCGAGCGGCGTGAGCCGCGCATCGACGGCCTCGGCGAACGATCCGACCTCGCCCGAGGGCCGACGCTCCACGATCGTGAAGCCCGGCTGGATCACTCTCACGAGGACGTCGCTGCGGGCCGGCGACAGGAGATACCGTCCGAGCTCGTCCGACTGCGTCAGCGCGAGCACGGCGTCCGTCACCGGATCGACGGCGAGCACCGCGGCGCCCTCGAGCGGCAGGCTCTTCGTGTCGTCGTACACCTCGCCGATCACGACGGTCGGCACGGCCGGCGCGCCCGCGGTCGCGAAGGCGCTCCGGAACGGGGTCTGGAGGGGATTGCCGGCGGCATCGGTGGCGCCCGTCGTGACGGTGACGTCGATCTCGACGCCGGACGGCAGCGCCGCCGACGGCGCCAGCGTCGCGGTGAGGCCGTCGGCCGCCACCGTGATCGCGGCCGGCAGGATCCGCGCACCCGTCTGCGCGAAGAACGTCGTCGCGCCGATGCTCGCCGGATCGACGGGCTCGGAGAACGTGACGACGACGTCGCTCGCGGGGTCTACGTCGACCGTCGCGTCGCCCGGCACGACGCCGGTGACGGCGAGGGGGACGGCGTCGAGATAGAGCGTCAGCTGCTCGGTCGTCGTGTTGCCCGCGGCATCGCGCGCCACCACGGAGATCACGTTCTCGTCGGCGTCGAGCGTCGTCGTGCCGCTGAGCTCGCTCTCCGAGACCGACGCCGGGTCGCCCTCGATCGTCGCGGTGAGAGGCGTCGCGTCGCTGACGTAGCCCGAGACGTCGACGGACGGATCGAGCTGGACCGAGCGATCGACGGGCGACAGGATGCTCAGGATCGGCGGCACGGTATCGAGCACGACCGCACGCGTGGCCGACGCCTCCTCGCGGCCATCGTTGCGCGCCCGCGCGACCAGCGTGTTCGGCCCCTCGGTGATCTCGACGCCCACCGCCTCGAACGTCGTGCCCACGACGGTCGCGAAGACGTCGCCGACGAGGATGTCCGCCGTCGGATCGTTGACCGCGCCGCGCACGGTGATGGGAGAGGCACCGAAGACCGCCCCCTCCGCGGGCTCGGTGATCGCGATGGCGAGCGACGGCGATGGCGGCAGCGGCACCGTGAAGCCGACCTGGTCCGACGCAGGGTTCCCGGCCAGATCCCGGATCGAGGCGACGAGCGCCACCGGACCGGGTGGCAGTGGCACCGCCGGCGTGCAGGTTCCGCCTGCATCCGTGAGCGTACAGGCGACGGCGAGCTGGCTGCCGTTCGCGGTGAGTTCGAGACTCGCCTTGTCGACGGCGATCTCGTCTGCATAGTCGAGGCTGATGCTCGGCTGACCGTCCGCGACCGTCTCGCCTTCGGTTGGGCTCGTGATGGCGATCGAGGGGGGCGTCGTATCGAGCACCACCACGACGCTCGCGCTGCCCTCGTTCCCGTTCTCGTCCACGCCCACGGCGAGCACGGTGTTGGCGCCTTCGACGAGCGGGACCGTGGCCGACCAGGTCAGCTCGTCCAGCGTGGCAGCGACGCCGTTGACGGTGACGGCTTCGACCACCTCGATGTGCTCCCCGGTCACGATGATCGGCGACGCATCGAAGATGCTGAGGTTCGAGGGCGCGGTGATCGTGACCTTGGGAGGGATGGCGCAGCCGGGCAGCGTGCAGAGCGTGACGAGCTTTCGGGCGTCGAGGCCAGTGATCGACCCATCGCCGTCCAGGTCGCGGGGATCGTCCGCGCCCGAGGCCGGCGTGTTCAAGGCCTCCATCAGAATGCTCAGATCATCCTGGTCGACATCCCCATCGCCGTCGAGGTCACCCGGCAGCGGAGCGGCTAGCGGGATGCATGCGCTCAAGAGGAGCGCCGCTAATGAGAGAAGGAGCGATGTCCGAACCGACACACCGCTGCGACCGGGGCCGACGGGTGATGCCCCCCTCGCATCAAACGATGTCGGCCACACCCGCAACGAATCCACCTCCTGATCGATTCAACACTACACCCATTCTGAACGAGGAGAGCGTTCATGCAAGCGGTGAATTTGGCTGACACACTCAGACGGGCCGGACGCATGCAAGTCATCACCCGATGGTGTCGCCTGCGCGACAGACCGAGGACGCAGACTCGATCGCGGATGGGGCGCAAAGCCCCATCCCCTGCCGCGCCGCATGGGATCGAGCGATGCGCGCGTCGCGACACACGGAGGTCGATGGTCGAAGGAAGGAGGCCGTCGCCTGAGATCACACGTCGGAGAGCCGACACTCGGCCCATGCCACCGCCTACGATCGGCATGCGGCAGAAGCGCCTATAACACCCCGACTCCTAACGGGAGTCGCCGCGCCCGAGCACGAAGATCGCGACGTCCACGGAGTCGTCGAGCTCGCCTTCCGCGACGTCACCGTCGCGGCCGCGCAGGCCGAGCCGGCGCTCGACGACGAGGCCCATGCGTTCGCAGAGTGCCTCGAAGTCGCGGATCGAGAATTGGCGCATCGGCGGTGCCTCGAACACGTCCTCGTGATCGAACGCGAGCGGTCGGGGCGCCGTGCCCTCTTCGACGAGCCGGCGGCGATTCGACGTCCGGCTGGCGTTCGAGAAGCTGACGACCGCCCGACGACCGACGCGCAGCATCTCGCCGAGCAGCGTCTCGACGTGGTTCACGAGCTGCAGCGTCTGGGAGAGCACGACGACGTCGAACTGACCGTCGGCAAACGAGCCCAGGCCGTGGTCGAGATCTGCCTGGATCACCGGCAGATCGTGACTCGCGCACTCGATGACCGACTCGCACGCGAGCTCGACGCCCATCACGCGCGGATGGCCGCGCCGGCGCGCCATACCCATGAGCCCGCCACCGCCGCAGCCGAGGTCGAGGATCGTGTCGCTCGGCTCGAGCAGCTCGAGGATCGCGTCGTCCACCGGATGGCCCGTGCCGACGACCTGGCTCGGGCGCTGGATGGGCTGCGGACCGTGCGGGTCGAAGTCGTCGGGATCGAGGAAGGCGCGCACCAGCCCCCCGTACTCCTCGAAGTCGTCCTCGAGCAGGAACGCATCGTGACCGCAATCGGTCTCGATCTCGCAATACGTCACGTCTCGGCCCACCGGTACCAGCGCGTCGACGACGAGCTGCGACTGCCAGGGCGGAAAGAGCCAATCGCTCGAGAAGCTCACGATGAGCCAGCGCACGTCGGCCTTGCCGAGCTTCGCCCGGATCGCTTCGGGCGTGCCACCGAGATCGAAGCGGTCCATCGCCAGCGAGAGCGCCATGTAGCTGTTCGCGTCGAAGCGCTCGACGAAGCGCTCGCCCTGATGGGCGAGGTACGAGCCGACCGAGAATTTGCGCTCGAACTCCGACACCACCTCGCGTGGCGACGAGTCGGCCGGATCGAAGCGCGCATCCATGGCCTCACGCGACAGGTACGTGATGTGACCGAGCATGCGCGCGAGGGCCAGGCCCACCTGGGGGCGAAGCGGGGTCTCCGCATAGCGACCGCCCGCGAAGTTGGGGTCGCGCAGGATCGCGTTGCGACCGACCACGTCGAAGGCGATCGCCTGGGCCGTGAGCCGCGGCGACGTCGCCATCGCGATGATCGAACGCGTGCGATGCGCGCCGCGCTCACCCCAGGCGAGCGCTTGATGGCCGCCGAGGCTGCCGCCGATCACGGCGGCGAGCTCGCCTACGCCGAGGTGGTCGAGCAGCTGCAGCTGGGTCTCGACCATGTCGCCCACCGTGACGGGCGGGAAGTCGGCGCCATAGCGCTCCCCCGTATCGGGGTGGCGGCTATCCGGCCCGCTGCTGCCACGGCAGCCGCCGAGCACGTTGGCGCAGACGACGTAGTAGCGATCGGTGTCGACCGGCCGGCCGGGCCCGACCATCACCTCCCACCAGCCGGGGTCGTCTTCGGCGTCGTGTCGCACCACGTGCGAGTCGCCCGAGAGCGCGTGGCAGACGAGGATCGCGTTGTCACGCGCCTCGGAGAGCGTGCCCCACGTCTCGTACGCGATCCGCGCATGCGGCAGAACGCCGCCGCCCTCGAGCTCGAGGGGCGCCTTCAGCTCGAAGCGCTGCGCGTAGCGCAGCGGGCGCGCCGACCTGTTGCTGTCGCTGCTGTCGAAGCCTTCCATGACGCGTCACTGGGGCGGCCCGCAGCCGAAGCCACGGGGCGCCCGCGAGTGCTCAGGCCTGCGAGGCTGCCAGGGCCTGGTCGATGTCGGCCTTGATGTCCTCGACGTCCTCGATGCCGATCGAGAGGCGCACGTAGTCCGCCGTCACGCCGGCCTGCTCCTGCTCATCGGGCGTGAGCTGCGAGTGCGTCGTCGACGCGGGATGGATCACCAGGCTCTTCGCGTCGCCGATGTTGGCGAGGTGGCTCAGCAGCTGGCACGAGTTCACGAACTTCTTGCCCGCCTCCATGCCACCCTTGATGCCGAAGCCGATGATCGCGCCGGCGCCGTCGGGCAGATATTTCTGCGCGTTCTCGTAGTGGCTGTGGCTCTCGAGGCCCGGGTAGTTGACCCACTCGACCGCCTCGTGCTGCTCGAGAAAGCGCGCGATGGCGAGGGTGTTCTCGCAGTGGCGCGGCATGCGGAGATGCAGCGTCTCGAGACCCTGCAAGAAGAGGAACGCGCCGAACGGCGAGATCGCGCCACCCGTGTCGCGCAGCCAGTGCGTCCGCACGTGCATGATGTACGCGACGTTGCCCATGGGCGCGAGCGCATCGACGAAGACTGCGCCGTGATACGACGGGCTCGGCGCGCAGAACTCGGGCCACTTGTCGCGGTCGTCTGCCCATTGGAACGTGCCGAGGTCGACGATGGCGCCGCCGATGTGCGTGCCGTGGCCACCGATGAACTTGGTCAGCGAGTAGACGACGATGTCGCAGCCGTGCTCACCAGGCCGGAAGAGCGCCGGCGTCGTCACCGTATTGTCGACGATGACGGGCAGTCCGTGGCCGTGCGCCTTGTCCGAGAGCGTCCGGAAGTCCGGCACGTCGTTCTTCGGGTTGCCGATCGACTCGAGGTAGACACAGCGCGTGTTCTCGTCGACGAGCTCGTCGATCTGCTCCGGGTGATCGGGATCGAAGAAGCGCACCTCGATGCCCATGTTCTTGAACGTCTGCGTGAAGAGCGTCCAGGTGCCGCCGTAGAGGCTCGTCGACGAGATGAAGTTCTGACCCGAGTGGCAGATCGTCAGCAGCGCAGCGTTGATCGCCGCCTGCCCGCTCGCGAGCCCGAGCGCACCGATGCCGCCGTCGAGCGCGGCGAGCCGCTGCTCGAGCACGTCGGTCGTCGGGTTCATGATGCGCGTATAGATGTTGCCGAGCTCTGCGAGGCCGAAGAGCGCCGCCGCGTGGTCGGTGTCGTTGAAGACGTACGACGTCGTCGCGTAGATCGGCACGGCGCGCGAGTTGGTCGTCGGGTCGGGCACCTGACCACCGTGCAGGGCGACGGTGCCGAGGCGCTGGGGAGTCTCTTCGGACATGTTCCGCTCCTTGATGGGATGGGTCGCCGTAGGTGGCGTCTCGGCCGGGCTTCGCGGGTCGGACGAGGCTCATACAGAGAGGTCTGGCACTCTAGCAGGGTCTCACGAGCCCCGACCGAGCCGGCGGGCAATGCGATCGACCGCGTCGATCACGTGCTCCGGGGGCTCCGCCGTGTAGCAGAGCCGGATCCACTGCTCGAAGCCGCGGCCGCTCGATGCACCCGGCGCCACGAGCACGCCGTCCTCGAAGAGGTCTTCGAGCAGCCCGTCGAGCCCGCGCTCGTCGAGATGCGCCGACACGTCGAGAAAGAGAAACGTCGAGCCCCCCGGCGCCGGCAGCCCCAGGCGGTCGGCGCAGCGCTGGCCGATGTCTGCATAGCTCGCGCACGCATCCTCGATCCAGTCATCCCCCGACTCGAGCGCGCGCAGCGCCGAGATCTGCGGCCCGGTCGGGGCGTTGTAGTAGGTGTGCGTCCCGATCTTGCGAGCCTGCTCGATCAACGGCACGGGCCCGACGACGTAGCCCACGCGATTGCCCGCCATGCCGTACGTCTTCGAGAAGCTGAACGTGCTGATCGTGCGCTCGGGCGCGAAGCGGCCGATCGACACGTGCTCGCCGCCATACACGAGCGACTCGTAGACCTCGTCGGCGATCAGCCAGAGGTCGGCCTCGCGCGCGAACGCCGCGAGGGCCTCGAGCCAGTCGCCCGGCAGCACGGCTCCCGTCGGGTTGGAGGGAGTCGAGACGTAGAGCGCGACGGTGCGCCCGCTGAGATGTGCGCGCACCGTGTCGATGGCGGCCTCGGCGCTCATCACGCGATCGTAGAAGGGCACCTCGACGGGCGTCCCCGCGAACGCCTGCACGATGCCGCGAATGAGCGGCCAGAACGGCGAGAGGATCAATACCTCGTCGCCCGGCTCGAGCAGCGCGCCAGCGACGCACGAGAGCCCGGCCGTCGCGCCCGCCGAGACGAGCACCGCCTCGCGCTCGACACTCAACCCGTTGCGATCGGCGACCTTCTCCACGATCGCATCCACGAGCCCGGGCCAGCCGCGCGTGTCGCAGTAGTTGTGGAGCCCCGCGATCTCGGCCGCGTGCAGATCCTCGAGTCGCCCCCCCTCGAAGGGCGGCATCCAGGTGTCGCCCACATGCAGCGGGTGCACGTGGTCGGTCCGACGCCGCGCCGCGTCGGCGAAGGGCGAGTAGACGGCCCCCGGCATGGCCTCGACGTGGGCGGCGAAGCGGCTTCTTCTCGACATGGGTCGGTGGTCTCCGGTGGACGGACAGTGGGAGACTGCGCGACCCATGCAGCGCGTGTCAATCGACCGCGATGCCGTGCCTCAGCTCGCGCCCGCCTCCCGCCCGGGCTCGCCATACCACGACCGCAGCAGCGACTCGACGACCGGGGTCAGCGACTCGACCACGTAGCCGTAGAGCAGCTTGGAGGGATGCGGCCCCGCGCGCTGATCGACGAGCGCGTCGACGCCGTGTCCGTCCGCTCGCGCCCGCGTGAGATCGTGCGAGGTATCGACGAGCGGCGCGCCGAGCTGGCCCGCCGCCCGCTCGACCGCGAGGCTGATCGGCCGCTGGCTGGCTAGCGGATACGACACGAAGACGATCGGCAGGTCGTGACTGCGCGCGAGCTCCCCCATCGCGACGAGGTCGCGCTCGAGACCCGGCCCCGGGTTCGGGAGCTGCGGCCGGCCCGCGGCCACGCCCGACGGCGCCGCCTCGCCCTCGTACCAGCCCCCGCGCACGTCGGGATCGTACTGATGTCCCGAGCCCTCGTAGAACGCGATCGATGCGAGCCGCACGAGCCTCGAACGCCGCGCGACCCGCCAGAGCCGCGCTCCCACACCCTCGTCGCGCGCGTCGAGCTCCACCGCGTTCCAGAGATTGTTGATGCCCACCCAGACGATCACGACGACCGGGTCGAGCTGCACGATCTGCCGCTCGAGCCGGTTCAGGACGAAGTCGGAGTTGACGCTCGGGATGCCGAGGTTCGCGACCCGGAACGTCCCCTCGCCGTGCCGCTCGTCGAGCGCCGCCTGCAGCTGGCTCGGGTAGCTCTCCTCGACCGGGAACGGCAGGCCGAACGTGTGCGAGTCGCCCACGCAGAGGATGACCGCGCCCTGCCCCGGCGCGATCGCACGCCGCCCCGCAACGCGGCCGACGACGAACGCGCCGAGCTGCAGCGTGATCTCCATCGCGACGAGGCTGCCGATGAGCGCGACGAGAACGAGCCACGCACGGTTGAAGCCGCGGCCCTCGTTCACGGTGGCGCATCTCCCACCACCTCGCCGAGCAGCGACGCGTAGCCCTCGCGATAGGTCGGGTAGATGAAGTCGTAGCCGAGCGATCGGAGCAGGTCGTTGCGGCAGCGTTTGCTGCCCGCGCGCGGCGGCGTGGCCTCGCCGGGCGCGACGCGGCGCGGCGCGGGTGCACCGACGAGCTCCGCCATCCAGTCGGCGAGCGTTGCCTCGTCCACCGGCTCGTCATCGACGCCGAGCACGATGGCGGGCGCGCTCGGCGACGCGAGCAGGCATTGGATCGCGCCCGCCGCGTCGTCCCGGTGGATGCGATTGGTGTAGTGCGGCGCGCCGTCGCGCACCGTGACCCGGCCCTCGGCGACCGCACGGAGCCGCGACGTGCGACCCGGCCCGTAGATGCCGCCCAGGCGGAGCGCCACGCCCTCACAGGGCGCGTCGGAGAGCAGCGCCTCGGCCTCCAGCAGGATGCGGCCGCTGAACGCGCGCGGCGACGTCTCGGACGTCTCGTCGACCCACTCGCCCGCGGCCTGCCCGTAGACCGCCGTCGAGGACGTGAACACGAGCCGGCGCGGTGGCTTCTGCACCTGGCGCAGCGCTTCGAGCACGTGCCGCAGGCCGTCGACGTAGGCAGCGCGGTACACGGCTTCGTCGCGCGACTTCGCCGCGACCGCGTATACGACGGCATCCAGATCCTCGGGGAGCGAGCCGGGCGCGAGCGGCGAGGTCACGTCGGCGCGAATCGCTTCGACGCCGGCCGGCAACGGCGCCTCACTGCGCCGCAGGCCGAACACGGCGTCGCCATCGCCGATCGCCCGCTCGGCGAGCGATGCACCCACGTATCCGCAGCCGACGACGAGCAGCCTTGCCATCCGCGAAGCATGCCAGAAGGCCGGCGATCAAGACAGCGTGCACGCCCTATACTGCCGCCGTGCAGCGGCCCCTGATCGGCATTCCCCCGTGCTTGGACGCACGCGAGCGGTGGCGCGCGGGGCGCGTGTACGTGTACGCCGATCATGCGTATGCCCGGGCGATCGACGCCGCAGGTGGTCTGCCGGTCCACCTTCCCATGCAGAGCTCGCCGGCCGAGCTCGTCGCGCGTATCGACGGGCTGCTGCTCCCGGGCGGTGACGACTTCGCCCCCGATCGCGCCTACCCCGACGACGTGACGTTCGACCTCGCGCCCGGCGAGCAGATCGCCTTCGATCGCGCCCTGCTCGACGCCGCGCTCGCACGACCGCTGCCCGTCCTCGGCATCTGCTACGGCGCCCAGCTGATCGCGCTCGCCGCGGGTGGGCGACTGCATCACCACATCCCCGTAGACCGCCCGGACGCCATCGATCACCAGCTCCCCGAGGCGGACGGGCGACACCTCGTCGGGCTGACCCCGGGAAGCCGCCTGCACGCCTGTCTGGCCGACGAGCGAGGGGAGGCGATGGTGAACAGCCTTCACCATCAGGCGGTCGCAGAGCTCGGTGGCGACCTCGATGCCACGGCGCGCTCCGAAGACGGCTTGATCGAGGGGTTCGAGGCGGCCGAGGGCTTCGTCGTCGGCGTCCAGTGGCACCCCGAGAAGCTCACCAACGGCGAATCCAACGCGCTCTTCCGCGCCTTCGTCGACGCCTGCCACCAGGAGTGACGCGCTGGCTCAGTCATCGACCGCTTCACGGGCAGCGCCGGGACGATCACGCGCGACCGGGAGCGTCTCGCCTCGATCGCAGTTCGGCGCGCGTGAGAAGATGATGCACCCGGCGTCCAAACCGGCACCAGTACGTTCAACGGCCCGATCGCCGACGCGCTGCAACTCGGCAGGCTCGGCCGCGAGTGGGTCGAGGCGGCGACGCACCAGAGGGGCCCCTCGACTACGAGAGATGCGGTCGAGGGGCCTTCGTCCGTGAAGGCGGCTGTGCCGGTCCTGCTACAATCCGGCGGTGCGCGCCAAGTCTCTATCGCTGCTGTTCTGGGCTTTCATCACCATTAGCTCGCTGCTGATGTTTCCGGTGGCGCTGCTCATCTGGGCCGTGACGCTCCCCTTCGATCGTCGCAAGCGGATCCTTCACCAGTTCACCTGCTTCTGGGCGTCGATGTACACCTGGCTGAACCCGGTGTGGCGCGTGCACGTGCATCACCGCGAGCGGATCCACCGCGCCGGCCCGGCGGTCATGGTCGCGAACCATCTCTCGCTCCTCGACATCCTGATCCTCTTCCGCCTCTTCTCCCACTTCAAGTGGGTGTCGAAGATCGAGAACTTCCGCGTGCCGTGCATCGGCTGGAACATGTCCCTCAATCAGTACATCCCGCTGAAGCGCGGCGATCGCGAGAGCGTGATCCGCATGATGCGCGAGTGCGAGAAGACGCTCGCCGCCGGCAACTCGATCATGATGTTTCCAGAGGGCACGCGCTCGACGACCGGGCGCATGCGCACGTGGAAGACCGGCGCCTTCGAGCTCGCCCTCGCCTCCCGCGTGCCCATTCAACCGATCGTCTTGAAAGGCAGCGGCAACGCACTGCCGAAGCGGGGGTTCGTGCTGCAGGGTCGCCACGAGATCGAGGTGGTGGTGCTCGACCCGATCATGCCCGAGACCTTCGAGGGCAAGTCGGCCGAGGACCTCACCGAGGAGGTGCGGGCGCTGATCTCCGAGCACCTCGGCGAGAAGCAGCTGGCCGAGGCCGCGCCGCCCTCCTGAGACGCGCCGCCGCGACTACGAGCGAGTGCGGCTCGCATCGCGGCCACCGTTCGCCGCCGTGCTCGCCGACGCGGCGACCTCCCGAAGGCGGCCACGCTGGATCTTCCCCGACGCCGTGCGCGGCAGCGCTTCGGCCGAGATGAACTGGACCGGCACCTTGTAGCCCGCGAGGCTCGCGCGCGCGGTCGCGGCCAGCTCGTCCGCGCCGGGTGCCGGCGCGCCGGGCTCCTGCACCCAGAACGCGACCGGCCTGGCCCCGAACGACGCGTCGGCGCGGCCGACGACCGCCACCTCTGCGACGCCGGCGTGCGCGAGCAGCACGCGCTCCACCTCCGCCGGATACACGTTCTCGCCTCCGGTCACGATGAGGTCTTCGCGCCGGTCGAGCACCTCGAGCCGACCCTCGCCGTCGAGCCGGCCGACATCGCCGGTCGCGAGCCAGCCGGCACCGTCGACAGCCGCCCGCTCGGCGGCATGCCCGATGTAGCCGCTCGTGACCGATGGACCGCGCACGCAGATCTCGCCCTCGGCGTCGCGCTGATGCGCGTGGCCGGCTTCGTCGCGCACGACCACCTCGAGCCCGTCGAGCACGTGGAGTCGTCCTGTCATGGGAAGCTCGCGATCGAGCGAGTCGCGCGTCGCGACCTGCGAGCACGCCTCGGTGAGCCCATAGGTCGGAACGACCGGGTAGCCGAGCGCCCACGCACGTTCGATCAGCTTCGGCGCCGCCCCGCCGCCGCCGAGCAGCACGCAACGAAGCGACTCGGGCGCCGGCGCGTCGCCGCGCACATGAAGCACCCGCTCGAGCATCGTCGGCACGAACGAGACGTGCGTCACGCCACCGCGCTCGAGTACTCGCGCCGCCGCGGCGGCGTCGAAGCCGCGCTGCACGACCGCAGTCGCGCCGGCCAGCGCACAGCGCACCAGGATCGAGAGCCCCCCGACGTGGAAGAGCGGCATGCAGACGAGCCAGCGATCGCCCGTGCCGAGCGGCACGAGCCGCTGCGAGGCCAGCGCGCTGGACGCGAAGGCCCGCGCAGGCAGGCGCACGCCCTTCGGCCGGCCCGTCGTGCCCGACGTGTAGAGCACGGCGAGAGCTCGGTCCGGATCGCTCGTCGCCGCTTCCACCGCATGCCCGGCATCACCCGCGCTGCGTTCACGAGGTGGCTCACCCGACGCGTCGAATCGATGGAGACCGAGCTCGGGCAGCCGCCCACGCACGGCCTCGACGAGCGACACCTCGATACCGGCCCCCACACAGCAGACGGACACGCCGGCATCCTCGAGCTGAAAGACCAGCTCCTCGGCGGTGAGCCGAGCATTCAAGGGAAGCAGCGTGGCGCCGCGCGTCGCTGCCGCGTGCAGCCAGCGCGCCCACGCGGGGCCGTTCTCGGCGAGCACCGCGACCACGTCGCCCGGGCCGACCCCGACGTGCTCGAGCCATCGCACGGTCGACGCGACACGCCTGGCCAGCTCCGACCACGTCCAGCAACCGCCCTCCCATGTGATCGCATCCACATCGCCGAAGCGCTCTGCGGCGCGCGGCAGCCAGTCTTCTGCCGGTGCTGCCCCCGCCGTCACGTCTGCCCCCACGTGCGCTCGGGCCCCAGCACGCAGTCTCGCAGCGCTGCCGCATCGATCGTCGTCCCGAGCCCTGGCTCGGCCCATGCACCGAGCCGACCTTCCTGCGGCGCGGGCGGTGGCGCGGCCAGATCGACCTCGAAGATCGAGCTGGTCGCGAGGCCACACGCGAGCGGCGACTCGGGCAACGCGAGCGCGACCGCGAGCGCGGCGCGCACGCCGATCGCAGAGTCGAGGAGCGATGTCACCGTGACACCAACACCGGCGCCCTGCGCCTGGGCGCCGAGTCGCTCCGCGAGCCGTGGGCCACCGAGACACATCGGCTTCATGACGACCACGTCCGCCCCGCCGTCGGCGACGATCGACGTCAGCCCCTGCACGTCGCTCACCGACTCGTCCGCGGCCACCGCCACCTTCGACCCGCGCCGCAGCCGCGCGAGTGCTTCGGCGCCCGCCACCGGCTGCTCGACGTACTCGATGGGCCGGCCGTCGAGCGCGGCGAGCGCCCTGGCCGCGCCTTCCTCCGACCAGCTCGCGTTGGGATCGATGCGAAGCTGCTGACCCGCAGCGAGCTCGCCGCACACGAAGTCGATCCGCTCGAGCGCCGCGTCGACGTCCGCGCCGACCTTGAGCTTCAACACCGGGAACGCGCGGGCATCGCGCACCTGTGCGCGCAGCGCGTCGGGCTCGTCCGCCCACAAGAGCGCATTCACGGCGACGTGGTCGCGATGCGCCACGCTTCCTTCGGCAATGCAGTCGGCGAGCGGTCGGCCCGCCTGCCGGGCGTCGAGGTCCGCGTGCGCGAGACTCCACGCCGACGCCGCGAAGGGGGCGCGCCGTGAGCCGGACGCCCGCGGCCCCGGCGCGGCGGCCACCGCACCCGGCCGCATCGACGCGTCGAGCGCAGCAGCGAGCGCCGCGCCGCATGCATCGAACGCCTCTCCTGCGAAGCCGTCGACCGGCATCGCGACCGCGTGCCCTTCGAGGCCGTCGCGATCGAGCAGCCGCAAGAGCCATCCGCGCCGCTCCGTCATGACACCCCGCGCAGTCGAGACGGGTCGCACCAGCCGCAATGAGAACGGGACGAGCCGCGCCCCGACCGGGCTCACAGCAGCCAGCCCACGGCCGAGGCCAGCGAGAACAGCAGCGTCAGCTGCGCGGTGCCCGCGAGCGCCTCGTTGAGACTCGGCCCGTCGACCTCGGTCTGCACGGTGCGGATGCGGCGCAGCGCGAGCGGCAGCGTCACGACCGGCAGCAGCACCCACGGCGAGGCGTCGAGTGCGAGCCACGGCACGAGCAGCAGGGCATAGGCGCCCGTCACGAGCGTGGCGTACTCGTTGCGCCCGCCCTCGCGCCCCATCCGCACGGCGAGGGTGCGCTTGCCCGCCGCGCGATCGGTGTCGACGTCGCGCACGTTGTTCACGACGAGGATCGCCGTGGCGAGCAGCCCCACCGGCCACGACGCGACGCACGCTGACCACGAGAAGACGCCCGACTGCACGTAGTGCGTGCCGGTCACCGCCACGAGGCCGAAGAAGACGAACACTGCGACCTCACCGAGCCCGTGATAGCCGAGGGGATAGGGGCCACCGGTATAGGCGAGCGCCGCCACGATCGAGGCCACGCCGATCGCGATGACCGGCCAGCCCGCGACCGAGGTCAGGTAGAGCCCGACGCCGGCCGCGAGGAGCAGCACGACGACGATGCCCGCCCACAGCTCGCCCGAGCTCATGAGGCCCTGCTGCATGACACGAGGCGGGCCGATGCGCTCGGCCGTGTCGGCGCCCTTGGCGTGATCGAAGAGGTCGTTGGCGAAGTTCGATGCGAGCTGGAGCAGCAGCGCGCCGACGAGCGCCGCCAACGCGGGACCGAGCCGCGCAGCGCCTTCGGCCCAGGCGACGGCCGTGCCCACCACGACCGGCGCGACGCTCACGGGCAGCGTGCGCGGGCGCGCCGCCATGATCCAGACCGCGAGCCGGCCCGGTCGCGGTGCGTCGGCGCTCACTCGCCCCACCCCGCTTCGGACAGGAAGCGCCTCACGACGTCGCCCATCGCCGCCGGCTGCTCGAGGTGCGCCGCATGCCCCGCTTCGGCGATCGCCTCGACGCGCGCGTCGGGCAATGCAGCGACCAGCTGGGCCGCGATCGCGCGAAACTTCGCGTCCTCTTCGCCGACGACGAGGCAGACCGGCATCGCGAGGCGCCGCAGCGCATCGTGCAACGGCGGCATCGCGCCCGTGCCCATGCCGCGCAGGCTGTTCGCATAGCCCGTGGTCGTCCCCTTCAGACGCTGCGCCCTCGCACGGGCCAACGCATCGTCACCGAGCCGCTTCTGGCTCGCGAAGAGCGGCAGCGACATCCACGCATCGACGAAGGGCTCGAGCCCGTCGCGTTCGATGCGCGCGGCGAGTGCCTCGTCGGACGCGACGCGGTCCGCGCGGTCTTCGGCCGAGGCGAGGCCCGCCGTCGCACCGACCAGCACCAGCGAACGCACGCGCGCCGGATGAGCCGCCGCGAGCGAGAGCGCGGCCCGGCCGCCCATCGAGTAGCCGTAGACGTGGGCAGCCTCGATCTCGAGCGCATCGAGCACGGCGACGACCTGCTCGACACAGGCAGGCATCGAGTACGGCGCGACGTCGTCCGGCGCGTCGCTGCGTCCATGACCGACGAGCTCGACGCGGTGCACCTCGAAGGCGTCAGCGAGGGGCTCCGCCGCCGGCGCCATGCTCTCGGCGTCGCCCGTGAAGCCGTGCAGCATCAGCACGGGCGGGCCCTGCCCGGTCGAATCGACGCAGACCCGGACGCCGTTGGCGTCGACGAAGCGCACCCCCGACATCACGCCGCGAAGCTCCCGGCGGCATCATCGGCAACGGCCTGCACCGCACGACTCGCGGCGCGGAAGCGCGCGACGTTGCGGTCGCGGTCGATGGGCACGCGGATCAGCCGCACACCCGGCGCCCCGATCGACTCGGTCAGCGCCTTCGAGAGCAGCTCGGCGCTCGGCGCATCGGCGAAGGGAACGTCCAGGAAGGGGCCGAGGCGGGTCAGGTCGCGGCCGTGGGGCGTGCGGAAGAGCGTCTCGAAATCGGGGTCTGCCGCGCGCTCGGCGATGGGCAGGAACGAGAAGATGCCGCCGCCGTCGTTGTCGAGCACGACGATGGTGAGCGAGCCGCTCGCGTCGCGCGCCGAGAGCAGACCGCCGACGTCGTGCAGCAGCGCGAGATCGCCGGTCAGCAGCACGACCGGCCCGTCGCTCGCCGAAGCCACGCCGAGCGCGGTGGAAGGAACGCCGTCGATGCCGTTGGCGCCGCGATTGCCGAGGAAGCGCACGCGCCGCGATGAGGCCGGCCAGAATGCGTCGACATCGCGGATCGGCATGCTGTTCGAGAGGACGACGGTCGCACCGTCGGGCGCCGCGTCGACGAGCGCCGCGACGACGTCGGACTCGACGGGCTCGCTGGCATCCGGCGTGTCCGCTTGCAGCGCCCGCGCGCCGCGCTCGTTCGCCGCGCCCCACGCGCGCATCCAGGCCGAGTCGGCGCCGCGATCGAAGCCGCTCGCGGCCAGCCGTGCCTCCGCTGCCTCGAGCAGGGCTCCGGGCGACGCCGGCACGTGCTCGGTGACGAGATGATTCGGCTCCTCCCAGCGCCCGGCGTCGTCGACGAGCCACAGCGAGCCGGGCGGATGCGCCGCGAGCCAGAGCTTCTGCGCCTTCGAGACCGGTGCTGCGCCGAGACGCAGTGCCACCTCGGGCGCGACAGCCGCCGCGAACGCATCCGATCGAAGGAGCAGCTCGCTCGTCGTGACGATCGGCGCCCCCTCGACGTGGGCGCCGCAGCGCAGCTGCGAGAGCGGGTCCGCGAGCACGGGCCAGCCCGCACGCGCGGCGAAGCGCGCGATGGCCGCGGCGTCGTCGGCCGTCGCGTCGAGCGTGCCCGCGCAGACGACGCCGCGCTCGCAGGCACGCACGCATGCCTCGAGCCGATCGATCTCGTCGGTGGTCGGGGGATTCGGCCGCGCGTCGACCCGGATCGACGGCGCGAGCGGCGCCACCCGGCGGTGACCTTCGGGCGGCTCCAGCGGCTCGCGGAACGGCCAGTTGAGATGCACCGGCCCGGCCGGCGAGCGCCAGGCGGTCGCGACGGCGCGCGCGGCGAAGCGCTCGGCCGCGCGCAGGGCCCCGTCGCCCGGCGTCGCCATCGGCATCTCGACGAAGTCGCGCACGTAGTCGCCGAAGAGCTTCAGCTGATCGATGGTCTGGCCCGCGCCCCAGTCGCGCAGCTCGGGGGGGCGATCGGCCGTCAGCACGATGAGCGGCGTAGCCGAGTGGTGCGCCTCGACGACGGCGGGCAGGTAGCTCGCCGCGGCCGTGCCGCTCGTACACACGAGTGCGACGGGTCGCCGCGACGCCTTCGCCCGACCGAGCGCGAAGAAGCCGGCCGAGCGCTCGTCGAGGTGGATCGTCGCCTCGAGCCCCGGTGTAGCGTGGGCCGCCATCGCCAGCGGCGTCGACCGCGAGCCCGGCGAGATGCACGCGGCCTCGACCCCGGCCGCTGCCAGCGCATCGAAGAAGCGCTCGACGAAGCACCACGTCGCCTCGGCATCGGCTCGCCAGGCCACGTCAGATCTCCGTGAGCGGCGCGAGCAGGGCGCGCAGCTTGATGCGCGTCTCGACGAGCTCGCCGTGTGGATCGGAGCCTTCGACGACGCCCGCCCCCGCGAACAGACGCGCCATCGAGCACACAGCGCCGTCGGCGCTCACCTCGGTGCGCAGCAGCGCCGAGCGGAGTGCCACGCGGAACTCGCCCGAGCCGTCGGCACCGATGAATCCGACCGGCGCCGCGTACCAGCCGCGATCGAGCGCCTCGTGCGCTTCGATGAAGGCATCGGCCAGCTCGGCCGGCAGACCGCCTACTGCCGGCGTGGGGTGCAGTGCCGAGACGAGCCCGATGAGCGCCTCGCCCGGCCGGCCGGCGTCGGTGTCGAGCCGCGCCTCGATCGGCGTCTCGAGGTGCTGGATGCCGGCGAGCCGAAGCAGCGCCGGCACGTCCGCCGCGCGGACATTGCGCGCCGCCTTCTCGAGCGCGGCCACGATGGTGCGCTTGACCGCTCCGTGCTCGGCGAGGTTCTTCGGACACGCGAGCAGCTCACGCCCGAGTCGCGCATCCGACTCGGGTGACCGGCCCCGCGGCGCCGAGCCCGCGAGCGCGCTCGTGCGAATCACCTCGCCCTGCAGCGCGACGAGGCGCTCGGGCGAGGCGGACACGAGCTGATCTTCACCGTGCGCGACTGCGAACGTCGCGCAGGCCGGGTACGCGGCACGCAGCTGCTCGAGAAACTGACGCAGCCCGAACTCGCCCGCATGCCGCACCTCGAGGGCGCGGGCGAGCACGACCTTCTCGAAGCCGCCGCGCTCGATCTCGTCGAGGGCGGCCGCGACCTGAGCCTCGTAGCGCGCGTGCGGACGGTCGGCCTGAACGGAGTACGAGGGCCCCTCGATCTCGTCGGCGTGCTGCGGAGGCGTACCCGTCTCGCGCTCCGTCGCGCCTTCGAAGAGCGCCATCCAGCCGTCGTCGGGCGCGTCGGGCCCGACCTCGACGAGGCGGCACTCGAAGGTCGCGTCGTCGACGCGCGTGATCTGTCGCCGAGCGAGCACGAGGCGTGCGGCGGGAAAGGACGCCCAGGCACTGCCTTCCGACGCCACCCCGCGATCGGCGTAGGCGAAGCCCGCGTGGACGACCGGCCCGGCGGACGGGGGCGCGTCGTCGCCGATCACCTCGAGCCGTTCGAGCAGATCGCCGACCTCGCGTGCCGCGACGTCGAAGCGGTCTTCGGCTGCGCCGGCCTGCAGCTCGAGCGACCAGACCTCGCCCGTCGCGGCCCGCTCGAGTCCGTCCGCCGGATGGGACCAGAAGAAGCGCTCCTCGTCGTCCGACGCGAGGAAGGCGTCGAGCGGATCGAGGTCGGGGACGCGCACGCGCAGCACGAGATGGTGCGCTGCGCCCTGCTGCCAGGCCCGATTGCGCACGCGCTGCCAGGCATCGGCCACCGTGCGGCGCAACGATTCGGCGGCCGGCGCTGCCGGCCAAATCGTGAAGGTGGGCTGACTCATGGGCTACGCCTCCTTCCTGCCGAGCAGGATCTGGGCGCTTCCGAGCATGAGGACCCGCCGCCGCACGCCGGCGAAGCCGGCCTTCTCGAGCAGCCCCAGCATCTCTTCGGGAGGGGGGAGGTAGGCCGTCGAGGCGGGCAGGTAGCGGTAGGCCGCGCGATCGGCGATGAGCCCGCCGACGAAGGGCACGAAGCGATCGAAGTAGAGCGAGTGCGCGGCGGCGATGAAGCGCGAGCGCGGGCGATCGACGTCGATCAGTGCGATGCGTCCGCCCGGCGCGAGCACGCGATTCAGCTCGGCGAACACGGGCTCGAGCGCCACGAAGTTGCGGAGCGCGAAGCCGCAGGTCACGACGTCGACGCTCGCGTCGGCGCAGGGCAGATGCGCCGCGTCGCCGCGGACGAACGCCGCGTCGATGCCCCGGGCCTGCGCGCCCTTCAACATGACGCCGGCGAAGTCGACGCCAATGGCCGCTGCGCCGCGGGCGCGGACGAGCTCACAGAGATCGCCGGTGCCGCACGCGAGGTCGAGCACGCGATCACCGGGGCCGACCCCGGCGAGGTCGAGGGTGAGCCGGCGCCAGCGCTGATCGAGCCCGCCGGTCATCAGGCGGTTCATGAGGTCGTAGCGCGGCGCGATGCGGTCGAACATCTCGCGCACCTGCGTGCGCTTGTCCGCGCCTTCGGGAAGCATGTCGTCTAAGACCTCTGAGATCGCCATGCGACCTCCAGCTCGGCCGTGGCGGCTCGCTCGAGCGCGTCCTGCAGCACGGCCCGGTCTCCGCCCTCGCCGAGCCGGTCGAGCGCACGCCGCACGAGCGTGCGCTGGAAGTGCAGCGCGACGAGGCGCGTGACCTCGGGCAGCAGATCGCGAAAGACCGTGGCAACGGGATCGAGGCCGCCCTCGCCTTCCGACGCTTGCGACGCTTGCGACGCTTGCGGCGCTTGTGGCGCTTGCGGCGCTTCGACCACGCGCCGCACGTGCTCGCCGAAGAGATCGATGCTCGCGTCCGCGAGCTCGGTCACGTTGCTCGCGTGGCGCACGGCCAACGCCATCAGCTCTTCGAGGGGGAAGCCGGCACCGAGCAGCGCGAGCGCGGCGCGCCCCATCTCGATGTCGGCAGCGCCGTAGCGCGGCTCGCCATCGATCTCGACGGGGACGATCAGTCCCGCGGTTTCTGCGGCGACGACCAGCGCCTCGGGCACGCCGGCCGCATCGGCGACCTCGCGCCGCGAGTACGTGCGCCCGCCGACGCGCTCTTCGACCAGTGCGTCGAGCAGCGCGCCATTGCCGCTCGCTCCTTCCGAACCCCGTGCCTTCGATCCGCCCTCCGGCTCGAGCAGGCGGCCGATCTGGCGAAGGGTGAAGCCGTCGTCGCCCAGCTCGCGGATCCGGCGCAGCCGTGCGAGGTGCCCATCGTCGTAGAACGCGACCCGCCCCTCCCGGCGAGGCGACTCGATCAGCCCGCGCTGCTGGTAGAAGCGGATCGTGTCGACGCGGATGCCCGCGGCGGCGGAGAGATCTTCGACGCGATATTGCATGCCAGGACTATAAGAGTGAATGCTCACACTGTCAGGGTGGACAGCGACAAAACTCGATGTTGATCAATGAATCCAGCTAGTTGGGTCGGTGCTCGCAGCCGGTTCAGCGCCGTGTCCGCCCCAGCTCGCGCTGGCGGACCAGCTCCCCGAAGCGCTCGAGCAGCGCTGCCGAGGCGGGCGTCTCGGCAACGTCGTCGTGGATCCGGTCGGCGTCGAGGCCCTCGGCGACGATCGGCTCGCGCCG
>CAYYSY010000297.1:0-14392 GCA_964474355.1 uncultured Spirochaetaceae bacterium | reverse complement strand
CACCGCTGCGGGGCGCTTCGAAGAGGCGACGCAGATCGCGAACCTCGCCGTCGAGCTCGCCCGCGCGGCGAATCGACCCGACTTCGCCGAGTTCGTCTGGCGGTGCGATCTCTACCAGTCCGGCCGCCTCTCCCTCTTGCGCGGCAACTCGGCCTCTTGGCAACCGGATCTCTCTGGTCCGCTCAGCCAGTCACCTACCGAAGATGCAGCTTCACCTGGGCGCGTCGAATCGTCCGCTTCCCACTCTCCCGCAGCTCGTTCACGACGAGCCGTATCCTGGAGCGCTCTCTCGTGTTGCGCTCGACACCATCCGCCCTCGCGATGCGGCAGGGATTGCACAGTCCGCAAGCCTGGCCATCGGGGGTGGGCCTGAAGCAGTACCAGGTCTCCGAGAGGTAGCTCTCGAAGCCGAGCTCGTTGGCCATGACTTCCATCTCCGGCTTGCTGACGTGGATGACGGGAAACCGAAAGTCCTTGAAGATCGGGTGCGGGGGATCCGTCTCGATTCGGCAGTCGTGCCCGGTGCCCTGCATCAGGGATTCGATGTATGAGTTGAGAGTCCGCTTCTTCGTCTTCGGCTGCCGTGTGAAGCACACCTCGATCGGGCCATGCGCGTACTCCCGAGCAAAGCCCGCGAGAAACTCGTACTGCCCGCCCACGTGGAATCTCGATGCCAGCTCGCGAAATCCGTCTCGTACCTCCGGGTGAACGACGACGTCGGCGCGCGGATAGGTCTTCTCCTCCAGGAAGCGCTCTGCGAGCTCGGGGTGATCCCGCAGCACCGCGAGCCGGATCTTCGCGCGCGTGGCGTTCTCTCTGGCGAGAGAGGGACGGTTGGGGTCCTCGATGTAGATGGGTTGAACCGGCCGAGATCGCTCCCAGAGTATCTGCAGCAGTCGAAAGGTCGAGTCGAGCCCACCGGTCCAGAAGAGCTGAATCGGGTCGTCATTGATCGTGTCTTCGGCCACGGCGTTCGGTGCCCTCGTCATTGGCGTCACGGCTCGAGCTGAAGGTGCCGAGCCGCTGGCGATCAGGTGACTATCGGGGAAAGTGTAGATCCGTGAAGCTCATGAAGGCCTGCCCGTTCTACTCCGTGAGATCGTGCTCTCCGGCGTGGGTGGCTGCCCCTCGGCCGACCACTCCACAGCCGCCTATCCGAAGCGGGCGCGGGCCCGGAGGATCATCCGCTTGACACCACGGCGGGCCCTCTTCAGGAGGACCCTTGCCTTCGAGCGAGGGCGCGTGTTGCGCGCCACCCCAGCGTCGGCGGCGACGAGGCAGGGGTTGCACAGCCCGCATGCCTGGCCGTCCGCGGTCGGGCGGTAGCAGTACCAGGCCTTGGAGAGGTACTCGTCGAACCCCTGATCCTTCGCGATCTCGAGCATCCGCTTCTTGGAGATGTGAATCACGGGAAATCGATACGCGCCGAAGACCGGGTCGGGCGGGTCACCGACCAGCCTGCATTCGTGCCACTTGCCCTCGAGCCGAGACTCGAGATGCGCCCCAGCCGGGTCGGTTTGCGCGAGGCAGAGCTCGATCGGACCGTCTTCGTACGTCCGGGCGAAGGCCCCGAGCCAGGCGAACTGCTTGCCCAGATACGCTTTGGCGGTCAGCTCTCGAAACGCGGCCTCCACCTCCGGATCCTCTTCGATGTCTTCCCGGAAGTACAGGCGCTCGGGAAGCAGGCGCTCCGCGAGCTCGGGCCGATCGCGCAGGACCGCAGCCCGGACCTCGGCGCGCACCGAGTCCTCGACGTCCTTGGACTTCCTGGCAGCATGCGCAATGTAGATGGGTTGAATCGGCCGATCGTCGTTCCAGAGTGCGTGCAGCAAGCGAAAGGTCGAATCGAGGCCACCCGTCCAGAACAGGTGGATCGCTGAATCGTTGGACGCGTGCTCTTTCACCCTGACCGGCCCCCCCGCCGCGAGAGTGTATCGCGATGGTTGGCGGAGGCGCTGTCGGCGAGGCGACGCCATGCCGTGCGGCCGCGTGCACCTTCCCGTGACGAGGACCCGGGTGGCCAGCCGGCCCCGATCAGCACCCTCGCGATTCGGTCGGGTGCACCGGCTTGCCGGGATCCAGAAGTGAAGAGCGCGTCTCGCCTCAGCCCGTGCGCTTCATCGTCATGAAGAGCGTCGAGTCGCCGCGGCGGATCAGCACGAGGACGCTCTCGTCGTCGGTCTCGAGCTTCGCCTGCAGATCGTCCGTGTTCTTCACCTCTTCGCGCTCGATCTCGATGATCACGTCGCCCCGCTGGAGCCCCGCCTCGGAGGCCGGGCTGCCGGGTCGCACCTCGGTCACGACCACGCCGTCGTCTTCGTCGATGCCGAGCTGGCCGGCGAGCTCGGGCGTGAGATCCTGGGCCCGCAGGCCGTACACGCCGGGGGTCGTCCGCGTCGTGTCGGCTCGCGCCAGGTTCGGCTCCTCGAGGGCCCCGATCGTCACGCTCAGCTTCTTGCGCTTGCCCTCGCGGACCACGACGACCTGCACCGCCTCGTCCACCGGCGTCGCGGCGACGGCCCGCGGCAGGTCGCGCCACTCGTCGATCGGATCCTTGTTGAACTCGACGATCACGTCGCCGCGCTCGATGCCCGCGATCTTCGCCGGACCGTCTGGCAGGACGCGAGAGACCAGCGCGCCCTTCTCGCTGTCGAGCTCGAAGCTCTCGGCGAGCTCCGGGGTGATCCCCTGGATCACGACGCCGAGCCAGCCCCGCGTGACGCGTCCATCGGCGCGCAGCTGCGGGAGGATCTGCTTGGCCATGTTGATCGGCACGGCGAAGCCGATCGTGTTGGCGCGGGGGTTGATCGCGGTGTTGATGCCGATCACCTCGCCGCGCATGTTGATGAGCGGGCCACCCGAGTTGCCGGGGTTGATGGCCGCGTCGGTCTGGATGAAGTCGTCGTAGCTGCCGCCGACCACCTCGCGGCGATGCAGCGCGCTCACGATGCCGGCCGTGACCGTGTGCTCGAGCCCGTAGGGGTTGCCGATGGCCACGACCCAGTCGCCGGGGCGCAGCGCCTCCGAGTTGCCGAGGGCGATCGCGGTGAGCTTCTTCTTCGTGTCGACCTTGATGAGCGCGATGTCGGTCTTCGGGTCGCGTCCGACGACGCGCGCGGTCATCTCTTCGCCTTCGTGGAACGCGACGATGATCTCGTCCATCTCGGCGATCACGTGGTTGTTCGTGACGATGTAGCCGTCCTCGGAGATGACGAAGCCGCTGCCCGCGCCCTCGCGCTTGCGCTGCGGGCCACCGGGGCCACCCGGGCCGCCGCGGAACGGGAAGCCGAAGTACTCCTCGAACTGCGGGGGCAGGCCGGTCGCGCTCACGTTCTGCACGGTGCGGATGTTGACGACCGAGCCCGTCACGCGGTCGGCCAGGTCAGCGAAGCTGCGCGGGACGCCCTCCAGCTGTGCCTCGGGGATGCCGCTATCGGTCTTCCAGAACCCCTTGCCGCCACCGGACTTCGACTCGCCCTTCACCAGGGTCGCGCCCGTCCGGGCGATGTCGGCCGACGCCGGCAGCGCGACGAATGCGGCGATCGCGATCGCGAGCAGGCCGCGCGCCCACTTGCCGAGCGACGACGAGGGCGCGCTCGGTGACGAGCCCTGCGAGATGCGATGGGTGAGGTTCGAATGCATTTGCTGTTGCTCCGTCATGGTCGACCGGGACGGGCCCGGTCGTGTCGATGTCGCAATGGGTGCCGGGCGTCGCCCGGGAGTTCCCTTCGTGTGGCCGGCGTCCCTCTGGTCCGGCCGTGAGTCTCTGGTATCGGCGATCTCAGCGCAGCGGGACGGCGACGTTGTGGCGCCCGTTGCCCCTCTGCACGAGCACGAGGGCGCGAGGCCGCCCCCGCAGGTTCAGGAGCGCGCGCTTCAGCGCCTCTTCCCCGTCGAGGCGCACGCCGTTGATGCCGAGCAGATAGTCGCCCCGGCGGATCCCGACGACCGCGGCCGGCCCTCGCTGGCGGATCGCGTCGACGGCATAGCCGTTTCCCTCCTTCCATTCGAGTCTCACGCCGAGGAATCGGTTCGCGAGCTCTCCGATCAGATCGTCGGGAATCGGCTCCGCCTTGACCGTGACGGTCAACCTCCGATCGTTCCGGAAGACTTCCATCTCGAGCGTCTGGTCGACGACCACCGTCTCGAGCATCGAGAAGAACTCGCCGGCGCTGTTCACCTTGGTGCCGTCGAGGGTCGCGATCACGTCGCCACGCCGCAGTCCCGCCTTCTCGGCGGCGCCACCCGGATCGACGCGGTTCACGAGCACGCCGATCACGCCGTTGGGCAGCTCCATCACCTCGCGCAGCGCCGGGTCGAGGTCCTGGAAGTCGAGGCCGAGCGTCACCGGCATGACCTGGCCGTGCTCGATCAGCTCGCTGACGACCCGCAGCGCCGCGTCGATGGGGATCGCGAAGCCGATGCCCTGGCCCGAGCCGAAGATCGCGGTGTTGACGGCGATGAGGGACCCCTCGGCGTTGAGGAGGGGCCCACCCGAGTTGCCCGGGTTGATCGAGGCATCGGTCTGGAGGAAGCCGTGGAAGGCGCGCTCCCCGATCTGGATCGAGCGGTCGGTGGCCGAGATGACACCCGTCGTCACCGTATTCGAGAAGCCGAACGGGTTGCCGATGGCGATCACCGGCTCTCCGACGAGGATGTCCGACGACGTGCCCGGCGGCACCCAGGGCAGCTCGTCCTCCGTCTCGACGACGAGCACCGCGAGGTCGTTGGTCGGGTCGGCGCCGATCACCCGCGCCTCGTACTCGCGGCCGTCGCTCAGCGCGACGAAGATGCGCGACGCCCCGGCCACGACGTGCTCGTTGGTCAGCACGTGGCGGTCGGCGTCGATCAGCACGCCCGAGCCGAGGCTCTGGACCGTCTGTCGGCGCTGGGGCGCCATGAACTGGCGAAAGAACGTGTTCTGCCGGTTGTCGTACTGATAGAACGGGCTGCGCTGCTCGACGACCTGCTCGGTCGTGATGTTGACGACCGCAGGCCCCACCTTCTCGACCGCGTGCACCGTGGCCGTGCGCCGCAGGAACGGATCCTGGGCTCCTGCTTCGGCGGCACCCAGCAGCGCCGGCGCAACCGCGGCGAGGGCGGCAATGACGAGGAGGCGCGCGCACCGGGCGCGTCGGTCCCCCCTGCGGCGGATTCGGTCGATGATCGGCAGACTCCCCAGGCGCGTGGACGAGAGGGCGACGGGCGCGGGACGGTGCGGGACGGTAGCAGTCCCTCGGTCTGGGTCCCCTGGAGGGATCCGGGTTCCTCGTTGGACACGCGAGGGCCCGATCAGGCTGACGCGGCTCTCTCGCGAGCGTGAATGCGGTGATCGGCTCGAGCCGCGAAGAATCGGGACGATCACGGAGGAATCAAGGACTTGGCTGCGCCGCCCCTCGATCCCGCTTCGGCCGACTTCATCGAAGCCGTGCGCGCGGCGTTCTCTGCGCACTTCGACTGCGCCCCCGTGTGGGGCGCCCGCGCCCCGGGGCGCGTCAACCTGATCGGCGAGCACACCGACTACCAGGGTGGGCTCGTGCTGCCGTGCGCCATCGACCGCGACACGGTCTGCTTCGGCGCGCCGCGCGACGATGGGCGCGTGCGCGTCTTCGCGCGCGATCTCGGCGAGACGGTGGAGTTCGATGCCGCGTTGCCCGTGCGCGCCGGCGGCTTCGCCGACTACGTGCAGGCGGTGGTCTGGAGCCTCTCCGAGTCCGGGCACACCGTGTCGGGGCTCGATCTCATCGTGTCGAGCCGCGTGCCCCTCGAGTCCGGTCTCTCGAGCTCGGCGGCGCTCGGCGTGTCGGTCGCGGGCGTGCTGCAGGCCGCAGCCGGGGCGGGGCTCGATCTCGAGACGCAGGCGCGTCTGGTGCACCGCGGCGAGTGCGACTTCGTCGGCGTGGGCTGCGGCCTGCTCGACCAGCTCGCGAGCGCGCTGGGCCAGCGCGACCACGCACTCCGCATCGACTGCCGCACCGGCGCCTGGCGCGCCGTGCCGATGCCGCCGGGCGAGATCGCACTGCTGCTCGTGCACAGCGAGGTCGAGCGGGCGCTCGCGGGGGGCGCATACCGCGAGCGCGTCGACGAGTGCGCGGCGGCGGTCGAGGGGGCGCGGGCGGCGGGCGTCGGCGGCGGAGCCATCGAGTCGCTCCGCGATCTGTCCCTCGACGATCTCGATGCACTCGAGGCCGTGCTCGACGACGTCCCGTTTCGTCGCGCGCGTCACGTCGTCACAGAGAACGCGAGGGTCGATGCATTCGTCGCCGCACTCGAGCAGGGCGACTTCGATGCGCTCGGTGAGGTCATGCACGCCGGGCAGGCGAGCCTGCGCGACGACTACGCCGTCTCGGTGCCCGAGCTCGACGCGCTCTGCGAGTGGGGCGAGGCGAGCGAAGGCGTGCTCGGCGCGCGGCTCACGGGCGCGGGCTTCGGGGGATGTGCGCTGATGCTCGTGCGGCCGGAAGCGGTGACCGAGGTCGCGGCGGACGTCGCGGATCGATTCGAGGCCCGGTTCGGGAAGGTGCCCCGCACGTTCGAGGTGCGTGCGGGGCCGGGCGCCGGTCCGATCGCCTGAGGGCCTGCTCGCGCCGGCTCAGGTGTGCTTCGAAGCTCTGCCGGCCCCATCGAGCGCCCGCCGTAGCGCCGCGACGGCCGCCACCGGATCGGTTGCGCCCAGCACGTGGCCGGTCACCGCGATGCCGGCCGCCCCCGCGCGGACGACGTCATCGGTATTCGCGTCGACGACGCCCCCCTGCGCGATGACGGGCAGGCGGGCCTCGCACGCGGCCCGAAGCGGCTCGAGTCCCAACGACGGTCTCTCCGCGGGCTTCGAGATCGGTTCGAAGATCGGGGCGAGGTGCGCGTAGTCGGCTCTCTGCCCGGCCGCGGCGCCGCGCACCTCGTCGACCGAGTGACACGACACCCCAATCAGCGCGTCGTCGCCGAGCAGCGCGCGCGCCTCGCCGACGTCGAGTGCGTCGAAGCCGAGGTGGGCACCATCTGCACCGGCGACGAGCGCCACGTCGATGCGTCGATTCACGATCACCTTCGCGGGGCGCGTGGCCGAGCGCGCGCCCTTCACGACGTCGCAGGTGAGCGCGAAGAGCGCGTCGGCCTCGAGCGAGCGGTCGCGCACCTGCAGCCAGTCGACGCCGGCGTCGACGAGCGCGCTGACGCGCGCCGCCACGTCGTCGCGGATGCCGGCGTGATCGAGCACCAGGACGAGCAGTGGATGCTCGAGATCGAAGGCGGGCACGCGGGGCGGGCGCGGCGCTAGAAGCGCGCCATCCCATCGAGCGGGCTCGACGCGGTGGCGTAGAGCCGCATCGGCATGCGCCCCGACACGTACGCCAGTCGCCCGGCCTCGATGCCGAGCCTCATCGCGTGCGCCATGCCGAGCGGGTCCTTGGCCGCGGCGATCGCGGTGTTCATCAGCACGGCCGTCGCGCCGAGCTCCATCGCGACCGCGGCGTCGCTCGCCGTGCCGACCCCCGCGTCGACGATCACCGGCACCTCGACCGTCTCCATGATGATGCGGAGGTTCGCCGGGTTGCGGATGCCCATGCCCGAGCCGATCGGCGCGGCGAGCGGCATGACCGCTGGGCAGCCCATCGCCTCGAGCTGCTGGCACGCCACGGGGTCGTCGGTCACGTAGGGCAGCACGGTGAAGCCGTCGTCGATGAGCACCTTCGCGGCCTCGAGGGTCGCGGCGACGTCGGGATAGAGCGTGCGCTCGTCGCCGATCACCTCGAGCTTGACCAGCTCGGTGTCGAGCAGCTCGCGGCCGAGGCGCGCCGTCGTGATCGCGTCGTCGGCCGTGTAACAGCCGGCGGTGTTCGGCAGGATCGTGAAGCGCTCGGGCGAGATCACGTCGAGCAGGCTCGGGCCCTTGCTCTTGTCGAGGTTCACGCGGCGCAGCGCCACCGTGATCATCTCGGCGCCGCTCGCCTCGAGGCATGCGAGGTTCTGCTCGAAGCTCTCGTACTTGCCGCTGCCGATGATGAGCCGCGACCGGAAGGTGCGGTCGCCGATCTTGAATTCGTCTGTCGTGTTTTCCGTCGTGGGCTCGGACATGTTCAGCCTCCTCCGACTGCTTCGAGGATCTCGACCCGGTCGCCCGGCGAGATGACGCACGCGGCGTGCTGCGAGCGCGGCACCACCTCGCGATTGATCGCCACGGCCACGCGCTTGCCCGTGAGACCCAGCTCCGCGATGAGCGCCGAGAGAGCGCCGCCCGCGGGCAGCGGCCGTGTCTCGCCGTTCACGAGGATCGCGTCGCTCGGCTGGGGGACTTCGCTCATGGCGAGGACCTCGCGGGTGGGCGGCGCCGCCGCGGGATGACCGTGGCGACCGTGGGAATACCGCGACGGTACATCGCATGGCTGCCTGGGACACGCCGGGGAGGTGCTTGGCGCGGCCTGCGCGCCTCGACTATGCATGGCGGGGAGAGGAGACGCCTTGAGCCCCGAATCTTCCCGCGAGCACGCCCCCGAACGGCCCTGCGAGGCCGTCATCGACCTGCGCGCACTGGCGCACAACTTCGCGCTCGCGAGCCAGCTCGCGGGCGGCCGCCCGCTGTATCCCGTGATCAAGGCCGACGCCTATGGCCACGGCGCCGTGCCGGTGGCGCGTGCGCTCGTGGATGCGGGGGCCGACCGCTTCTCGGTGCTCTCGGTGAAGGAGGCGGCCGAGCTGCGCAGCGCCGGCATCGAGGCGCCGATCCTCGTGCTCGGTGGCGCCTCGACCCAGGCGAAGGCCGATGCCGTCGTAGGGCTCGACCTCGTGCCGACGGTGCACGACTTCGCCGACGTCGACCGGCTCGCGACCGCGACCGCGGCGTTCGGCCGCACGATCCGGGTCCAGGTCGAGGTCGATACGGGGATGCGCCGGATGGGCGTCTCGCCCGACAGGGCCGTGGCCCTCATGCGCCACGTCATCGCCACCGAGCGCCTCGAGCTCGAGGGCGCGTTCACCCACTTCGCCCGGGCGGACGAGGACGACCCGAAGCCCTCCCTCGCGCAGATCGACGAGTTCCGCGCGGTGCTCGCCCACGCCGCCAGCGACGGGATCCGCCCGGAGGTGCTCCACACCCACAACTCCGGCGCGCTGCTCGCGGGCGATCCCCTCGTCGACGCCTTCCCAGAGGCAACGGCCGCGCGGCCGGGGCTCATGCTCTACGGCGTGGCCCAGGACGCGGAGCATGTCGGCCAGGCCGATCTCAGGCCGGTGATGACCGTCGCGGCCCGGATCGTCGCGGTGCGCGACGCTGCGGCCGGCGACGCGGTCGGCTACGGCTCGACGTACCGCTTCGACGAGCCGGGCCGCGTCGGGACCGTGGCGCTCGGCTACGCGGACGGTGTGCCGGTCTCGCTCGGCAACGTGGGGCGGGTCCATCTCGACGGCGCACCGGTGCCGATCATCGGTCGCGTCTCGATGGACTCGTTCGGCATCGACCTGACGGGCACCGACGTGAAGACGGGCGACCGGGTCGTGTTCTTCGGCGACGGCGTCGACTACGACAGCCGGGTGGAGGCGCAGGCCGAGCGCGCCGGCACCATCTCGTACGAGCTGCTCACGCGCGTGGGCGCGCGGGTGCCGCGGCGCTTCGTGGGCGGCGAGGCCTGAGCGTCCGCAGCAAGGTGGCGCACCCCGCGAGATTGGCAGCGAGGCGCCGTCTGGGGTAGAAACTCGGGCGTTCCCCCCCATTCGACATACGCCTCTCGCCCGCCCCGCGGCGGTCCTCCCAGGAGAGAGCCCCATGCCCCCCACCGAGTCGCGCCGACCCGTGTCGCGCGCCCTGCTTTCCGTGTCGGACAAGACCGGCCTGGTCGATTTCGCGAAGGGCCTCGCCGCGGCGGGCGTCGAGCTCGTGGCGAGCGGCGGCACCGCGGGCGCGATCCGCGACGCGGGTCTCACCGTGCACGACGTCAGCGACCTCACGAAGAGCCCCGAGATGCTCGGCGGCCGCGTGAAGACGCTCCACCCGAAGGTGCACGGCGGCATCCTCGGCCGGCGCGACCTCGAGAGCGATGCGGCCGACATGCAGGCGAACGACATCGCGCCGATCGACCTCGTGGTGGTGAACCTCTACCCGTTCGAGGCGACCGTCGCGCAGCCCGGCACGACCTTCGCCGAGGGCATCGAGAAGATCGACATCGGCGGCCCCTCGATGCTGCGCAGCTCGGCCAAGAATCACGCCTACGTCGGCGTCGTGTGCGACCCCGGCGACTACGCCCAGGTGCTCGCCGAGATCACCGGCGAGGGCGGCCTGGCGCAGGCGACGCGTCAGCGCCTCGCGCTGAAGGCGTTCCGGATGACGGCGGCCTACGACGCTGCGATCCAGGCCTGGCTGGCTGAGTGGACGGACGAGCAGGTGGGGGGCGCCGACGAAGGAGAAGAGGGCGCGGCGTTCACCGACCAGCTGATCGTCTCGCTCCCGAAGGCCGACGAGCTCCGCTACGGCGAGAACCCGCACCAGGCGGCCGCGCTCTACGGCGACTTCCTCGAGATCGCCAAGCCGCTCCACGGCAAGGCGCTCTCGTTCAACAACATCATCGACGTGCAGGCGTCGCTGGCGCTGATCAAGGACTTCGATCCCGCCGCCGGTGCCGTGGTCGCGATCCTCAAGCACAACACGCCGTGCGGCGTCGGCATCGGTGAGGGGCCGCTCGAGGCGTACGAGCGCGCCTTCGAGACCGACCCCGACTCGCCCTTCGGCGGCATCATCGTCTCGAACGTCGCCTTCGACGCGGCGATCGCGGCGAAGGTCGACGAGATCTTCACCGAGGTGCTCGTCGCGCCGGGCTTCGACGACGACGCGCTCGCGCTCCTCCAGAAGAAGAAGAACCGGCGGCTGCTGCGCTACGACCCCTTGCTCCTGCCCGAGGCACAGCTCGACGTGCGCGGCGTGTATGGGGGGCTCCTCGTGCAGACTCCCGACGTCGCGGCCGATGAGCTCGCGGGCGCCCAGTGCGTCACGAAGACGAAGCCGAGCGACGAGCAGCAGCGCGGGCTCGAGCTCATGTGGCGCGTCGTCAAGCACGTGAAGAGCAACGCGATCGTCTTCGGCGACGCGGGCCGCACCCTCGCGGTGGGCGGCGGCGCCACCTCGCGCGTCGATGCCGTGCACGCCGCGGTGGCGAAGGCCGGCCGGGTCGGGCTCTCGCTCGAGGGCTCGGTGCTCGCGAGCGACGCGTTCTTCCCGTTCCCCGACGGCCTCGAGGCGGCCGTCGAGGCGGGGGCGCGCGCGGTGATCCAGCCCGGCGGCTCGAATCGCGACGAGCTGGTGATCGAGGCCGCCGACCGGCTCGGTATCCCGATGCTGTTCACCGGCAAGCGCCACTTTCGGCATTGATCGCCGCAGGCGCTCGCCACTAGGCAGGGAGGGCAGGCGATGAAGGTCCTGGTGCTCGGCTCCGGTGGACGCGAGCACGCGCTCGTGTGGAAGATCGCGCAGAGCGACCGGGTGGAAGGCGTGCTCGCCGCCCCGGGCAGCGCGGCGATCGCGGCCATCGCCGAATGCCACCCCCAGGTCGGCGTGAACGACCTCGACGCGGTGGTCGAGCTCGCCGCCAACGAGGGCGCCGACCTCGTGGTGGTGGGCCCCGAAGACCCGCTCGCCGCCGGCGTGACCGACCGCCTGCGCGATGCGGGCATCCACGTGTTCGGCCCCACTGCGGCCGCGGCCCGGCTCGAGGGCAGCAAGGCCTTCGCCAAGGCGTTCATGGATCGCCACTCGATCCCGACCGCGGCCCACGCCGTCTTCGACGAGCTCGACGCGGCGCTCGAGTACGTCCGCGCCCAGGCGAAGCCCTGCGTCGTGAAGGCCGACGGCCTCGCGGCGGGCAAGGGCGTGGCCATGTGCGAGGACGTCGCCCAGGCCGAGGCCGCGCTGCGCGAGATCATGGCCGACAAGCGGTTCGGCGACGCCGGCGACCAGGTCGTGATCGAGGAGTGGCTGCAGGGCGAGGAGGCCAGCTACTACGCGATCAGCGATGGCGACCACATCGTGTCGCTCGCCGCCGCCCAGGACCACAAGCGCGCCCTCGACGGCGACCAGGGCGAGAACACCGGCGGCATGGGCGCCTACTCGCCGGCGCCGGTGGTGAGCGAAGACGTCGAGCGCAAGATCATGGAGCGCGTCGTCGAGCCGACGATCCGCGGGATGAAGGCCGAGGGGCACCCGTATCAGGGCGTGCTCTTCGTCGGGCTGATGGTCGACGCTGCGGGTGATCCGTACGTGATCGAGTTCAACGTCCGCTTCGGCGACCCCGAGACCCAGCCGCTCATGGCGCGCATGGAGGGCGACTTCGTGCCGCTGCTCGACGGCGCAGCGAAGGGCGATGTCACGAGCGTGCCGCCGCTCGGGTGGGGCGCGAGCGCCGTCTGCGTCGTGATGGCGAGCGAGGGCTATCCGCGGAGCTATCCGAAAGGACGCGCGATCTCCGGCCTCGACACGGCGGGCGCGCGCCCCGGCGTCACGGTCTTTCACGCCGGCACGAAGGAGAGCACGCCGGGCGAGTTCGAGACGAGCGGCGGCCGGGTGCTCGGCGTGACCGCCCTCGGCGCCACCGTGAAGGAGGCGCGCGACCTCGCGTACGCGGCGGTGGGCGACATCGAATTCGAGGGCGCGCAGTGGCGCAGCGACATCGCCGCCCGCGCGCTGGACCGCTGAGCCGGAGTGCCCTGACGCCATGACCCTGACCGCACCCATCGACGCCGCCCTCGACCGGCTCTCCGACCGGCAGCTCATCGCCTATCCGACCGAAACGGTCTGGGGCCTCGGCGCCCTCGCGCGCTCGGCCCAGGCGGTCGACCGGATGCGCTCGTGGAAGGGACGCAGCGAGGCGAAGCCGATCTCGGTGCTCGTCGACGGCCCTTCGGCCCTCGAGTCGGGGGGCTTCGTCGTCGACGACGCGGCGCGCCGCGTCGTCGAGGCGTTCTGGCCCGGCCCGCTCACCCTGGTGCTGCGCTGCCGGATGATCTACGCGCCTGGCATCGCCAACGCCGACGGTGCGATCGGCGTGCGCTGCAGCCCGCATCCCGTGGCGCACGCGCTCGCGATCGGCGCCCATGAGCGCGGCCTCGGGCCGATCACGGCGACCAGCCTCAACGAGGCCGGCGAGCCGCCGGCTGCGACCCTCGAAGACGCGCGGCGCGTGTGCGCGACCCCGGCCGACCCGTGGCTCGTCGAGCCGGGCGCCGACGACGCGAGCGGCGCCGCCCCCTCGACGGTGCTCGATCTCTCGGGCGGCCGGCCGCGGCTGCTGCGCGCGGGTGCGGTGGGGCGCGAGGCGCTGGCCGAGGTGCTCGCGATGGACCTCGAGGAGGCGCCCGCGGCGGACTGAGTCGCGAAGTGCGTCGCCGCGGTCGCCGCCCTGGCCCGATGCCCCGACGATCGAGCGGGGTACGCTCTGCCCCGAACGCCTGCTGCAGCTGGCCCTGACCCGGCACGAGGAGAGCGCGACCATGACCGTGACCCGTCCCTTTCGCGCCGTGCGCTACGACCCCGAGCGCGTCGAGCTCGGCCGGGTGATCGTGCCGCCCTATGACGTGGTGGCCGCGGACGAGCGCGCGAGCTTCTTCGATCGCGACCCGCACAACGCGATCCGGCTGGAGCTGACCCGCGACGTCGCCGACGAGGCGGGCACCGACTACGGCGAGGTCGGCGCGACCTTCGAGGCCTGGCGGAAGGAAGGCGCGCTGGTCCAGGACGACGCGCCCGGCTTCTACGTGATGAAGCAGACGTTCACCGCGCCCTCGGGCGAGACGCTCACGCGCATCGGCTTCTTCGCCGAGCTCGGCCTCGCTGACTACGACGAGCGCGTGGTGCGCCCGCACGAGCGCACCCTCGCCGGCCCGAAGGCCGATCGTTTGAAGATCCTGCGCGCGGCCCGCGCGAACCTGTCGAGCGTCTTCCTGCTCTACGAAGACCGCGAGGATGGGCTCGCCGCCGATCTCGAGCGCGCCTTCGAGGACGGCTTCATCGGCGAGGCGAAGGACGAGGCCGGCGTGCAGTACGCGCTCGCCCGGCTGGTCGACGCCGACACCTGCGCGCGCATCGAGGCGTTCATGGACGCGCGGCCTACGGTCATCGCCGACGGGCACCACCGCTACGAGACGGCGCTCGCGTATCGCGACGAGCAGCGGGCCGAGGGCGGCGGCGACGCCGGCGAGGCCGAGAGCACGCTCGCGTACTTCGCGAACGCCTGGGCGCCGGGCAGCCTGCTGCTGCCGATCCACCGCGTGGTCGTCGACGAGGCGCCACCGGCCGGGCTCGAGGGGTGGCTCGCCGCGCTGCCCGGCTGGCAGGGCAAGACGGTGCCGATCGCCGGGATCGACGCGGCGGCGGGGGTGCTCGAGGAGCACCTGGCACCGCTCGCGGGCAAGCCCG
>CAYYSY010000296.1:0-12969 GCA_964474355.1 uncultured Spirochaetaceae bacterium | reverse complement strand
TCATCTCGCTCACGTAGAGGCCGGCGCCGAAGCGGCGGCAGATCGTCCGGAACGGGTAGTTCGTGATGCCGGCCATGGGCGCGAGCACGACCGGCACCGACAGCTCGAGGGGGCCGATGCGGACGGGGGCGAACTCGCCGGGGGCAGCCGGCGGGACGCCGCGGTTGCGCTCGCTCACGAAGGTCTCGTCGCTGTCGTCGGTCTCGTGCACGGGCCCTTGGATACCTCACCTTCGGCGGGGGTGACCACGCGCTCGCGGCGCTGGGGTACGCTCGGGCGTGTGCGCCGTCCGCCCGGCAGCCGATTCCGCCGGAATGGGCGGCAGTGAGAAGGGAGGGCGGACCGACTCGGAGACGCCGTGCGGCCCATGCCCAGAACACGCTTCCGCCGCCAGACGGGGGGCCGAGGATCGAAACGGCGGCTCGGGGCGCCTCTCTCGGCGCTCTGGCTCGCCGCGATGCTCGCGGTCGTCGACGGCGTCGCCGCGGCCGCGCCCCCGGTCGTGCGCCAGGACGAGCCGGTGCTCGAGGACCAGATCGCCCTCGAGGTGCTCGACCGGGACGTCTACGGCTTCGATGCCCAGGGCGGCGGGCGCAATCACTTCCGCCTCGAGCTCGGCGAGACGGTCGTGGCGCAGGGGCAGCGGGGCCTCGTCGCGTTCGTCATGACGAATCGCCGGCTGCTGGCGCTGGCGTCGGGCACGGGCCCCTGGCGCGAGCTGCCGCTGCGCGTCGGCGAGTCGGTCGACGCGCTCGCGTGGATCGCGCCGCGCGTGCTGGTCATCGCCACCGCCCAGCGGATCCTCGGCTTCGACTCGCGCAGCGCCACGTGGCTGCAGGTCGACGTCGGTCCCCACGAGACCGTGACCCACGTCGAGCTGGGGTCGAGCACTGCGATCGTCGTCACGGATCGCCAGGCGTACGGGCTCTCGCCCGACGCGGGCGGCTTCTTCGCCGAGCGGCTCCGCGTGCACGAGGAGCTCGAGGAGGTGACGGCGTCGGCCACCCTCGGGCAGGTTCGGACGAGCCAGCGGATCCTGATCTTCCGCTCGCCGTCCGGGGCCTGGAGCGTCGAGAAGCGGCCGATCGACTAGGGCCGAGGGGGCCTCGTGAGGGCCCGCAGGGGAGCCCCCGCCCGTCCGAAAGAGCCCGCCCCGGTTGACGAATTCGGGGAATCGCCGACCTTCCGAGGCGTCCCCCCCCCGACAGTTGGTCCCACCCCGACACGTACGTCCGGCGCGCAGCCGCCGGGCGAGGAGTGCCCATGGCCAGGCAGCAGGCCGCGAAGCAGAAGGTCGCCTACGACGAGAAGGCGATCCAGACACTCGACGCCCTCGAGCACATCCGGCTCCGCACCGGCATGTACATCGGGCGTCTGGGCGACGGCAGTCATCCGCTCGACGGCATCTACGTGATGCTGAAGGAGGTCGTCGACAACTCGGTCGACGAGTTCATCATGGGCGCGGGCAAGAAGATCGAGATCACGCGCGAGGACGACCTCATCTACGTGCGCGACTACGGCCGCGGCATCCCGCTCGGCAAGGTGGTCGACTGCGTTTCCCAGATCAATACGGGCGGCAAGTACAACGACGACGTCTTCCAGTTCTCGGTGGGGCTGAACGGCGTCGGCACCAAGGCGGTGAACGCGCTCTCGAGTGAGTTCGAGGTGACGAGCTATCGCGAGGGCAAGTCGCTCACCGCCACGTTCGAGCGCGGCAAGCTCAAGAAGGAGAAGAAGGGCAAGCAGGGCACGGCCCACGACGGCACGGCCATCAGCTTCCGCCCCGATCCCGAGATCTTCGGCGAGTTCGCGTTCAGCGAGGAGTTCGTCGAGCACCGGCTCAAGTACTACGCGTACCTGAACAGCGGTCTCAAGCTCAGCTACAACGGCAAGTCGTTCCAGAGCAAGAACGGCCTGGGCGACCTGCTCGTCGAGGAGTTCGGCGAGGAGCCGCCGCTCTACGACGTCGTACACTGCTCGACCGATCACCTCGAGTTCGCATTCAGCCACACCAACAGCTACGGCGAGACCTATTACTCGTTCGTGAACGGCCAGTACACGAACGACGGCGGCACGCACCAGAGCGCGTTCCGCGAGGGCCTGCTGAAGGGCGTGAACGAGTACGCGAAGAAGAGCTTCGCCGGTGAGGACGTGCGCGACGGGCTCGTGGGTGCGGTGTCGATCAAGCTGCAGGATCCGGTCTTCGAGAGCCAGACGAAGAACAAGCTCGGGTCGACCGAGGTGCGTTCGTGGATCGTGCCCGCGGTGAAGGACCACGTGCTGCGCTGGCTGCACCAGAACGAGCCGGTGGCCAAGAAGCTGATCGAGAAGGTCACGGCCAACGAGCGTCTCCGGAAGGAGCTCTCGGCGATCAAGAAGGATGCGCGCGAGCGGGCCAAGAAGGTCGCGATCCGCATCCCCAAGCTCACCGACTGCAAGGTGCACTTCGACGACAGCAAGGGCGACCGGCGCGACGAGAGCACGATCTTCCTCAGTGAGGGCGACTCGGCGGCGGGCGTGATGGTGCCGTCGCGCGACGTCTACACCCAGGCGATCTACTCGCTCAAGGGCAAGCCGCTCAACACGCACGGGCTGAAGCGCGACGCGATCTACAAGAACGAGGAGCTCTACAACATCATGCGCGCCCTCGGCATCGAGGACGGCATCGACGGGCTCCGTTACAACAAGGTCGTGATCGCCACCGACGCCGACGTCGACGGCATGCATATCCGCAACCTCCTGCTGACGTTCTTCCTCCGCTACTTCGAGGAGCTCGTCATGAAGGGCCACGTCTACATCCTCGAGACGCCGCTCTTCCGCGTGAGGAACAAGCAGGAGACCCGGTACTGCTACAGCGAGAAGGAGCGGGACACGGCGATCGGCGACCTCGGCAAGGCAGAGGTCACCCGCTTCAAGGGCCTCGGCGAGATCAGCCCGAAGGAATTCGGCCAGTTCATCGGCATGGGCATCCGGCTCGTGGCAGTGAACGTGAAGTCGATCGGCGACGTGAACAAGACCCTCGAGTTCTTCATGGGCAAGAACACGCCCGCTCGCAAGGACTTCATCGTCGACAACCTGCTGACGGACGTGGCCTGAGCGCCCAGGTCCTCCTCCTCATGCAACGCACCCGACTCGACAGGAAACATCGCTAGTGGCCCAGCTCGAAAGCCTGATGCAGAAGCACTTCCTCGAGTACTCGAGCTACGTGGTGCTCGATCGGGCGATCCCCGACGTTCGCGACGGGGTCAAGCCCGTGCAGCGGCGCATCCTGCACACGCTCTTCAAGATGAACGATGGCCGCTTCCACAAGGTGGCCAACGTCATCGGCGAGACGATGAAGCTGCACCCGCACGGTGATGCGTCGATCGGCGATGCGCTGGTCGTGCTCGCGAACCGCGACTACTTCATCGAGCGCCAGGGCAACTTCGGCAACCTGCTGACGGGCCACCCGGCCGCCGCGGCGCGCTACATCGAGTGCCGGCTCACGCCGCTCGCGCTCGAGACCATGTTCCACGCGCCGCTCACCGAGTTCGTCGACAGCTACGACGGGCGCACCCAGGAGCCGGTGCACCTGCCCACCAAGCTGCCCGTGGTGCTGATGCTCGGCACCGAGGGCATCGCGGTGGGCATGGCGACGAAGATCCTGCCGCACAACCTGCCCGAGCTCTGGCAGGCGCAGATCGACATCACGCAGGGCAAGAAGGTCAAGCTCTTCCCCGACTTCCCGACCGGCGGCCTGATGGACGTCGACGCCTACGAGGACGGCGCGGGCAAGGTCGAGGCGCGGGCGAAGATCGAGACGCGTGACCAGAAGCACGTCGTCATCACCGAGATCCCCTACGGCACGAGCACCGAGAGCCTGATCGCCAGCATCGAGGCGGCGGTGGGCAAGGGGCGCGTCAAGATCGCGAGCATCAACGACTTCACGACCGACAAGGTCGAGGTCGAGCTGACGCTCGCGCGCGGCGCGACGCCGAAGGAGGTGATCCCGCAGCTCTACGCCTACACCGACTGCAGCGTGTCCGTGTCGTCGAACCTGACGGTGATTCGCGACCGGCGGCCCGAGCAGATGACGGTCACCGAGATCATCAAGTACCTCACGAAGCTGCTCAAGGAGCAGCTGAAGGCCGAGCTCGAGTACGACCGCGATCAGCTGATCGACAAGCAGCACTGGCTGACCCTCGAGCAGATCTTCATCGAGAAGAAGGTCTACCAGAAGATCGAGAAGGCGAAGACGGCCGAGGCCGTGCGCAAGGCCGTCTGGGACGGCATGCAGAAGTTCAAGCGTCAGTTCATCCGGCCCATGGTCGACGAGGACGTGACGCGGCTTCTCGAGATCCGAATCCGCCGCATCTCGGCCTACGACATCGAGCGCAATCGCAAGGAGATCGACGCGATCGTCGCCGACATCAAGGCCATCGAGCGCAAGCTCAAGAACATGAACAAGACGACGGTCGATTACCTCGAGGGGCTGATCGACAAGTTCGGCGACCAGTACCCCCGCCGCACCGAGATCACCCGCATCAAGGCCGTCGACAAGAAGGCCGTGGCGCGCCAGAACCTGCGCCTCGCGTTCGACCCGAAGTCGGGCTTCTTCGGCACCGACGTGCGCGGCGACGCGTTCAAGATGAGCGTCAGCGAGTTCGACTACGTCCTGGCGATCGGTGACGACGGCGGCTATCGCATCATGCAGAGCCCTGAGAAGGTCTTCTTCAGCGGCAAGCTGATCTATGCCGACGTGTTCAAGGAAGACGAGGGCGTCGAGTTCACGGTCGTCTATCGCGACAAGAAGAGGTTCGCCTTCGGCAAGCTCGTGCGGATCGAGAAGTTCATCCGCAACAAGGAGTACTCGCTCGTCAAGGACAAGGCGGGCAAGGTCGATCTGCTGCTACCGGCCGGTGAGACGGGCAAGCTGCACCTCGGCTTCGTGCCGCAGAAGCGGCAGCGGGTGAAGAGCGCCGACTACGATCTGGCCGAGCTGCAGCTCTCGAGCAGCCCGACCGCACGCGGCGTGCGGCTCGCGCCGAAGCCGGTGTCGAAGGTGAAGCTGACGGAGCCGGCGAAGCGCAAGCCGGCGGGGCCGCAGGGCGGCGGGGCGGCGGCCGCTGCGCCCGCGAAGAAGAAGGCACCCGCGAAGGCTTCGGCGAAGAGCCCGGCCAAGAAGAAGGCCGGTCGCAAGGCGCCCGCCAAGAGCAAGAAGAAGGCGGCCAAGAAGAAGGGCCGCCGCGAGCCCAAGCAGGGCAAGCTGCTGTAGGCGCGGCCTCACTCGATCTTCGCACCTCGCTGATGCATGCTGGTCGATTCCCAGCGGAGGAGTCGATGTCGGTTCGATGCGAGGGCTGCGACCGGGCCTACGACGAGTCACGCTTCGATGGGGGCCGCACGATCTGGTGCGCCTGCGGCCAGCGCGTGGGCATCCGGCTCGTGCCGCCGTGGCCCCGCTCCGGTGACGCTCCTCGCTTCATCGCCGACGCCATGCTCGGCCGGCTGGCGCGCTGGCTTCGCCTGCTCGGCGTCGACTGCGCGTGGCATCCCGAAATCGATGACGCCGACCTCGTGCGGTGCAGCCTCGAAGAAGAGCGGGTCGTCCTGACACGAGACCGCGCGCTGCCCGACGAGTGGTGGGTCTCGACGATCTACGTCCTACCGACCGACGACTGGCCCGAGCAGCTCGTCGATGTCATGCGGCACTTCGGGCTCGCGGGCGAGACCCGGCTCTTCTCTCGATGTGCCGACTGCAATCGACCGCTCGAGCTCATCGCCGCGGCCGAGGTCGCCGGCCGGGTGCCCGAAGACGTGACTCAGCAGGGGCTCGGGCTGCATCGCTGCCCCGCTTGCGATCGGCTCTTCTGGGAGGGCTCGCACACCGACCGCATGCGCGCGTTCGTCGACGCCGTGCTCGCCGAGATCTGATGGCTCAGCCCGCCCGGACGATCACCCGCTCGTCGACCTCGCCGGCCGTCAGCATCCGCAGCACGACGTCGGAGCGCGCCCAGCTCTGGAAGCATTGCACCAGCTCCGCCGAGTACGGCTCGGCGAAGTGCGCGTCGATGGCGGCGCGATCGCGCCACCGCTCGTAGAAGAAGAGCGTGTGCTCGCGCGTGGGATGCGGGTACCAGTCGTGGGAGATGCAGCCGGGCTCCCGGCGCGACGCTTCGCAGTGACGTTGGGCCAACGCCTTGGCGTCCTCCCAATGCCGTGCGTGCAACTCGACGGTCGCTGTGATCACGATCATGCGCGTCTCCCGAGCGGGACCGACATCAGTCGAGCGCCGCCACCTTCTGGAACGCGGGCCGCTCGAAGATCCGCCCGAGGTACGCGTTCAGTCGCGGGAAGCGATCGTCGAGCACGCCCACCGACTTCGCGGCCAGGACCGAGAAGCCCATCATCACGTCCGCCGCCGTGAACGTGTCGCCGACGAGCCAGTCGCCGTCGCCGATCCCATCCTCGATGAACGAGAGCGCCGAGGCAGCGCGGGCGCGCGCGTCGTCGAGCAGGCCGTCCTCGTCGTCCTGCCCGCCGCGATAGCGCGTCAGCCACACGATGATGCCGACGGGCGGGAAGGCGCTGCTCTCGGCGTAGTGGAGCCATTGCAGGTATCGCGGCCGGTCGGGAGAGTCGAGCGCCGGCGCGAGGCGGCCCTCGCCGTAACGCTCGAGCACGTACTCGACGATCGCCCCCGACTCGCAGAGCGTGACGTCCCCATCGACGAGCGTCGGGAAGCGCCCGGTCGGCGTTGCCTGCGAGAAGAACCGGCGCTCGGGCGGGACGAACTCAGCGCGCTCGAGCTGGTAGGCCAGGCCGAGCTCTTCGAGCAGCCAGGCGATGCGGACCGAGCGCGTGCGGGGGGCGAAGTAGAGGGTCAGCACGGGGCGGATTCTAGCCTGGATCCACTGCGCACCGGGCGGTCGGCGGCGGCGATGTCTGGATCGCTGGGAAGTGCGTCGCCTCACGCCTGGCGACAGGCGCATCCGCCGCGCAGTGGGGGCGATCACACGGCCCGCTGATTCGACGCCGTGAGCAACCTCGATACGGATGCAGGCGCGCGAGGTGCGCAGATTGCGGCGCTGCGGCGCCTCGGTGGTGCCGGTCGAGCCGAAGCGGCCTTCCGGATGAGCGAAGAGGCGCGAGAGATCGCGATCTCGGGGCTCATGCAGAGTGCCCCCAAGCTGGACCGGGCGGCCGCGCGGTCCGTCGTCCTGCGCAGGATCCTTGGTGACGCGCTCTACGAGGCGGCCTACGGCGGGGCGCCGCCCCCCACCCAGCCGCCCAGAGTCTCAAGACGCGCCTCCGCACGGCCGATCCGACTCCGAGGCGCGCTCGCGCCGGGGGGACTCGTGAAGCTGCTCGGGATCGGCGTGATCGTTCAGCTGGTGGCGTGCGTCGTCGTCGGCGCGCGCCTGCTCGCCCTCTGGCGTCGCACCCGGCTCATCCCCGAGCTCGCCTTCGGGCTCTCGTTCGTGCTGTTGGGTGCGGTCGGCTACCCGCTCTCGATCGTGGCGCGCAGCGCAGGGTCGGACGAGCTGCTCTCGGCGGCGCTGCTCGCACAGAACGTCGCGGCGCTCAGCCTCTTCCTCGGTGTGTGGCGCACCTTCCGCCCGTTCGAGCGCTGGGTCGGGGGCGTCGCCATCGCCCTCGGGATCGCCTTCCTGGCGAGCCTCGCGGCGCCCTTCATCGACAGCATCGGTCCCGAGGCCCGAGACGGCGGCGCCTGGTACTACCTCGGGTTCGCGGCGCGCTTCGGCTCCTTCGCCTGGGCCGCGTTCGAATCGACTCGCTACTTCTTCCTGCTGAAGCGGCGGCTGCCCCTCGGCCTCACCGACGAGACCGTGGTCGATCGCTTCAGGCTCTGGTCGATCAGCAACATCGGGATCAGCCTGAGCTTCGCCGTCTTCCTGGCGGGACGGCTCTTCACCGAGAACGTCGGTCAGGCGCCCTGGGTGCTGATCTGCACGTCGGTGGTCGGCCTCGTGTCGGGCACGGCGATGTGGCTCGCGTTCTTCCCGCCCCAGCGCTACCTGCGCCGCTTCGCGGCATAGGCGCGACGCGCTCGTCACCCGTCGACCGACACCCCGCCCGTGATCTCGTCCGCATACATGTTGATGCGGCTCACGATGTCATAGCGGTCGTCGCGGCTGATCTCGAACCCTTCCATCGTCTCGAGCAGGTGGTCGAGGAAGAGCTTCAGGTGGCGCGGGCGGATGTTGAGCCCGGCGTGCACCTCGCTCAGCGGGCGGCCCGTGTATTCGTGCGGCCCGTCGAGGGCGGTGGCGAAGAACTCGGCCTGCATGACCGCGAGCTTGTCGACGGGGACGTCGTCGAAGAAGGGCCGCAGGTCGGGATCGGCGAGTACGCGCTGATAGAAGTCGACGATGAGCCTGCTCACGGCGCCGAGGCCGCCGATGCGATCGTAGAGTGTCTCTTCACCGTCTTCGTTCATGCCCGTCTCCCCCGTGCACACGGAGCGTCGAGGTCGAGCGTAATCGAGGAGCGGCGGGGGCCGCCATGCATCGGGGCGATGCGCGGGCGGCCGACGGCTGTGCGCCGAGTGGCCCGTCAGGGCGTCGTGCACTCCAATCGGTCGATGGCGTGCACGGGCGCGTCGTTGCCGGCCATGAGGTCGGTGATCGCGCCGTAGACGAGCTGCTGCTGCTTCACGCGGTTCAGCCCCTCGAAGGCCGTGCTCACCGCGCGGATCTCGAAGTGCCGTGGGCCGCCCGACGTGATCTCGATCTCGCTGCCCTCAGGCAGCGCGGCGGCGATCGCGGCGCGCAACTTCTCGATGGTCTCTTCGGGGCTCGGGCCCGCGTTGATGATCTGCAGTGCCATGGGCCCGATCCTAGTAGCGCTTGACGGTCGCGTCGATGCGCACGCTCCAGGCGTCGATGCCGCCCTCGACGTTGTGCACGTTCACGAAGCCGCAGGCCGCGAAGTGCTCGGCCGCTGCCTGGCTGCGCCCGCCGGTGTGGCAGTGGAACACGATCATCGTGTCCTTCGGCAGCTGCTCGAGGCGCGTGGCCTCGTCCTGGGTCATGAGCAGCGCGCCCGGGATCGACGCCATCGCGCGCTCCTCGGGCGTGCGCACGTCGAGCAGCTCGATGGCGTGCTCGCCGTCGATCAGCCCCTTCAGGTCTTCGACGCTCAGCTGCCGCACCTGGGGCGCGTTCGGGTTGTCGATCTTGAACCCCTGGCCCTCGGGCGAGTCGACGACGTCGATCGAGACGCCCTCGGCCCGGCGCGCCGTCATCGGGTCCATCAGCAGGGTGACGCCATTGGCGTTCACCTCGACGTCCATCGCGCCGCGGGGCGCGACCGTGAGGCCCGTGCGGAAGTCGGACTCGATCTGCACGTGGAGCACCCGGCCACTGCCGCCGTGCTGGGCCTGTGCCGCGTTCAGCGCCTCGGCCGCGGCGTCGCTCACGTGGATCGTCGGCGGCTCGCTCGAAGGCGCCTCGACGCCGAGCGCCTCGAAGAGCTCGCCGGTGCCGGCCATCTCCTGGATGATGTCGCAGCCCCCGACGAACTCGCCCTTCACGTAGAGCTGGGGGATCGTCGGCCACGACGAGAAGACCTTCACGCCCTCGCGCACGTCGTGATCGGACAGCACGTCGAAGGTCTGGTAGTCGGGCAGCAGGCTGTCGAGGATGCCCACGACGGTGGCCGAGAAGCCGCACTGCGGCTGCTGGCGATTGCCCTTCATGAAGAGCATCACCTCACTGGCGTCGACGAGCTGCTGGATGCGGTCGCGGGTCTCGGGAGGGAGTTCCACGGAGATCTCCGATATGGGAAAACCCGAGGGTTTTCAGGGGGTTCAGGCCGGCCGAGCCTAGCAGGGGCGGGTCTCGCACGCTGCTCTAAGGGCCGTCGGCGCCGACAGGGCGCACGCTCGTAGCCGGTTGGATGCAGGGCGCGCCGTCAGGTCGCAGCCGCGGGAGGCGGATGCGAAATCGGCGGGAACGAGGCCGGCCGCGCTCAGTCGCTGCAGGTGATGCGGTCGGGCGCCTTGCGCGTGCAGGTCATGATGCTGGTGACGCCGCTCGAGAGCACGCTGCAGGCCGACGACTGGGCCTGGCCGACCGCCTCGTCCCGCGTCGCCGCCTTCGCGGTCGAGCACTCGGTGCGGCCCTGATGGGTCACGCACACCTCGCACTCGCTCGAGGTCTGGGACATGGTCGTCCACACGAGCATGGCGATGAAGAGGGCGGCGAGGCCCACGCCGATGATCGCTCGCTGACCCTTCATGACAGGCGTTGGCTCATCGTTCGAAGCGTCACTCAGGCCTGCAGCTCGACGAGGTCGACGAGGATGCGAAGCGCCTCCTGCTGCTGGGGCGACAGCTCGAGATCGTCGTCTTCCTTCTCGACCTCGTCGGGCTCCTCGCCGTTTTCCTTCTTCTGCTCTTCGGCCTGCTCGGCCATCATGTCGCCGAGCCGCATGACGCCATTCTGGGCGCGGGCCTTGGCGAGCTTCTCTTCGAGCTCGCTGAACTCTTCGTCGGTGGCGACGCGCTCGGCCGAACGCCGGGTCAGCTCGGCCACGATCTCCTGCGTGACGGGCTTCCACGGCGTGCTCACCTGCCGGCCCTGCTTGGGCACCGCCTTCTCGTCGACGAAGGCCGGGATCGCCTGACCGGGCAGGGCGTAGGGCTGGTAGCGCTCGCCGTACTCGTCGATGTTGAAGGGTGAGGGCACGACCACGTCGCTCTCGACGCCGTCGTTCTGCGTCGACTTGCCGCCGGGGCGAAAGAAGAGGGCGGTCGTCACCTTGAGCGCGCCGAGCCCCTGGTGCAGCTGCACCATGCTCTGGACCGTGCCCTTGCCGAAGGTGTGCCCGTCGCCGACGACCACCGCACGGTCGTAGTCCTTGAGCGCGCCGGCCACGATCTCCGATGCCGAGGCGCTGACGCGCGAGGTCAGGACCACGAGCGGGCCGTCCCAGATGATCTTCGAGCTGCGGTCGCGCAGCACCTGCACCTTGGCGAAGCCGTCGCGTACCGCGACGACGCCGCCGCGCTCGATGAAGAAGCCGGCGATGTCGACCGAGTTCTCGAGCAGCCCGCCACCGTTGCGCGAGAGGTCGAGCACGAGCCCGTCGAGCTCCTTCTGCTTGGCCTCTCTCAACAGCTTCTCGACGTCGCGCGAGCTCTGGCGCTCGCCCGGGTTGCGGTCGCCGTAGAACGAGGGCAGGTCGAGCATGCCGAGCCGCAGCTTCCGGCCGTCGCCGGTCTCGATCTCCTCGACGCGAAGCTTCGCCGCCGCCTCCTCGAGCTTGATCTTGTCGCGCACGATCGAGACGTTGAACCGCTCGGCAGTCTCGCCCTGGCGCAGCACCGTCAGGTGCACCGTCGTGCCGCGCTTGCCGCGGATCAGCCGTACGACGTCGCGCAGGTCCATGTCGATGATGTCGACGCTCTGCTCTGCGTCGTCTTGCTTGACCGCGATGATCTTGTCCTGGGGCTCGAGCACGCCGACCATGTCGGCGGCGCCACCGGGGATCACCTTCTCGACGACGCTGTAGCCATCACGTGACGAGAGCGCGACGCCGATGCCCTCGAGCGACAGCCCCATGCTGATCTGGAAGTCCTCGAAGTGATCGCGTGAGAAGTAGTTCGAGTGCGGATCGAGGGCGCTCGCGAAGGCGTCGAGGAAGGCGGCGTAGACGTCTTCGTCCGTGACCTCGTTCGCGCGCTTCGTCTTGAGCACGTAGCGCTTGACGAGCTTGCTCTTCGCTTCTGCGAGCTCCATGTCCGAGCTCACGTAGTTCGAGATCTGGAAGTGGATCAGCTGGAGCATCAGCTCCTTCTGGGCCTCGGCGTTGGCCGGCCGGCCCCGCTTCTCCGGGTCGAGGATCAAGGTCGCGTTCTCGTCGACGGCGTAGCTCTCGTCGGCGAGGATCGTGCGCACCATCTCCTCCATCGAGGCAACGCGTTTGCGCACGTCCTTCTCGATCGCGAGCAGCCGCGAGCAATCGCCTTCGCGGATGTCCTGGAAGATGCCCACCATCGAGCTCTCGAGCGCAGTGACCTCCTCCTCGAGAAAGAGCACCTTCGAGGGATCGACGCGCTTGACGTAGTTGTCGATGGCGCGTGTGCGCAGCTCGTCGTTCAAGTAGTGGAAGTCGATGTGCTTCTGGAGATACGTCCGGAAGAGCTCGGGCACGCGCTCGCAGCTGAGGCGGGTCTCCGCTGCGGCTGCGGCGGGCAGCGCGGCGAGCGCGACCAGGGCGAACGCGAGGACCTGGACTGCGCGGCGGGCCCGGACGGAATGGCGGGGTCTGGCTTGGGACATGCGGCGGATGATAACAGCAGCCTCTCTGGTCGCAGAGCCCGGCGGGCGTACCCGGGGCCGGTGTGGGGGGTTGGAAACCACCTGATTCTGATCGGTTTTCGGGCGCTCCGGCTTCACTGGAATCGGCCCCTTGGACGCCCCGGGAGGGCTCGGGATTCAGCCCGAATTCACCTCTTCCGACCGATCTGGCGTCCGATCAGGCCCCCTCGAGCAGCGGCAGGACCCGCTCGCCGAAGAGCTGGGCGGGGGGACGGGTGTCGCGGCCGAAGAACTCGATCACGAAGCCCGTGCAGCCGAGCCCCCGGTGATCGATCAGTCGTTCGGCGACTCGCTCCGGCGTGCCCCAGATGCCGTGCTCTTCGAGCCCGGCGCCCATGTGACCGCCGTAGATCTTCTGCGCCTTCTCTAGAGACGCCTTCGCCGCCGCCTCGGTTTCCTCGATGATGACGACGCACTGCTGCGACACGCGCAGGGTATCGAAGTCGCGGCCGAAGTCGTCACAGCGTCGCTTCAGCGCCTCGATCTTCTGTGGAAGCTTTGCGTGCGTCACGGCCATGTTGTTCCAGACGTCGGCCTCGCGGGCGACGATCCCCATCAGCACCTTCTCGCCGGTGCCGCCCACGAGGATCGGCGGCACTCGCACGGGCTTCGGCTCGCAGATCGCGTCCTTGACCTGGAAGAG
>CAYYSY010000295.1:0-8105 GCA_964474355.1 uncultured Spirochaetaceae bacterium | reverse complement strand
CGCGCCTGGATGGAGTGGGCCCGCGTCAAGGCCGAGACCGAGCGCGACCTCGCCGGCCTCGGCCTGGCGGGCTGCATCGCCTGGCGCCCGGCGATGATCCTCGCTGCCGTCGAGCCCGATCGGCTCGCCTGGATCCAGCGGGTCGGTGGCGCCCTTGCGCGTCCCTTCGCGGGGCTGACTTCGGTCGCGATCACCAACACCGACATCGGTCGCGCGATGCTGCAGGCGACCCTCGAAGGGCGGCGCAGCGGCGTCGTCGAGAATCGCGAGATGCGCGCACTCGCCGATCGCTGCGACGCGGAGCCCGCTTGACCGCCTGGCGGCACGCATGGCTCGCGCGTCTCGACGCGGCGGGCCGATATCCGGCGTGGGTGCTCTTTGCCGTGCTCGCGGGCGGGTTCGCGACGTCTTTCCCGTTCACGATCCTCGCCGTCTCGCTCGGGCCGATCGCCGACGAGCTCGGGTCGAGCGAGACCACCGTCGCGTGGGTCGTCACCGCGCCGATGCTGCTCTCGGCCATCAGCTTCCCGCTGCTCGGGAAGCTCGGTGACGTGTATGGACACCGGCGCGTCTTCTTGTGGGGCTTCGGCGGGGCGACGGTCGTGGCGGCGCTCACCGCGCTGGCCTGGGACGCCGCCTCGCTGATCGGCTTCCGCACGCTCGCCGCCGTGCTGGGTGGCGCGACCCAGCCCACGGCCATGGCGCTGCTCTTCGCCGCGAACCCGCAGGGCGGACGCGTGCGAGCGATGGGCTGGTGGTCGATGACGATGGCCGGGGCGCCCGCGCTCGGTCTCGTGGTCGGCGGCCCGCTCGTCGACTGGCTCGGCTGGCGCGTGGTGTTCCTGCTCCAGGCGGGCATGAGCGCGGGCGCCCTGGCGATCGCGTACATGGTGCTGCGCGAGACGACCCGGCTGCGAGTGCGCTTCGATCTGCTCGGGGCGTTGGCGCTCGGCATCGGCGCCGGCGGCTTCATGGCAGCCCTCGGCGGGGTGCGCGAGCTCGGCATCGACTCGCCGTGGATCCCCGCCTCGATCGGCGTCGGCGTGGTCGGTCTCGTCGCGTTCGTGCGCGTCGAAGAGCGCGTGCGTGACCCGCTGCTGCCCCTCGAGCTCTTCCGCGACGTCAGCTTCTCTGCGACGCTCGCGACGAATGCGTTCAACTCGGCTGCCTACATGGGCGCCTTCGTGATCGCGCCCCTGCTGCTCTACAAGTCGTTCGAGTTCTCGATCACCCAGGCCTCCCTCGTGATGGTGCTGCGCACGGCCTCACTGACGCTGGCGTCGCCCGTCGGCGGCGCGCTCGGCGAGCGCCTGGGCGAGCGGGCGCCGTCGGTGATCGGCGGCGCGGTCATGGCGGTGGCGCTGCTGGGCATCGCGTGGGGGGCGTGGACCTCCGATCTCATCGTGTTCGGGCTCGGGCTGATCGGCCAGGGCATCGGGCACGGCCTCAGCCAGCCGCCCATCACGTCGGCGATCGCCCACTCGGTCGACGAGTCGCAGCTCGGGATCGCCGCGGCTGCGAATCGGCTGGCGGGGCAGGGCGGCGCGGCATTCGGGATCGCGGCGCTCACCCTGGTCTACGGTGGGGTGGCGGAGCCCGGCGTCTTCGCCGAGGCGTTCGTGCTCGGTGCCGGGCTGGCGGGCGCGTCGGCGCTCACGGCGCTCGGGATCGGGGTCGGCCGGTCGAGAGGCGCCGCGCTCGAGGTATTCCCGAGCGGCGAGTCATGATGAGTACGTGAACACGTGGCGCGCGGCCGTTCGCCGCGTCCCGGCATGAAGGGGAGGATGAATCCATGGAGCTTCGACCGTTCGGCCGCACGGGCGTCAAGGTGAGCCAGCTGGGCCTCGGCACGATGATGTTCGGCATGAAGACCGACGAGGCCCAGTCGATTCGCATCATCGACCACGCGCTCGACCGCGGCGTCAACTTCGTCGACACGGCCGACGTCTACGCCGGCAACGAGAGCGAACGCATCGTGGGCAAGGCCCTCGAGGCGGACGGGAAGCGCGCGCGCACGTTCCTCGCGACGAAGTTCAACTTCCCGCAAGGCGGCGATCCGAACGCCCGCGGCGTGAGCCGCAGGCACCTGATCGACGCGTGTGATGCATCGCTGTCGCGCATGAAGACCGACTGGATCGACCTCTACCAGATGCACCGCTGCAGCGCGGAGGTGCCGATCGACGAGACGCTGCGCGCCCTCGACGATCTGATCCGCGCGGGCAAGGTCCGCTACATCGGCGGCAGCATGTTCCCGGCCTGGCGCACCGTCGAGTCGCTCTGGGTCGCGAAGGAGCTCGGGCTGAATCGCCTCGTGAGCGAGCAGCCCGCGTATCACGTGCTCGATCGCACGATCGAGCGCGAGGTGCTTCCGGCTGCGCGCTCGTTCGGCATGGCCGTGATGCCGTGGGGACCGCTCTGCGGCGGCCTGCTGACCGGCAAGTACGACCGCGACTCGGGCGACCCCGACGGACGCTGGCAGGGCGGCCGCGACAACTTCGATCGCCGCGCGACGGACACCGCGTGGGACGTGATCGACGCATTGCGGGCCATGGCGAAGGACAAGGGCTGCTCGGTCTCGCAGGTGGCGCTCGCCTGGTGCTGTGAGCAGCCCGGCATCACGGCCCCCATTATCGGGCCGCGCACGTTCGAGCAGGCGGACGACAACCTCGGCGCCGTCGACGTGAGCCTCGAGCCCGAAGACCTCGAGCGCATCGACGCGTTGGTACCGCCCCGAAGCGCCGTCGTCCGCTACTACGACGAGGCCGCGGGCGCCGACTTCCGCCCGAACACGCACCGCAGCATCGTCTGAGGAGACCCGTCATGGTCAAGTGGATCGGGATCGCCCTGGCCTGCGTCGTCGTGATCGTCGTCGCCGTGCCGCTCTACTACGCGTACGTCATGAATCCGAAGGTGGCGCGCGAGCTGCGCGAAGACCCGGACGGCGAGCGGGCGCAGAAGGTCATGCTGATCACGCTGCCTTCCGGTCGCGCGATCCCCGTCAACTACCTGCGTGACGGCGACACGGTCTACGCGGGCGCCGACGGCTCGTGGTGGAAGGAGCTGCGTGGCGAGGGGGGCCGAGGCAGCGTACTCGTGCGCGGCGAAACGTGGGAGGGACACATGCGCGCCGTCGAGGACGACCCGGCGTTGCGCGACTCGGTCTTCGAGCGTCTGCGTCCAACGGCGCCCAGGTGGGCCGGGACGCTGGTCGTCGTCGACATCGACCAGGGGAGGGAATGACGTGGCCGACTACAGCGAAGCGAGGGTGCCCGACCAGTCGGGCAAGACGGTCTTCGTCACGGGCGCGAACACGGGCATCGGCTACGAGGCCGCGCGCGTGCTCGCCGGGGGGGGCGCACGCGTGCTGCTCGGCTGCCGCTCGGAGGACAAGGCGGAGGCCGCGATCGACCGCATTCTCGTGCTCCACCCAAACGCCGACCTGGTCTGGGTTCCGCTCGATCTGACCAGCCTCGAGTCGGTCGACGAAGCCGCAGCGACGGTGAGCCAGGAGCCTCGGCTCGACGTGCTCGTGAACAACGCCGGCGTGATGATCCCCCCGAAGACGCTCACCGAAGACGGGTTCGAGCTCCAATTCGGCGTGAACCATCTCGGCCACTTCGCGCTGACCGGCCATCTGCTCGATCTGCTCGCGAAGACGCCGGGCGCGCGCGTGGTGAACGTCAGCAGCCTCGCGCACCTGAACGGACGGATCGACTTCGACGACCCACATGCGGAGCGCTCCTACGACGCACGCAAGCGCTACGACATGAGCAAGGCCGCGAACATGTACTTCACGTTCGAGCTCGCGCGGCGCCTGGCTGCGAGGGGACTCGATGTCACCGCGCTGGCGTGTCATCCCGGCGTGGCCGACACCGAGCTGTCGCGCACCTTCCCCGCCTGGTTCATGGCCGCGGCTTCGCTGATGCGCCCGCTCTTCAATACGCCCGCCGAGGGGGCGCTGCCCACCCTCATGGCGGCGACGAAGCCCGGCGTGAAGCCCACCGACTACTTCGGCCCGACGACGAGATTCGAGACGGCGCGCTCGGCTGGTCCCGCGAGGATCGCCCGCCACGTGCGCGACGAAGAGGTCGGGCGAAGGCTCTGGGAGAAGAGCATCGAGTGGACGGGTGTCTCCTACCTCACCAATGGAGAAGGCGGCAACGGATGAAGATCGGCGGGTGGGGACGTGAGAGCCCGAGCAGGCTCCCCGCGCCGGTGCGAGCGGGGTAGCCTGGGTGAGCCCGGGGGGCGTGGCAGAGGGGGTACAGAGCACTGCGGATGGGACCGGATCCGCTCTCGGGTCGCGCTCTCTCGCCACGCTCGACCCGGGTCACCCGTGGAGCGGTGACGGGAGGGCCGAAGGGGTCAGACCCCGTAGGTCTCCTTGGCCCAATCGTCGAGGGCCTCGTTCATCGCCGTCAGGCTCTCGCTCAAGCCCACGAGCTCTTCGTCGAGCAACGCGATCTCGCGCTCGAGGTCGATCAGCGTGCGCATCCTGCGGCGGCGCCCCGATGCGGTGAGGCCCTGGCCGCGGCGCGTGCCGGTCTGCGCGATGAGGTCGTTCTCGACGAACTGGCGCGCGAGCTCGTCGGCCTCGCGCTGGCTGCGATTGCGAGCCGCCCTGATCTGGTTGATTCGCCGCGCGACCCGGTCATAGCGCCCCTCGGCCTCTGCCGAGGTCGGGTCGAACCTGCGATCCAGGCAAATGATCTGTGCACTCATCCCGACTCCCTCCGAATCGTCGCGCCGTCCGTTCCTCGCCTCGTTCATGTCCGGGCTCCCTGGTGCGAATTGCTTCGACGGCTCGCTCGTTGCGGGCGCTTCCGTGTCGCCCGATCCAGCTTCTCTTCCTCTCGAGAAGAGCAAGCGCCGTGCCATGCGTCGGAGGTGCTTCTATCTGGGTTAGTTGCCGCTCATGCCACTTACGTGGCGCCCGCGTGGTCTTTTTGAGCGACCGAGCGGTGGATAAGGTCCACTCGAGGGGTCGTCAACGGAGCGCGCGAGATTTCGCGTTGGAACGCATTCGGACAGCAGCGTGTTCCATGGGGGGGCACGCCCATGAACACTCGTTCTCGAGCGAACGTTCCACACAGGCACAGTCGGAATCTTGTGCTTCACATGTGGCGCGATGAATATGAGGGTGTGTCAGGAGGGCTGAGCACGCACTCAAGCGGTGCAGACGAAGTCGCGGCCTTCCAGGTAGCCGTGTTCGGTGAGCCACACACGAATGCGTGTACGTGGGCCCACACCCGAGACCGAGACCACGACGCGGGGCGCATCTAGCCGTTGCAGCCCTTCGGGTGCGACGACGGGTGCGCCGTGGATCGTGCGTCCGATGCGGCGGGGATGCAGCTCGACGATGTGTGAGGGCGCTCGTCCGTGCGGCAGCAGCGCCTTCCGCATGGCCTTCGCCGTCGGCCCGTAGCCCCAGAGCACGTACTCGGCATGCTGCCGCAGGAACGTCTCGACGAGGTGAGCGGCCTTGCACGCCGTGAATCGATCGAGCCCGTAGCTCGCGTGCGTCCTGGACAGGCGGCCGGGGTGATCTCGCCAGCCGAGCAGCCGCCGCGGCACCACACCGATCCGCTCGCCCCCTCCGAGCAGGCGCAGCACGAGGTCCAGATCTTCGGGCCAGTCGACGTCGCGATAGCCGCCCCGCGAGAGCGCCGACGCCCGGATCATGAGTGTCGGGTGTGCGACAGGACACTCGACCCATGCGTCGCGCGCGATGGCCTCGGGCGAGTCGAGCGAGTTCAGCCACTGCTCGTAGCTGCGCCGTCCGTCGCTGAGTGTCGAGCGCGGAAACATCCGGACGTGTGTGCCGACGGCGACCAGCGACGGGTCGCGCTCGAGGGCCTCGAGCTGAACGCGGAGCCGATCGCGGTGCATCCAATCGTCGGCGTCCATGCGCGCGATGACGGGGGCCCGACACGCCTCGGCACCGCGCCGAAGTGCAGCGACGAGCCCGCGCCCCTCGCCTTCGACGACGCGAAGGCGTGGATCGCGCCGGGCGAAGCCGTGAAGCACCTCGCCGGTCGCGTCCGTCGACGCGTCGTCGACTGCGACGCACTCCCAGTCGGGCTCGGTCTGCCGGGCGACGCTCGCGAGGCAGAGCTCGAGCGTGTCGGCTGCGTTGCGGGCCGGGAGCAGGACGGAGACGCGAGGCTGCCTCGCCACACTCAATGCGCCTCTCCCGCAGTGCCCCCGGGCGTCGGCCGATCGTCGCTGACGGATGGACCCGTCGCGTCACATCGCGCGAGCGCGAGGACCGCGAGGAAGATGCAGACACCCAGCGCCGGGGCGACCACCGAGAAGCTCGGTCCTCGCGCGGGACCATCGGGGCTCTGCTCGGGTGTCTGCTTCAACGGCTTCCCTTTCAATGGCTTCGCTCTCAACGGCTTCGCTTTAGATCGCTTCGCTTCCAATCGCTTCGCTTCAGGTGGACCGGAGTCCAGGTGCGTCATCGCGATCGTGTGTCGCCCGGCCGTGGTCCGCGGGGGCCCGGCCCCGTAGTATGGACCGCGCCCAGGGGAGAGCGGAGCTGTTGGATCCCGAGCTCGAGCAGATCGCGGAGCGCGTTCGTCGCTTTCGTACCGACGAGGCGCTGACGATGCAGGAGCTGGGCGAGCGCGCCGGCGTGTCGGCGAGCACGATCCACAAGATCGAGAACGGTCAGACGGTGCCTACGATCTCCGTGCTGCTCAAGGTGGCCAACGGGCTTCGGCGCCCACCCACCGATCTCTTCGAGGGCGCGTCCCAGAGCGCGGCGGTGCGCCACGTGCGCAGCAGCGACGCGATCACGTTCGAGGTGCAGGCGGGTAGCCGGGTCGACCGGATCACGGGCGGCATCCCGAGGGCGCGGATCGACCTGTGGCGCGTGCAGCACGAGCCCGGCGGTGGCGCCGGGCAGGACGAGCCGCTCAGCTACGACGGCGAGCTGGTGATCTTCGTCGAGCTCGGCGTGCTCGAGGTCGAGGTCGATCGCCAGCGCTTCGATCTCCAGTCCGGCGATACCCTGCATTTCAAGACGCATCATCCGCATCGCTGGAAGAATGGGAGCGATGCACCCGTGAGCGCGCTCTTCTTCGGGACGCTCACGGGTGGCTTCGCCGGCATGCCCGGCGACTGAAGCCGACGACTGAAGCCGACTGCGGCGAGCGCCGCGCGTCAGTCTGCGAAGATCGGACTCGACCACGCGGCGAATCCGTCGCGCTGCACCACGCGCACGTAGTGGAACTCGCCGCGGGCCAGCCGCGGCAGCTCGCGTTCGTGCGCGAACTCGAGCTCGCCGCCGGCTTCGAGCGTCGCCGTGCGCCCGCTGCGGACGAGATCGATGCGCTCGATGGGCGCCGTCCCGACCACCTCGATGCGGAGCGTCTGCGTCGCCTTCGCGTCGTTCGTGGCGGGAGCGAGCGTGCTGCCCATCGGCTGGCCGTCGATCTCGACGTTCATCCAGATGCGCGCGCCACTCGTCGCGTAGCTCCTGCGTGCGCGCAGCGAGTCGAGCACACCCTCCCGGGTCTTGTCTTCGGAGAGGATCGCCGCCAGACCACCGAGCCCCTCGGGCGCCGCGAGATGCGAGAGCCCGGGGTGGCCATCATGGCTGTCGCCGCTGCCGATGAACCCGAGGCGCAGGCCCGCCTCGAGCACGTCGCGCACCGTATTGCCCGGGACCGGCGAGTAGATCCGCCCGGGCGTGTCCGCCGACTCGCTGCTGCCGTGCACCGACACGATCTCGGTCACCGGCTCGAGCTCGGGGTCGGCGCCGTAGGCCCAGTTGGTGCTGACGGGCCCACCCGCCGAGTGGTGCGCGAAGGTGAGGGCGGGGCGCCCGCGCAGCCCGTCCCAGAGCTGGGCGGGCGTGAGGTAGGCCGGGTCCAGGCTCGAGAGCACGGGCCCGTCGTCTTCGAAGTAGAGCACGTGCCGATGCCCGTGCAGCCAGCTCGTCCACTCATAGCCGAGCAGCGTGACGAAGCGGCCGGGGGCGTGATGTGCGGCGACCGATGCCTTGATGCCCTCCCACATCTCGGGATCGGCGTCGAGGAAGCGCAGCCCCCAGTGGTCGTGGTCGGTCAGCGCCGAGACGTCGAGGCGCGCGACGTCGC